>NZ_CP032663.1:3067500-3401250 GCF_016647575.1 Proteus vulgaris
CTTTCTAATTGGAAACCAAGTGATAAAAATATAGGGCCACCACTTTTTGATGCAACAAATGCTAGAGGTCAGTTATGGGAGGCATCTTTAGAATTTAAATTTGAATTAGAAGATTTAAAAGGAGTATCCAGACCTACACCTCTAATAAAAATAAACCAAAAATCAAAAGTAGAATGTCAACAAGAAGCACAATGGTTTAAAAAAGTACATGGTGAAAGCTCATCAATATACCAAACAAATCTAGAAAAATGTCAAAATGCCCCTGAAATAACATTTCCATCTGACGTTATATTAAAATCAGATTTACTAAAAGCATTTCAATCTACTAATAAGCTTGTTTACATAGCTACAACTCAAGATGAAAGGCAAGAATACTTAAGCTTAAAAGCGATTAGTAGTATCATATTTAAAAAAATAATGTCTTTATCAATGAGAAAAATAACTCAAGATGTAGACCTTAAAAACGTTATTAGTTTGCTTGATGATCAAATACATGATTCCCGTGCATGGTTTATGCACTCTGAAAGTGGTATTCGTGAGCCTTTTAGTAGTTATTTTTTATCAAGAATGATCTACTTTGGTTACAAATCAAATAAATCAATGCAATTAATTATGCAACCTGAAGGAACATCTAGTTATTTAGATACAATAATACTACTAGGTATAGCATATAAACCTTTATATGGAATTATATTTGTAGACTTATCGACAGGAAAAGAAACTCCTATAGATATAACTAAACTCCCTCCTCCAACATATTATTTAGTTAATCAAATATCAGAACTTATTAAGCAACAAAAAAAAGAAGAATTAAATAATACTATGCAAGATTTACAAGTAATTATTGAAAAATAATATCTACAATTATTAAACGTTATTATATCAATTAAAACTCCTTCACAAGGATAAACACCGAAAGTTTGTTAATAATAAACAAACGGGATGTGTTTATATAATTCAGCTATGAACTTAAAAAAAACAACTCAGACTCTACTTAATGGACAAAATCGCTATCATCTTAATGTACAAGGATGTGATGTTTTATTTGATGTAGAACACTTCACCGGACGCGAAGCAATAAGTGATACCTACCATTATCAAATTACCTTTACTTGCCAAGCTCAAGATTTACAGCCACAACAACTCTTGCGTCGTAGTGCAACCCTATCTTTTACACCGCCAATTAACAGTATTACCGCTTTGGCAACGCAAGAGCCTATCACCAAACAAGTTCATGGTGTTATCACACAATTTCGGCGTTTATCAGGATCTGTGGATGAAGCGCGTTATCAACTCGTTATTGAGCCTGTCTTTGCATTATTACGTCATCAAATCCGCTCTCATCGATTTTTTCTCAATCAATCTGTGCCCGATGTTGTAAGCCAAATTTTACGTGAACATAATTTTAAAGATTGGGAGTTTGAATTTACACTTAAAAATGAATATCCCAAACGCGAGCAAATTAATCAATACAATGAAAGTGATCGTCAATTTATAGAACGACTATTAAGTGAAGTCGGTATTTTTTACTCATTCTATTTGCAAGACCAAACACAAACTGAAGTTATCCATTTTGCCGATCGCCAAAGTGCTTATATCTTTGATAAAACATTACCTCTCAATAGCCCTTCCGGTATGAACGATAACCACCAAGAAAGTGTGTGGGGATTATCATTACACCATCAAGTTGTCGAGCAAAATGTATTAACAAAAGACTATAACCATCGACAAGCGCAAGACACATTATTATCTGCGGTTGCTGATATGACACGTGGTGAAGGTGATGAAATCCACTATGGTGAAGTTTATCATTACCAAGCAAGACATCTTACTCGTGGCGATAAACTCACACCTGAAGCAGAAACTGCTAACTTTTGGGCAAGACTCGATCATGAACGTTTTCTGACTCGACAAATGCGCTTAAAAGGCGAAAGTAATGCCGACTTTTTATCACCGCTCCAAGTGCTTTCTATCACTGATAACGCAATACCTTCATCATTACCGTCTGTGTTTCAATCACCTATTTTAATCACTCGCCTACGCTTTAGTGGTGGTCGGGAAAAAGCACTACAAGTACGATTTAATGCCATTCCTTACAGTGAAACACTATGCTGGCGTCCAGTTGTTAAACCTCGTCCAATTATTACAGGCACACTGACTGCGCGTATTACTAGTGCAAAAGATAACGATATTTACGCTCACCAAAATGAACACGGTTTTTATTGGGTAAAATTTGATGCCGACCGTGATGAAAAACCCATGGGCTATGAAAGTATGCCAGTACGCTTGGCAAAACCTTATGCGGGCGATACCTATGGGATGCATTTTCCGTTAATTCAAGGTACTGAAGTCGCTATCGCCTTTCATGAGGGCGACCCAGACCGACCTTATATCGCCCATGCATTGCATGATTCTCGCCATCCCGATCATGTAACGGATAGAAACAATACACGTAATGTTATTCGTACTCCTGCAAATAATAAGCTGCGAATGGAAGATAAACGCGGTGAAGAGCATATTAAACTCAGTACCGAATATGGGGGTAAATCTCAATTAAATTTAGGTCATATTGTCGATGCCAATCGTGATAAACGTGGTGAAGGTTTTGAGTTACGCACTGATAGTTGGGGAGCAATAAGAGCAGGTAAAGGATTGTTTATTAGTGCAGATAATCAAGCCAAAGCAGGTGGTGAAGTGCTGGCAATGGAGGAGGCGCAGTCACAACTCACTGCTGCATTAATAGAAATGCAAACTCTAACCAAAAGTGCAGAACATGCTAGTGCTCTCGCTTCTAATATCCAGCAACAGCAAGAAAGCCTAGAAAAAAAATTAATCCAATTAAAAAAATCAGTGCTCTTAGCCACTGCCCCTGACGGAATAGCACTAACCAGTGGCGATAATTTACAACTGTCGGCTGAAGAAAATCTCACTCTAACAGCAAGCCAACAAGTTGATATTGGTGCATTTAAAAAATTCACGTTAGCTGCTGGTGAAATGATGAGTTTTTTTTCCAGAATGGGAGCAAAAATTTTCACCAAAACTGGTGACATTGAAATTCAAGCACAAGATGGTCGGCTATCAACATGGTCTACACAAGATTCAATAATAAGTAGTGGTAAAAAAATGGTGTTATCAGCTCAAGAGGAACTACTCTTATCTTGTGGTGGTGGATATATACGAATTAAAGATGGTAATGTGGAAATTGGAGGACCTGGAAAGTTATTAATTAAAAATAATGGCATTCAAAAATTAGGTCCACAAAGTGTAGAAAGTGCCATGAAATCTTTTTCACCAGAAGAATTTAGTGAATGGTTCGTTATTAAAAACCCACTTTCGGGAGAACCGATTGCTAATCAGCGTTATCAAATTACATTACCTAGTGGCGAAATTATAAAAGGCATTTCTGACTCCGAAGGTAAAACAACTCGTATAAATTCTAATGCAATAAACGATATTCTAATTAAATTATTACCTTATGGAGAAAATGAATAATGCGATACAAGTTATCCTATTTTTTTATTTTACTCTTGTCTACATCGACACTTTCTGGCTGTTTATCATTAAAAGAAAAAGCCGCAATTAAAGCGGAAAAAGATAAGATTGAACAGCAACGTCAATTAGAAGAGTTACGAAAAACATTTAAGCCTCCAGTGGTTATTTACCGCATTGACGACCATCGATTTTTTACCCTCGAAGAATTTAATGAAAAACGCGAAGGCTATACGTTTTATAACAACACACAAACTCAAGCTCACTTTAAAGTGTATAACGGTTCGGCATGTAACTTTCGTGGACGACTAATTTGGGCTGCACAATCTGATGAGTATATTGCTTTTCCTGCTGTGGATAGTAATTGGGAAGGTTGTGCAGGACGTCGAGATGCCTGCCAAAGCTCGATTTTACGCTATTATAGAGGTGAGCTGATTCCACTAATTACTCCGGTGGGTAATAAAACACTTAATCCCGTTAATGAAATGAGAAAATTTACCCTTGTGGTGACAGATACCCATTTTTATATTGGAAAAAGCTACAGTTCTTCTCCTCAGAAAGAATCATTAAGTAACTTATCCTGGGATAAGTACCCTTACCCAACACTCGAAGAAGTAGAAAATAATGCATCGAAACCCCATACATTAGAAGCTCCCAATCCAGAAATGAAAACTCCTTCAGGACAAACTCAATTTGATTGCAGTGATCCCTCTATTTCCCCGATGTCAAAGTTAGGTGACTATGGGCGAGATTATAGAATTAAAAAATAGAGTTTCTTTTTTATATTCTTATTATTCATTGAAAAAACAAAAGGTAAAAATGTGCCCAAAAACACCCTCCATTTGTTAAAAAACAAAAAGTACCTTAACTAACCCACACAAAAATAACAGTAAAATAAAAACAATATAATGATTAATAAGGATAAGCCATGTTCGTTAAATTATTAAAATTACCTTTTATTGTTATTATTAGCACCACCTTACTTTCTGGCTGTTTATCATTAAAAGAAAAAGCCGCAATTAAAGCGGAAAAAGATAAGATTGAACAGCAACGTCAATTAGAAGAGTTACGAAAAACATTTAAGCCTCCGGTGATTATTTACCGTATTGATGACCATCGCTTTTTTACCCTCGAAGAATTTAATGAAAAACGCGAAGGCTATACGTTTTATAACAACACACAAACTCAAGCTCATTTTAAAGTGTATAACAGTTCAGCATGTAATTTTCATGGACGTTTAATTTGGGCGGCTACACAGGATGACTATATTGCTTTTCCAGCGACTGCCAGCAATTGGTATGGCTGCGCAGGACGTCGAGATGCCTGCCAAAGCTCGATTTTACGCTATTATAGAGGTGAGCTGGTTCCACTAATTACTCCGGTGGGTAATAAAACACTTAATCCCGTTAATGAAATGAGAAAATTTACCCTTGTGGTGACAGATACCCATTTTTATATTGGAAAAAGCTACAGTTCTTCTCCTCAGAAAGAATCATTAAGTAACTTATCTTGGGATAAGTACCCTTACCCAACACTCGAAGAAGTGGAAAATAATACATCGAAACCTCATACATTAGAAGCGCCCAATCCAGAAATGAAAACTCCTTCAGGGCAAACTCAATTTGATTGCAGTGACCCTTCTATTTCCCCAATGTCAAAGTTAGGTGACTATGGGCAAGATTATAGAATTAAAAAATAGAGTTTCTTTTTTATATTGTTATTATTCATTAAAAAATAAAAGGTAAAAAAATGAGCCAGAAAAATACCCTCCATTTATTAAAAAAACAAATGTGCATTAATTAAGCCACACAAAAACAACGGTAAAATAAAAACAGCATAATGATTAATAAGGATAAGCCATGTTCGTTAAATTATTAAAATTACCTTTTATTGTTATTATTAGCACCACCTTACTTTCTGGCTGTTTATCATTAAAAGAAAAAGCCGCAATTAAAGCGGAAAAAGATAAGATTGAACAGCAACGTCAATTAGAAGAGTTACGAAAAACATTTAAGCCTCCAGTGGTTATTTACCGCATTGACGACCATCGATTTTTTACCCTCGAAGAATTTAATGAAAAACGCGAAGGCTATACGTTTTATAACAACACACAAACTCAAGCTCACTTTAAAGTGTATAACGGTTCGGCATGTAACTTTCGTGGACGACTAATTTGGGCTGCACAATCTGATGAGTATATTGCTTTTCCTGCTGTGGATAGTAATTGGGAAGGTTGTGCAGGACGTCGAGATGCCTGCCAAAGCTCGATTCTACAGTACGTTAAAGGGAAATTCATGCCTGTAGTTATGCCTCTGGGCAATAAAACACTCAACCCAGTGAAAGAGACTGAATATTTTACCCTTGTGGTAACAGATAATCACTTTTATATCGGAAAAGGCTATGCTCCCCCTCCTCAAAAAGAACCATTAAGTGACTTATATTGGGAAAAATACTCTTATGATACAAATGAGGATATAAAAAATAGAATATCAAAGCCTTATGCGTTAGAAGCCCCTTCCTATGAAATAAAAACTCCATCAGGACAAACTCAATTTGATTGCAGTGATCCCTCTATTTCCCCAATGTCAAAGTTAGGTGACTATGGCGTAGATTATCAGTTAGTAAAATAAATTTATTTTAATACTCACCCTTCTCTATTCTATTTAAAAGATAAACGTGATGAGCCAAGATAATACAAAAACAACCCGGTGGTTAAAACCCAAAGAATGCCTTGATGGTACCCAAGAATGGAAATCAAGCACTCATGCTTCTGATATCGGTGGAGAAATTCATGTTAAACCCCATTTACCCGGTATTATTATTTTTGTTCATGGAGTTAACTCTGAAGGGGAATGGTATGAGGATGCCGAAGAATATTTATGTGAAGGACTCAATAAACGATTAAATCTCCCTGAAGAATTTAAATTAATACCTAATGAATATTATAAAAATGAATTTAAAGCTAATAAAAACAATATTGAAGATAGTCGATATTATAATGAATATAACTCACACGAAATAAAAAAATCAAATAACTCCCCTATTATTCGTTTTTATTGGGGATACCGCGCTAATGATAATGAAATAGGGAAATATAATATTCCATTAAAAAATAAAAAAGGAGATAGTCACCTTCGATTAAAAAAAAATATTATAACAAAACCAGATGATAATAAAAATTCAGAAGAAGAGGATTTTATTAAAGCAAGTTATCAAGAATACTCCACCTTATCTGTACCCAAAACAGATCATTATGACCCATACTTTCCACTAACTAGCGCTAAAGAAAAAAGTTTATTTATTTCTCAAAAATTATCTCAAAGATATGGTCCTTTCTATTGGAATGGTGGTCCTTTTCAAAATGGGACTAATCAATTATTCAGTTTATGGAGCGAATGCGGTTTCTCTGGAAGTGTAGCTGCTTTTATTGATTTGCAATGGTTTAATCCTGAATCAGATAGATTATTAACAGACAGTCCTCCACGCAATTACTATGCTCATGCCGTGGAAAGACTGTCGAAATTGATCGCAATAATCCGAGAGTATAATTCTCATGATACTATCAGTGTGATTTCCCATAGCCAAGGCACCATGATTGCCTTAGCCGCTTCTGCCATTGAAGCACCAGATGCACTTTTTGTGTTAAATTCTCCTTATGCTTTACATGATTACAAATTAAATGCTGTCTCTTATCCTCTTAGTGAACAAATTAATGCTGAACAACGAGAAGCTACCCTTCAGGCCATTATTAATAAGGTGGCTGAAAATAAAGATAAGCTTAAAAATCATCCCTGTGGGTATAAAGGCCTTGTTGTGGGGCTAAATGAGGAGGGAAAAAGTTGGTCACCTAAAGATAAAATTCGAAAAGTAAATGATAACAATGCGACCTCACAAGACAGCTCAGTTAAATTAACTGAAAATAATTTTATTCAAGAAAGAGATAACCATGGAAGAACCTATATTTATTGTAATCCTCATGATCGTGTGATGGGAGCGGGTCCCCTTCGTAGTATTGGCTGGAATGGTATTCCTAATATATTTAATTGCGAAACAAAACAATATTCTTTCTCACCATTTTTTACGAGCCAAGAAGAGTGTACGTTATATGTCCGTATATTAGGTAGAAACATGCCTTGCGGAGGCCCTCCAGATTCACCGACAGATGCCAATAAAAGTACTATTTTTTGTGATCACAAAAGCCGATATTGTGATGGAACCTCTTTTTGGGAAAATAATACTAAGCCCAAGCATTATTTGACATGGCCCAAACCCGATAAGAATACCAAAATTTATATTAATGGCCCCGAAGTACCTAACCCCATCCAAAGCAATGAAATGCTAGAATTTGATGAAACTTATACAAATGGTATTACTGATTTTGAAGCCGCAAGCGAAAACAAAGGATTATATGGCTATGGGTTTGGTCAAGTTCATCCGAAAAAAAATCAACCTATTGATGCTGACTATTATTATTTAATTGATTTTTATGATTATGATCGGATCCAAGTATCTTTAACTGATGAAGAGAAAAAAGCACGTGGCGATGATCCTAATCTTCATGCAGGTGAAAAAAATAATACTCATCGGTTCGAAACACTGAAAGAGAGTCGTGACCGGTTTCGTACTTATATACAACGAGGCACTGACCATAGTTCATTACCTAAAGATGAAAAGTTTTTAACGCGTGTTGTCGCTTATGATTTACCGATTGGTTATTGCGAAACAGGTAAATCTCCAGAAAAAATGAATAAATTAAGAAAGTTTGCTGATTGGCAGAGTGGTTTAGATGATTATATGGTAAGTGGAGAATTAACTCCTTTCGAGATGCCCGATATTATAAAAAACCCTTTAAATAAAAAATAATTTCCACTTAAATTAAAAACCTGAAATAAGCTAATAATTAATAAGGATAAACCATGTTAATTAATTTATTTAAATTACCTTTTATTTTTATTATTAGCACCACCTTACTTTCTGGCTGTTTATCATTAAAAGAAAAAGCCACTATAAAAATGCTAGAAGATGATTTAGTTCATCTACATTCAATTCTTGAAGAAGCTAAAAATCTGGCACCACCCAGTATTATTTATCGTATTGATGAACATCGTTTTTTTACACTAGAACAATATAACCAGAAACGAGGAGGAATGACTTACTACAACAATACACAAAAAGGTATTCATCAAAAAATTCTGGATTCGTCAGCTTGCCGCTATAAAGGCCGATTAATTTGGTCAACTGATAAAGATGATGCTTTCGCTTTTCCTTCCGTACTGAGTAGCCGATATAGTCAATGCGTTGGAACAAAATATGGATGCATCAATGTTATTTTAGTCACATTAAATGGAGGAAAAAAATTTGCTCCTACAAATGCCGGCTTTGGTATTACGACTTATGATCCTGAATATTACTCTGCTAATTTTGATATTATTGTCACATCAGATGGCTTCTATTTAGGTAAGTCTTCTTATAGACAACAAAATGATGAACTTGATTCCCCTTGGTGGCGTAAATTCTATTTTGATCCTTCCGACTCTAATTATATTCATGATGATGTAGGCGATAAGGAAACACCATCCATTACTTTAAAAACACCTTCTGAGCAAACTCGTTTTGATTGTAGTGACCCAGCTATTTATCCTATTTCAAAATAAAGGAAACTTTTATGAATAATGGTGATAATAAAGAGACTACTCGTTGGTTAAAAGAGAAAATGTGTCTTGATGGTTCTTACTATTGGCAATCTTGTACAAATGCAACAAATATCGGTGGAGAAATACATGTAAAACCTAATTTACCTGGGATAATTATTCTTGTTCATGGTGTTCATTCAGAAGGAGAATGGTATTCCACTGCGGAAGAAAATATATGTAATGGATTAAATGAAAGATTAAACTTAACCAATACACCTTATAAACTAACAGCTAATAAGTATTATCAACCCACTTTTATATTAGATGAAAATAACCTTGATGATAGCCATTATATCTATAAAAAACCTATAAGAGAGTTAATTGAATTAGGAAACTCCCCTATTATACGTTTTCATTGGGGATATCGCTCAGATGATGATAAATGGGATGACTATAAAATACCTTTAAAAAATATAGCGGGCGAAAGTTACCATCAATTAAAAAACGCAATAGTTAATCCAGAATATAGCTCTACCGATCAAAATAAATGGACATTAGAAGATAAAGAAAAATATCGTATTGCTGAAGAATATCAATCACTCTCATTTAAAAAACGTAAAATATTTATTTATGAAAAATTAAAAGATAAAGGTCCATTTTTATGGGAAGGTGGCCCATTCCAAAATGGTTGTAATCACCTTAAAAGCTTATGGAGTGAATATGGCTTTAGTAGCTGGCCTAAGCTATGGGCAACAATTCCTTTTCCTGCTCCATTTCCTATACCAGTTAATGTTCAAGCATTTAACCCTGAAACAGATACTTTACTTACGTCTTCACCATCTCGACAATATTTTGCTCATGCAGCAGGGCGGCTAGCCAAATTAATAGCGCAAATAAGAAAGAACAATAAAGATGACACCGTCACTGTGGTTTCTCATAGCCAAGGTACTATGATTGCACTAGCTGCTTGCGCAATTGAAGCTCCAGATGCACTATTTGTATTAAACTCACCTTATGCCATAGAAGATAAAACATTAAATACTTTTTCCTATCCTTTAAGTGAAAATATTGATAGGGATACAAGAATAGCAACGTTAAAAAAGATCATTGATAAAATTGCAGAAAATAAAAACAAACTCAAAAATAATAAAAATAATTTAATTGTTGGATTAACTGAACAAAGAAAAAATTGGACTCCTTTTAATACAGAGATAAGTAGAAAAATAAACGTAGAAACACCATCAAAAAAAATTAATAGTATAAAAATAGAGAATGGTGGCACAGTTCAAGAACGAGATAACCATGGAAATACTTATATTTATTGTAATCCTCATGATAGAGTCATGGGCTCATCTCCATTAGGATCAATTGGTTGGAGTGCTATTCCTAATATTACACAACATGGTCAAACACAGCCACATCCTATATTCTCCTCTTGTAAAACTCTATTTGTTCGCATGTTAGCACGCAATACACCTTGTGGAGAAAAACCCGACCCTCAAAATGGTATCTTTACTGTATTTACAGATAAAAATGGAAGGTTTAGAGATGGCTATCCATTTTGGGATAATAAAACAGCCATAATAGATAGTTTTGTATGGCCTGAACCTGAAAAAAATATGTTTCTAAATATTAATGCACCCGAAGTTCCTACTCCTATAAAGGATTATGAGCAAAAAAATTTCGATGTTGGTTTTTTAGATAGTGATGAGCCTCCTAAAAAATTTGGAGGTGTTATATATAAAAATAACCAATATGAACCTGTTACTAGAGAATATTATTATCTAAAATATTTATACTCTTATGAGAATCGGATCTTAGTTGAATTAACCGATAAAGAAAAAAATAAATTAAGGAAAGACCCTCTAGCTACACCCAATGAGAAAAATGTATCAAAAAGATATGAAACCATGGATGAAATGAGAATACGTATAAGAGATTATATTTGCCGCCCTAATGATCACGGTACTTTACCTCTAAATGTTCATTTACTACATCGAATCTTAGCCTTCGATTTACCTATTGGGCATTGTTCCCAAGCTAATAACCCGGAAATGATGGCTGAATTACGTCGCCAAGCAGACTGGTTGAGTAATGGTGGTGATGAATATGTGAAAACCGGAAAATTAGATCTTCCTGATATACCAGAAGAAATATCCAATCCCGATTTATCAAAAATTTAATAATTTATTTAGAGAAAATAAAATGAAAAATATCATTCGATTAGGTGATCCAACCTCTCATGGAGGACACGTAATATCATCGAGCTCTACTCTTATTATTAATGGAAAAAAAGCTACGCTTCTTTATGATATTGTCTCATGTCCTCTACATGGGGATAATCAAATCATTGAAAGTAGTTCACATTATAATGAGAATGGTAAAGGTATTGTGTTTGATGGTTGTAAAACACAATGTGGATCTATTGTTTATTCAAGTTGTAATGATATGGAAATATAAATGAAATATTGGATACCTCCTCACAATCCGCCACCTTGGGAAAAAAAACCATTCCCATTATTAACTTTAAGTAGCTTTATAATATTTATAAATATAGTTTATTTTTTAATTTTAAAATTTTCGTTAAAAATTGATTTTAGAAGCTATATTACGAGTGATGATGGATTTATATTATTTTCAATCATTTTTCTTTTTTCATTATTTTTAGTGTCTATTTATGTCTTATTTTGGGAGATAAAAAAAACACTATATATTTACTGGTGCTTTTGGCAAGCAGATTTATTGACTAAATGGATCAAATCCAAACAAGATAAATTATATTTAATCTATTCAAATATAATATCTCACAACTTAACAACCATTTCTGACTTCAATAACGAAAGTTTATTTGAGAAAGCAGAATCAAACAGTAAGTTAATAGATTTAGAAAGAGAAGATATTGTTGGTGAAGAAAGATTTTTTTATATTGTAAAACTCTTAACAAATAGTATTAAAGATATAGAAATCAGTAAAAAAGAAAAGTATTTTGTTATAATAAATAGTTTATTTGAACAGAGTGACTTTATAAAAGATAAAATAAAATATTTTCTAAATGGCTATCTAATTAATTATGAAATCATCTTTCAAGCCAAACCAAATTACGACAATCAATTTAATGTAATTAAAAATAAAAAATCAATCACACTTATTTTCTCAATAAATTATTATGCATTAAACACTAATGAAAAAAATGAATTTTCAAGTTTAATTATACTCTCCTCTAGTAAAGAAAAAGAATTTTTGACACTTTTTCATCCAATGCCATTTAAAATGGAAAATATAGATGAAAATATTAAAACAATGTCATTAATCCAACAACAACAGAATAAAGATATAAAACAAGTTAATTTCATTGATATTGAAAAGGAAAATTCAAATAATATCATATTGAAATTAAGAAGCGAAAACAGTTATCAATTATCTTTAGAAACCTATACTCAAGGTTACTTTTTTAATGAATATATAGATAATTATAAAGAATTATCTATATATCATTTATTGGCACTCATTTACTTATCAAAATTTAAAGATACTAGTCAGATTTTATTTTATAAATTAGATAAAAACTATTACTGCCAAACAATAGGAGTTCAAAAATCACACATTGACAATCATTACTTGAATATACCAAAACCATCATTTCCACTAGGTACGCTTCTGGTTAGTTTTTTTGCTCTTACTTCTGTCATTTTTAATAACATAATTGACCACATCGAATTTAACAGTGAAAGAATAATAATTACGTCAGCCTCCTTTCTTTTTACTATCATAATAATTAGTGTAATTAAAAAAATTTATATTAATTTTTACTGGAAAATTCATTTTTTAAAAACGCTTAACAAAAAATGGAATTTATAATGAAATCAAAAATAACACGCTATCTTTCACTCTTTGTCATTATTTCAATAATTTCATTAGCTACAATTGTGTTTTTATTTATTATTTTCAATAAAACATCCATAACAGCAACTCAATCGTACTTAATGATTGGTTCTGTTATTTTCTCTTTAGTTGTACTTTTTTTCCTTTCTCGTTACTTTAAACCCAATATAATTATGGATATTGAAGATAATGATAAAGAAAATAAATTAAATAAATTAAATGACAGAGTAAATGATTGGAATAAATATATAAAAGAAAATTACTCATTCACTTACAAGTCAAAATTATCAATCCAACTCCTCATCGGCACCTCGACTTCTATAGAAAAACTCACTCCTAATCTAACAACGGATATCTGGCAAGAAAACAATGGAACATTGCTTATCTATGGTGGCGATATCCATCAAAGTATTGATGAAAATTTAATTCAAGATTTAAAACAACTGCGCCGACGTCGTCCGCTCGATGCGGTTATTTGGGTGTCAGAGAATAACTTATCGCAACAACCGCTTGGTCATTCCTTATTTAATCACTTAAATCCGACCAATACAGATACAGCTAGCCGTTATTTCCACCAGCTATTTCGTCAATTACGCTGGCAAGCCCCCATTTGGCTTTGGAATATCAGTAATAACGGTGAAATAACAACAAATGAAGCCCCCACAGTCCTTTATTCAGCACCTTTAAAAGCGACGTCTGAAATACTTTCTAATGACTTAAAAACGCTTTTACCCGCATTAATGGAACAAGGCACACACGCTGTCTTGCATAACCCAACACACACTTACCTACTAGCATTAGCGCGTTTTCTTCAACATGAAGGATGTGAAAAACTCGCCAATAACTTGACTCCGCTTTTATCGGGTTATCACTCGTTGCCGTTCGCTGGCGTACTCTTTAGTACACCTATTTATGAGAATGTGTCTGTAACTTCATCAAAGAATAATCAGTGGACATCAAATCCCCATTGGAAAGCGTTAATTACCGCAAATTCACAACTGCCCTATCAGTTAAAAGCATCGCCTTTAGGTCTAAACTCCAAACGTATTTTGCAATATACCGTCGCAACTGCCATGACGCTGTGGGGAATTGGAATGGTAGTTTCTTATTTTATGAATCGCCAATTAATTACCCAAAGCCAGCAACAAGCGCAGTTAGCAACAGACAATCATCAATCTGAATTTGCCCGCCTACAGGCACAATATGGCTTACAACAAACACTCGGTTTATTAAGCTATCGAGAGAAAACTTCTGTTCCATTTTGGTTACGATTTGGATTAAGCAGTAATAACGCATTGCTTAGTCATCTATGGCCGGTTTATAGCCAATCCATGTTGCCGTTATTACGTGATTCAACCCAACAACATCTTGAAAATTATCTTCACGCGTTTATGCAATTTCCGCCTGAAAGTGCAGAACGAATTGAAGGCGCTCAATCCGCATATCAAGTCTTAAAAGCCTATTTGATGATGGGTGATCCTTCCCGTATTGACCCTGCATTCTTCACTGAAAGTGCATTAAGTATTTGGCCTGAATATAACGGATTAAAAGAGGGAGAATGGCAAACATTAGGAACGGAATTATTAACCTTCTATGCCTCTCAATTACCTTATCACAATGAATGGACAATCAAGCCTAATCGTACGTTAGTTGCCGGAAGCCGAACTATTCTTATTCGCCAAATTGGCCAACGTAATGGCGAGTCTGCGCTGTACCAAAAAATCTTACAACAAGCACAGCATAACTTTGCGGATATGACGTTAGATGATATGACTGGTGATACGGATGTCAGTTTCTTATTAAGTTCAGCAGATACGGTACCCGGTATTTTTACACGTAAAGCATGGGAAGAATCGATTGAACCGGCGATTAAAAAAGCCGTTCATGAGAGACGCGAAGAAATAGATTGGGTATTAAGTGACACACAAAAAGAGACCGATATTGATATCTCACCAGAAAAGCTCCAGCAAAATCTCACAGAACGCTATTTTAATGATTTTTCAGGCAGTTGGTTAAGCTTCCTCAATGGGTTGCAGTGGCGAGAAACACAAAGTCTCTCCGATACCATTGATCAACTCACTTTAATGAGCGACGTCAGACAATCCCCTATTATTGCCTTAATGAATACACTTTCTTATCAAGGTAAAACAGGTCGCCAACAAGAAAAACTAGCAGACTCTTTTGTTAACTCAGCCAAAGATTTATTAAACAAAGAACAACAACCGGTTATTAGTCAAAAAGCAGAATTCACCGGCCCTCTAGAGCCTGTTTTTGCGCCAATACTGGCCTTTACCGATCCTCAATCTTCAGCGCAAAACAGTGATGCGTTAAGCCTACAAGCCTACCTCACACGCGTGACTAGAGTTCGCTTAAAACTTCAACAAGTTGTTAATGCCCCCGATCCACAAGCCATGTCTCAAGCATTGGCTCGAAGTGTTTTTGAAGGAAAAACCGTCGATTTATCAGAAACTCGAGATTACGGCAGTTTGATTGCAGCAAGCTTTGGGCAAGAGTGGAATAGCTTTGGTGATACATTGCTTGTGCAACCCATGTCTCAAGCATGGCAACAGTTATTAGCGCCCACTTCGCAAGGTATTAACACTCAATGGCGAAATGCCGTTGTTAATGACTGGAATATGGCATTTGGTGGTCGCTATCCACTCAAAAATACGCAAAGTGAAATCTCATTACCTTTAATGGCGCAATATCTACGCCCTGATAATGGTCGTATTCAGCGCTTCCTTGAAACTCACCTTAACGGTGTTTTGCATAAAGAAGGTACACACTGGGTACCCGATACCACCAATGCACAAGGCTTAACCTTTAACCCTGAGTTCTTAAAAGCCTTAGATAAACTAAGCTACTTAGGGGATGTGGTTTTTGCGAATGGTGAAGCGCGTCTTTACTTTGAGTTACGCCCAGGTACATCACCTGACATTATGCAAACCCACCTAATGATAGATAAACAATCTCTTATCTATGATAACCAACAACCTCAATGGCAACGCTTTGTTTGGCCGGCAGATACCGTTGCCTCTGGTGCATCACTCAGTTGGATCACCACCAATACAGGTACACGTATTTATGGTGATTATCGCGGCGTCTGGGGCATTATTCGTTTATTGGAAGATGCCAAAATTGCCCCTTATGCCGGTAGCACCAGTAGTTACTCTGTCAGTTGGAAAACCTTAAATGGGCAATCGCTAAACTATACCTTAAGAACTGAAATGGGCGAGGGTCCAATCGTACTCTTGCAATTGCGCAATTTTGTTTTACCAGAAAAGATTTTTTTAGATTAAATAAAAATCACATTCTCTATTATCTCAAAAGGAAATACGCTCACTATGTCCTTATTGGATACCTTAATTTCATCATGTTTTGCTGATGATACAAACAAAGTGCAACAACTTGCTCAACAACAAATCGCTTTATGGGATCGTTGGTTATTACCGATTACCCCTAATCAACCTGTGGGTGATGATCCCAGTTATGAAGATGACTTTGAGCGAATGAAAGAAGAAGTCAACAAACTCTCTGGCGCTGATACTGAACTGATTTGTTTACTTGCTGAAAAATTACTGCTCAATTCCTGCAAAGATGTGCGCGTGGTGACTTATTATATTTGGGCACGCTTACACAAAGAAGGTGAACACGGACTTGCCGATTCTTTAGGGCTTTTAAGTGGGTTGCTTATTCGCTATCACGACACGCTATTACCTAGCCGAGCCACGAGTAGAAAATCTGCTTTAGAGTGGTTATCAGGGCAACGCGTTTTAGATAGCTTATCGCTTTATCCTGAAGTCGATCATCATGAGTTTTCTCGTATTATCGCCTTATTAGCCACTATTGAAGCGGAGCTTGAAACATGGAATGAAGCTGAAAGACCACAGCTTGCAGGATTACATCAAGCACTCGAAAAACGCCTTGCTCAATCTGGTGGCACAAGCTCATTAGTACCACAAAATATCAGCAAAAATGAATCCACTTATAACTCGGCTTCAACGTCTTCTTCTTTATCACAAAGCACACCAATAGAAACAATACAGTCAGGTCGTGAATTATTAGATCAATCTAAAATGCTTGCTAACTACTTACGCAATCAACCTAGCGGCTGGTTAGCAGGACATAGATTAATGAAAGTAGTGAGATGGGATACGCTTCATCAACTTCCCCCACAAGATCAGCAAGGTTGTACTCGCCTTTCCCCGCCAAGAACTGACGCCAGAGCACAGCTTAAACGTCTCTATTTACAACAAAGTTGGGGTGAACTTGCAGAACAAGCTGATAAGCTTTTTGCAGAAGGTGTTAACCATTTTTGGTTAGATGTGCAATGGTATCTCTATCAAGCACTCAGTAAATCACCTGCTCCTTGGAATGCATGGTCTGACATTATAAAAAACGATTTAAAACAGTTTCTTACCCGCCTTCCTGATTTAGAAAAATTATCATGGGAAGACGGTACGCCCTTTGCCGATGAAGTGACATTAAGTTGGATAAAACAACATGTTATGGAAGAAAACTTTGATGCTATGCAAGGGTTATCAAATAGTTACTCTCACCAATCTGAAGATGAACCGATATTGGCATTAGAAACTGAGGCTATCACACAAGCGGATAATGAAGGTATAGAGGTTGCACTAAAATGGCTACAACACCGTCCTGATATCAGCACTTCAAGACAAAAATGGTTATTAAACCTCGTTATGGCGCGAGTAGCAGAACAATTTGCTCGTCACGATCTGGCATTAAACTTATTACGAGAACTCGATAAAAAAGCGCTTTCAATGTCATTAACACAATGGGAGCCTAACTATATTTTTGAAGTGAAAGCACGACAACTTCATCTTTACCGAGCAAAAATCCAACGTAACACCTCAGATAAACCCCACATAGAACAACAAATGGAACTGTTACTCAGTGAATTAACCGCTATCGATCCCGTTCGCTCTGCGATTTTATATTCTTAATCTTTTACTCGACAAATCAAGGTATCAAATTAATGGATGATTTAACCCTTCGCTATTTTGATGCAGAAATGCGCTATCTTAGAGAAGCTGCAAAAGAGTTTGCACAAGCACACCCCGATAGAGCTGCGATGCTCGATTTAGATAAAGCAGGTACGCCCGATCCTTTTGTTGAGCGCTTATTTGAAGGCTTTGCTTTCTCAATGGGGCAATTAAGACAAAAAATTGATGATGATTTGCCTGAATTAACAGAAGGTCTTGTCAGCTTATTATGGCCTCACTATTTACAAACAATCCCTTCACTATCAATTGTTGAATTGGCTCCAGATATTCAAAAAATGAAAATAGCAGATAAGATCCCTGCTCAATTTGAGGTTCTTTCTCGCCCTATTGGTCCTAAAAAAACGATTTGTCATTATCGAACAACTCAAGATTTAACGCTCAATCCAATAAAAATTGTCGCTGTAAATTTAACGACTGAGCCCGATGGTCGTTCAATTATTCGACTGAGATTTAAATGCAGTGAAATGATTAATTGGTCTGAAATTAGCCTTCATAAACTCTCATTTTATTTATCTGGCGATATTCCGACAACCAATGCACTGCATTTGGCATTAACTAAACAAGTTGCAAAAACTTATCTAAAACTTCCTCAATCAAAAGATAGAATAGCAATCCCTCTCTATTTTTCACCGGGAGGATTTCAGGATACAGACACTCTTTGGCCTAAAGGAGATACCACATTTAGTGGTTATCAATTATTACTTGAATACTTTTCTTTCCGTGAAAAGTTTATGTTTGTTTCACTTAATGGATTAGATGATATTCATTTTCCTGAAGAAACATCTGAGTTTGAATTAGATCTTGTTCTCAATACATTATGGGATAACTCTCTTACATTAAATGAAGAAAATATCCGTTTACATTGCGTACCGGTTATTAACCTTTTCAATATAGAAGCTGATCCACTCACTGTTAATGGATTAGAAAGCGAATATTTATTACGACCGCGTCGTGTTCAAGATGGACACACTGAAATCTATAGTGTTGATAGCGTACATGGCTCTCAACGTACAAATGAAGCGATTTATGTACCATTTACCAGCTTTCGCCATCGTGGAGGCATGTTACGGCATAATGCACCTGAACGTTATTATCATACCAGAGTAAAGCGTGGTGTTACGGGGCTTCATGATACTTGGCTTATATTAGGAGGAGAAAAACAAGAGATTGTTTTAGCAACTCAGACAGAAACCCTTTCATTACAACTCACGGGTACTAATGGGCAATTACCGCGCAAAGCACTGCAAAGTACCTTACTTGATAGAACAGAACAAACCTTACAAATCCCACTCACTGTATGTAATTTATGTAAGCCAACACTTCCTCTTTATCCTCCTTCAGAAGATCGTTTCCACTGGCGAGTGTTGAGTCATTTAGGTTCAAGCTTTCTTAACATGATGGATAATGCTGAAGTACTACGAGGCACTCTCGCACTTTATGATTGGCGAGATGATGATATGAACCATCGAAAACTCGACGCCATTATTCATGTTGAACATCATTTAATTGAACGCTTTGAAAAAGGTTTTTTACAACGAGGTATTGATATCGAAGTCACGATTGATAGCAATGGTTTTAATGGTGAAGGTGATATTCATTTATTTGGTGAAATGCTTAACCGCTTTTTTGCACTTTATGCCGATGTTCATCTTTTTAATCAATTAACACTGATTATCTTGCCAACAGGAAAACGAATTCAATGGAAAGAAAGCCACAACCCACAGCTACCCCGTTAATTCAGGCGTTAGGCGAAAAATTACCTTATGTGAATTTCTATCGCTTTTGTCAATTACTTGAAAAAACCAGCCCCGAATTACCTGAATTAGGAAGTTCTCATGATCCAAAAACCGATCCTATTCGCTTTCGACCACATCGTGGTATGGGCTTTCCTGCGACAGAACTCAAAGGAACTGATCCTCTAGATAAATACCGAAAAAGCACAATACCAAGCTTACATACTACCTTTTTGGGGCTTTATGGTATCACATCACCACTTCCAACATCTTACCTTGACGATATTGCACAATACCGAGATGGTACGGATTCACTCACTGATTTTTTAGATATCTTTAACCATCGCCTGACGACTCAGTTTTATCGGATCTGGCGCAAATACTCTTATCCCGCCACCTTTGGGGAAGGCGGATCAGATAAAACATCACAATATCTTTATGGCTTAATTGGTTTAGGTATTCCGGGCTGTGCAAATCATGTGCAATCCCCCCTATCTCGATTTTTAGCACTGTTAGGGATCTTGCGTTTACCAACACGTACAGCCGAAGGCATTAGCGCATTAGTAAAATTATTAGCACCATCGACGAAAGTCAGTATTGCGCCTCATGATCCTCGAAGAATTGCACTAGATACCCCCACAATCATATCGTGCTTACAACCGATAACATTAGAAAACAAGCCCGTTTTAGGTCGCTATGCTATTGATGTAAATAGCCAAGTATTAATAAAACTACACACTGAAAATAAGGAAGAAGCAAAAGGCTGGTTACCTGATGGCAGTATTTATCAAGACTTTATGGCACTGCTTCGTGTTTATTTAGGCTCAAGAGTTAATGCGCGGCTCCGTTTAACATTACCTCGAAACTTATTACCTGATGCAACATTGAGCACCTCTAAAAACCAAGGTGTGCAATTAGGTAGAACCGCCGTCATGCGACCTCACAACCAAATTGAAACACTAACCGCGTCTTTTATCACCATTGGACTTGGCTTTTACCAATATCTAACCCCTCGCACTCAACATTATAAAAGTGATCAATATGGCAATTATCAATTTTAAATCACAAACATTTTTTTCTCGTGCCCACCGATTAGCACTGTTATTTATAGCAACATTTGCAATCGCGGGTTGCGGTTTAACTCAAACCATCAGTGATGGTACAGTCTCTTTAACTAAGTCTATTTTTTATAAACAAATCAAAATATTGCATTTAGATTTTACTGCGAGAGAAGCACTTAATACCGATGATAATGGTTCGTCACTTTCTGTTATTGTTCGAGTATTCCAACTAAAGTCAGCAGATACTTTTAATGATAGTGATTACCTCTCACTATTTAATCAAAATAACGATGTTTTAAAATCCTCTTTATTAGCACAAAAAGATTTACGCATTCGACCAGGTGAATCTATTTCTTTAGATATGCCAATGGAGAAAGAAACCGAATTTGTCGCTATTGCCACGATGTTTCACACACCAGATGAAGCTAAAAATAACTGGCGAATTGTTATTCCTAAAAATGAACTCGATCCTGATAAAGCACGTAAAATTGAACTTGCTGAAAATACACTTACATTACAATC
The DNA here is from genome assembly GCF_016647575.1 of Proteus vulgaris. Taxonomy (GTDB): domain Bacteria; phylum Pseudomonadota; class Gammaproteobacteria; order Enterobacterales; family Enterobacteriaceae; genus Proteus; species Proteus mirabilis_B. The sequence continues at coordinate 3,088,848 of NZ_CP032663.1, forward strand.
TTTGGATAAAAAATAACGATGCCACAACCATCTCTTTATGAAATGCTAACGGGTTATTTTTCAGGTGGGCTACCTGTTGATTCTATATCAGAAGAAGATCAGGTTATTCTTTCTGTTATGGATAATATTCGTCGAATATTAAATTCACGAGCAGGAACATTAAAACATCTGCCTGATTATGGTTTACCTGATATGAGCAAAATAATTCAAGGGCTACCTGGAAGCTCACATAAGGTAATGTCTATATTATCAACAACATTACTAAAATATGAACCTAGAATAAAATCAGTAACACTAGGTATATTACCTGAAAATGAATTTGGAAAATTGTGTTATTCTTTAGATATTGAATTACATGAAAGAGGGCTTATACGTTATGGTACTGAGTTTTCACCTGATGGAAGAATATTTCTCCATCATTTAAAAAAACAATTTTATTTATCATGATGTTATTTCTTTCTATTTATTCTTACTTTTTCTTTATTTAGATTTATTTTTATATTATTGAGACCTTAAATTAACTTGAGGCAACTATGAATTCTTACTTAGATTCACTTTCAATTGGAGGTGATCCTCGTGTATTTAATCAATTTCTTGCTATTAAAGAAGAACTTGATAAACGATTTCATCCAGCTCGCCCAGATATTAATTGGCAGTATGTCCATGAATTGTGTATCGCTTTATTTAATCAAAATGGTGTCGATCTTCAAACCGCTTCTTGGTTTGTCATATGTCGTCAATATCAAGCTGGACTTGATGGCCTAAATGAAGGTCTTTACCTTATTCATAATATATTGACTCAACATTGGCAAACATTATGGCCAGTGCAAACACATACTCGTATCAATATTCTTTCATCCTTAAGCCAACAGCTAGTCTCTGGTATTCGTGGTACAACTTTTGTTTATTCCGACTTATCTATCCTTTATCAAATTGAAGAATTATTAAAGAATATCAATCATCACCTTCAAACTTTAGAAATTAAACATCTCGTTCAATTTGATTATTTAGAAAACTTAGTTATTGCTCAAGCGCGGCAATTAGAGAATGCAGACACATTAGATAATAATTTTAACGCTCCTGAACTATCCTCTACTCTCAATAAAGAAGAAAAGATCTCACCACAAATTATCGATACGACTTTATCTACATCACCTACGCCCAAAAACATTAATAAAGGTATTACACCACCCAAAACCTATATATCCTCTTCCATCTCATTACAACCTCCCATAAAAAAGACATATCGACAGGAGCTATGGCGAGGGATTTTAATTGGCACACTAACCAGTAGTTTGTTTTTCGTTATCCTATTCTATTTTTGGTTATCTGAATTAAAAAATAACAATCTAACAGATGCTTTTCCTTATATTCCAACCATTAATGCCCACGCAGGCTCTCTTATTGAACAACAAACTGCAAATGGTAGAAATATAACAAAAACACTCAATTCTGAGCAGATTGATGTGATACAACAACGTTTAGATGAACTCGCGTTACTTTCTCCCACATGGGCACAGAGTTATGGACTTGAAGTAATCAGTTATTTAAGTGAGCAGTATGAAGATAATCCAGAGCTTTTATCATTTACGCAGCTTTGGAGAAATAATCTAAAAATAAATGCCACCACGGATGAACAACTCAATCAATGGTCTAAAGGGATGGCTGAACTCGACGGATTAAGCCAAAGGCTAGATAGCTTTGATGGTAATCCTAAAAATTACATAACAGGCTCTGAATTAAAATCGATTATTTTTAAAGCTCGCCAACATTTCAACCAAGCTAAGCCTTTAGAGGAAGAGTTACGCTTACTTGAAAAGCAACCAACACAAAATGCAATTTCAGACTATGAATATCAACAAATAGATAACCATTTTAAACAACTATTAAATCGATATTCGTTATTACGTTCTAAATAAGGAAAAAATATGTATTTTATAAGGAACTTAATCCTTATTACCATTGTTAGTTTATTAAGTGGTTGTATTATGGGTTCACCTTATGGAGGAGCTATCTTTGTTGGCCCTATAGATTTTATTAAAATAATTTTTGACTCTGAAGATGAAAGAATAAGCCCATCTAACAATACTCGATCAGAACCTGTTATTAATTATTATAATAATCAGCCAAGACCAATAAAAGTTGCAGATATTACACTAAATCAAGAAGATATTTTATCTTCTAAAACTAATATTGGTTCAATAAACTTTACATTTCCTGATGAGAATGAATACAAAATTTTATTAGACCTTGTATATCAAAATGATAAAAATAAGGTAATAGAATCAGAAATATATTTAATCATGAACAATAAAGAAAACAAATTACCATTAGTTGATTATGAGAAAAGAGATATTCGCTATCCTGATTATAAACTATCCTCTGCTAATCTCTATATTTTCAGTAAAAAAAATAATTTTAGTTTAAATATAAGTTTTACTGGTTCTCAATCAGAAACAAATTATAGATCAAATGAAGAATTTATAATTAAAAACAATAATTCAACATTAAAATCAAAAATAACAATAGATGAAAAAGACTATAAAATCGACAAAATAACCTATCATTAAATTAAATATTGAAAAGTTAAAAATTAATCATAATTGCACTATTTTTAATACTGATAGAAATATTCATTAAAAAGTAACGAGTTATTACAAAATAGCTTTTAAATTAATAACTAAAAAAGAAGATAATAATAAAATTACAGTATTAAACCATCAGTGCATGACACAATTAAATTATCACATAATGACTAAAAATGAATAATTCTCATTATATTCAACAAAATACAAGTAAAAATACGTATTTTAAATCACTAAAGAAACAAATCAATTAATAAGATTTATCTTTATTACAAATACGTATTACTAAAACACACCTTAATTACATTCTGTTTCAATTATCAACACTAATAAATATTAATTTTTAATAAACTAATTGTAATAAGTTTTGTTAATTATTTAGATTGTAAGGTGTTTAAATGAATATAAAAATGTTTGTTATTTCATTGTCATTGATTTCTTTTGGCGCACAAGCATTGATTATTAATGAAAATAATCCACCCGAGTATCAATCTTTTAAATCAAATTATTCTGATATGATTGAGTTGGCTAATAAATCACGTTTACCACATCGGGTATTCTATACTTCACCAAGTACAGGCAGAAATGCACTATGGTTTGATGCTGTAAAACATGGTGATTTAAATGAAGTCAAAAAGATGCTCGCCAATGGTCAAAATATTGAAGCAAAAGACACGGGAAGCTTAGAGCAAACAGCACTAGGATGGGCTGCGTTTATTGGTGATGAAGAGATGGTAGATTACCTCATCTCTCAAGGTGCAAGCCTTTGGGCGACGGATAGAGGTGATGTTTATAATGTCTTTAAATCAGCAGTCTTAGGAAATAACGTCAATGTGGTAAAAAAAATTCACGACCTAATGAGAAGCGATATCGAGCTCAATAACCAAAGAGTAGAAAGCGATGGTGAAACATTAATTATGATTGCAGCCAGCAATAATCGTCTTGAAACCGTAAAATACCTTATTTCTAAAGGTGCAGATGTTAATCTTGTTACTACAACACAAGATAAATCATTATTCTCTTATAATCACAGTGCATTGAGCTATGCTTGCCAAAATAATCTTAAAGATATGCAGAGACTGTTGATTAGAAACGGTGCTATAAATCATATAACAGGTACAACATCCTGCCATTAAATACACAAAAGCCATCCTATAATAAGATGGCTTTTGTGCTATTATTTATTGAGTTTTGAGAAATAGAATTTTAATTAAAGCAACTAAAAAATAACTCAATATATTTATCAGAACTCAATATCAACAAATGATATTCCAACACGACATTTAAACGACTTTCTTTTTTCTAAATATAACTATCTCACTTGGCTGCGTTATCGATTGCTTGTCCTCAAAAACCATAAAATCTGTTTTCTTTGCCTCTAAGATAAGACTTTGAGGTGTGACACCAAGTATATAAGAAATAGTAATCAATTGATCTACTGTTATTTTTAAATGCCCATCTTCTAATTGAGAATAATGTAGCATACTTATTCCCAACCTTTCAGACATCTCATTTTCTGTTATTTTCAATTGTCTTCTTATCATCTTTATTCTATTCCCAACTTTGGTGTTAATCATCCCTTTACTCTCCTTCTTTTATTAGATGATTACATCGATAAAACACCGAATTATAGTTTATAAACCATCAAACCATAAACTGAAAATACTTAATCATTAGTTGTTGAATAACCGTAACATTACTTATTATTATTAATGCTGTTAATAAGGTTATTCCGATATTTAAAATTTAAAATAATTTACATTTCTATATATTATTTTAATCAACATCGAATTTAGAGTAATACCATAGTATTATATGCCAAAACAAATATAGATATTAAATACAACAAGTTAACTTAGATTTTAATTATTAACACAGAATAATTTTTTGTCATTTCAATGATTATTAGCAATATATAAATAACATAAATTACAAAACATGTTGCTCTATTTTTATTAACATATAGATAAGAAACAAAATAAAACCAATCATTAATTATCCTATTTCCATTATTTTAGCTAAAAAAGAAAAAATGGTATATAAACAAAGCATTAGCTCAATACTATTACTCTGGGATTAAATTTCATTAAACATTAATTACTTTAATTAAAAGTTATTTATTTCACCAGTTAGTTAAATAAATTTGACTATATTTAAAGATATAAAATGAAATAAATTTACCTTTATGTGGTTAAATTTACTGTATTATTTGCAATTTCAAATTAATTCATTATAAAATCATTTATATATTGTTTTTGAATTGAAATAGATTAGAATTTATTAACATTTAAGAATAAATAGGAAATAAACATGAAAAAATGGACTTGCATTAAATGTGGTGAAAAAGAGATACCACAATATACTGAGTATTGTGACGAATGTGAAAAAGAGTCATTTAAAAAGATTGGTGGGTGGCTTTTTCTGCCTGCATTAAGTTTATTGTTTATGCTTATTACAGGATTATTTAATCTCTATCAAACACTTACTGAAGTTTTTCCTATTTATAGTTATACCACAACCATGGGACGCTATTTTATCGGCTTAGGATTTACTTTAGATTTAGCCTTATTCGTACTTATTGCGATCACCACAATCTTTTTCTTTCAAAAACGTAAAAAAACACCCACACTTTACATTAGCCTTCTGATAGCGAATATTGCATCACAAGGATTCATGATTTTATTAATGTACAAAGTATTCGAGCTTCCTGTAGAGTCTGAATATATTTTTGATATTATTAGAAGTGTCTTCCATGCTGTTATCTGGATATCTTATTTTAAAATCTCTGTTCGTGTTAAAAAAACCTTTGTGAATTAAAATACACTCAGTTTTTGGACATAAAAAACCCTCTATTAAGAGGGTTTTTGCATTTTAGCCTAATTAGAATCTATAAAGGCTAAATGGTTTTGGATCTAAAACAGGTTTTTTACCAAGTAATAAATCAGCTGTTAATTCTGCTGATACTGGGCTTTCTGTCATACCCCAACCTGTTGCTGTATTAATCACTAAACCTGGGTACTCTTTAACTTCTGAAATAATTGGATTCTCATCTGGTGCGATAGCCATTGCACCACTCCATTGATCAATTAATTTTGATTCTTTAAAGGCAGGGAATTCTGCTTTTAATTTTTCTAATGAAGCATTTAACTCAGGTAAATCTGGCAGTGCAGTCATATTTCTAAACTGTTCAAACGGAGAAACTTCATCTAAGTTCCAATGTGTTGATTGCATAAATGAATTGATTAATTGTTCATTTAAAGAAATATGCACAGGGAAATCAGGTAGAGCTAATAATGGCAGATATTTATAACCGTAAGTGAAGGATTCTTTCACTACTGGCGCCACAATAACACGAGGAGAGGTTGCATAAGTACCATCAGCTTGTTCACGGAAGAAAATGCCTCCTGGTAAAGCGACGTTACCACCCGGAGCTGTTGGTGAGCCACTGATTAACTGTTGAGATTGATATGCAGGCAGTGTTGGTACATCAACATTGAGATTTTGCATAAATAGGCGTGACCAAACACCACCAGCAACAACAACTTGAGAAGTTTTAATTGCACCTTTCTCTGTTACAACATCAGAAATCACACCCGCTTGTGTTTCTAAGCCACGAGCCGCACATTGAGTGTAAATTCGAACGCCCATTTTTTTAGCGTATTCAGCCATAACGAAGGTTGCAACTTCTGGATCGAAGCTACCTGAATCTTCTTCAAAGCCAGCAATTTTCCAATCAGTTGTCGCGCCACGAAGACGTTGATTTAATTCAGCACCTTCAATAATTTTGGTTCTAAATGGAATATCTGAGCCAACATTCTTACTTCTTTCATCAATCCATTTTCTTACGTTAACTAAATCTTCTTCATCAAGAGGAACTTCAACGCGACCTTGTGTACGATAAGTAGTGTCAACGCCTACTTTTGCGTTCATTTCACGCCAGCGATGTTTGCCCAAATGGTGTAATAAGAACGTTTCATCAGGCATTTTATAGCTAATCGCCTGACCATAGAATCTTGAAGATTGCTCACCAGCGATGTTACCTTTCTCAACAATCACAACAGATAAACCACGTTCTACAAGGTTAATCGCTGTCATAATACCAAGAATACCCGCACCAATAACAACAACATCAGCTTGTTTTGGTAAAGCACCTTCAGTACCTTCAACAAAGCCATGTCTTGGCGTACCCGGAACAAAGCGCCCTTCGCGAGTTAACATTGGTGTCAAAATACCCGCACCAGCAGCGACAGCCACTACTGTTCCACCAATGATAAATTTTCTTCTAGATATCGCCATTTTACACGTTCCTTTTACTCAATGAATTATTAGCATTAAAACAATAACGATATCTTATTTCATTTGTAAACTATTAGTAAAGTATTTGTAAATCTTTTCGTCTATTTTTTTCTTAAAAATCCGTACTATTTAATTTACTTATACAAAGAAGGGAATTAATTATCATTTTGTTTTTTATCGATTATTTAATCGCATTAAGTAAAATGAAAGCATATAAAACTAGTTGTTTTTTTGGTTTTTTCATCAAAACATGAAATTTTTCACTATTAAAGACCTACAAACCATTTGTTAAATATAGGTTGATTACATATTCAACTTACAAATAAACAAGCTGGATAAAATAAATTGATTAACAAATAATCCACAAAATTACTAGTGTTACTAAAACAATAAATTGAGTACATAAAAAGGAAATAATGATAAGAAACATAATAATAGACTGGCTATTTGATGGTGATTCGGAAGAAAATAAGGAGATAGTTAAAATGACCCTACTTAAGATTATATTTATCTCTTTATATAACTAAATTTTAAGTGTTCATTTTTAAACCAATAGCAAAATAAATCTTTTTTAGACCAATCTTACAAAATAAGTCTATTTTTCTCCTTTAAAATCAACGCTGTTACAATTTGAAACAAAATACACATTTTGTTACATATTAAAAATCCATGTACATTAGAACAGACTGGCTTTAGCGAGATTTCGGACATTTACGAAAGGTAATTGTATAAGTAAATACACTTATTATAAGAAACGAAAGCAGTAAATATCGTGTGAACAATTATTTTACGCTAAGTCACTTATCCTACGAGGATACAACACCCTTTCTCTCCTCCCCTTTCTTTACTTCCCTTCAAAATTACTTAAGCTACTCTTATCAAATCGCAGTGCGCACTGGCTGATTTTTATCGAAAGGAATTCAACAAAATGATTTTGTTGAGAAACGATTATTCACTGTAAATTAAGGACTTGCCATGCCAACTCCATGCTATATCTCTATCGAAGGGAAAACTCAAGGTAACATCACTGCGGGTGCATTTACCGCGGAATCCGTCGGTAATATTTATGTTCAAGGCCACGAAGATGAAATGCTAGTGCAAGCATTCTCTCACGTAGTCACTGTACCGACAGATCCACAATCGGGTCAGCCTTCAGGTCAACGTGCCCATAAACCATTCCGTTTCACTGTGGCGTTAAATAAAGCCGTTCCCCTGCTGTATAACGCATTAGCCTCAGGCGAAATGCTGCCAAAAACGACCTTAAAATGGTATCGCACTTCGGTTGAAGGGAAACAAGAGCATTTCTTCACCACCACATTAACCGATGCGACTATCGTCAACATCGATTGCCAAATGCCACACTGCCAAGATCCGGCCAAATCAGACTTCACACAACTGATCGAAGTCTCCCTGTCTTACCGCAAAATTGATTGGGAACACACGGTTGCAGGCACGTCTGGCTCTGACGACTGGCGCGCCCCTCTCGAAGGTTAATCCTTCTTTTCACCTGCACACCAAGGTGTGTGGGTGTTTCTTTGTATTTTCTTAATGGATAAAACAAGCGGTAGCTTGCTCAGTGGATATTGGAGCGAATGATGTTTGCGAAAGATAAAAAAAATAATCTCACCTCTCAGCTTGGTGGATTAAAAAAGAAGGCGCTCGATAAAGCGCAGGATCTAGCGATTGCTAAAGCAACATCGACACTTTCGGCCTCTACTCAGCAAGCCCTCGCTACAGCTCAAACGGCACAACAAGGACTTTCTCAAGCCTCGTCAATGGCCTCTCAAGCCTCATCGCTTATTCCCGGTGGCGGTTTTGCCGGTGGAATAAATAACGACGATGTACCGGGACTTACCTTCTCTGAAGGGTTGGCTAAAAATAAAGCCTATGCACAACTGTTAGATTCGCTATTAGGTGCGGCATCACCTTCTGGTTTAGTCTTCACTTGCCAAATTGCAGGCTTACCGGAAAGCACTTTTCAAGTCACTGAATTTAATTTAAACGAAGGGTTATCACGTTTATTTTCACTGTCAATTAGCGCAGTCACCACTTTACCTTTTATCGATTTTCAATCGCTATTGGGTGTGGCGTCCTCATTAACTGTTAAGCGTAATGGCAAAGAAATCCGTACTGTACGCGGGATCTTAGCCGGTGCCGTACAAGGCAATACCGACGGTGTAAAAACGTGGTATCACTTCGATATTCGCCCTGAAATGTGGGTGATGACGCTTAATCAAGACAGCCGTATTTTCCAGCATAAAAAAGTGCCTGAGATTTTAAAAACGCTGTTAGAAGAAGCCCATATCAAAGCCGACAGCAAATTTTACCGTGATGATTTACACCAAAAACGCCCCTATACCACGCAAAAACGGGAATCTGCCTATGCGTTTTGGTGCCGTTTAGCCTTTGAAGAAGGGATTAACTTTTGGTTTGAAGAGAACCAACTGTTTTATAGCGATGAACATATGGGAATGACAGCAGGTATTCACCTGACCTATAACCCGCAAGCTGAAAGCGATATTACGGATAGCACAGCGACCACATGGCAATACGGCGAATATCTCTGTGTGGATGAAACCATTCAAAAAGACAATAACTTTATCCGCCCTTCTTACCCATTAGCGCATCAAGCCAAATTAGAAAAAGGTGGTCAACATAGCGTGTTCGAAAGCTATGGACGCTTTCAAGAAGATGCACAAGCTGCCCCTTTCACTGCCATTCGTTTTGAACAACTGCGCAACGGCAGTCGTGTTGGACGCGCTAGCACCAACTGTTTTGCCTTAATGCCGGGCAAGATTTTCTCGCTGAGCAATCACCCTAGTTTAATGATGAATGATAACTGGCAAGTTATTCAAGTTTCACATCATGGCGTGCAACCCTTGGCAGATAATAGCGGAGGCGAAGGAACACAGCTTTCTAATAGCGTCGAATTTATTCCTGGTACGCAAGAATGGCGACCGCCACATCATTACAAACCGACGGCTGATGGTGATGAAGTTGCCACGGTGGTAGGTCCTCCGGGTGAGGAAATTTACGTCAACGAAGTGGGTGCCGTAAAAGTTTATTTTCATTGGGATCGCTATGGCAAGCCCGATCACAGTGCCTCGTGCTGGGTACGTGTAGCAATGGGTTGGAATGGCAATGGCTATGGTTTCTCTGCTGTACCACGTATCGGGCAAGAGGTGATTGTCTCTTATCTTAATGGCGATATTGATAGACCGATTATTACAGGGGGCACCTATAACGGTCGCAACGCACCTCCGCTGAAATTCCCTGAAAATATGACCCGTACAACAATCAAAACCAAGACCCATAAAGGGGATGGTTTTAACGAACTGCGCTTTGAAGATGCGGGTGGTAAGCAGGAGATTTTTATTCATGCGCAGAAGGATATGAATACCACTGTTTTAAATGACCAATCTCTCACTGTTTTTCAAAATAAAACCAAGAATGTTGGTGGTAATGAAAGTAACACTATTGAAGGCGTTGAAAACACAAAAGTTGTTATAAAACAAGACATTGCCATAAAAGGCAACTCCTCTCTTTTAACCGGAGGATACCGTACCGATCAAGCAGTAGGGCAATATTTTATTGGTTCTGGGGAATGCATTCGTTTGGAATGTGGAGAAAGTGTATTAGAACTCAGCGCCTCTGGTGCCATTAATTTAAAAGGAAAATCATTCAATATCACCGTTGATAATGGAGGGGAAATTAACACGGTTGGAGGGGTCTTAGGGTTAAATCCAAGTACACCATCACCTTGTGTCTCTGTTAATGGTATTGGTGATAAATCCAGTTTACAAACCGCTATTGACAATATTTTTTCAAGTGAAGGGAAATAATCACTATGTACACAATCAATGAAGCACAATTTCTTATACCTTCCGCTACTTGGAAAGACTCTAGTATGAATGTTTTCCGTGAACCTCATTCACAATGTTCATTAATTGTAGCAAGAAGTGAATTATCTAAAGGAAAAACATTTAAAGAAGAATTAAAAATACAATGTGAACAACTAAAACAAGTTGCCACCAATATAACAATATCTCCTTTTAATATTATTACTCTTAACGAAACTAATTATATTGAGGCATTAGAAACTAATATTTCTTTCTTACGTAGTGGTAGTAAATTTTATCAACGTCAACTTGCCATTTTATTAGTAAATAATAATCGCATTCTTTTATTTAGTTATACATCTCCTCAACCTTTTAATGATGAGGATGAACAATATTGGGTAAAACTCAAAAATTCAATAGTACTAACGGATTAATTATTAAATAAAAAAAGAAAGGATGCTTTTATGACTCTTCCTAACGCTGCCAGAGAGCATGATGAAATTATTCATACTAGTGTGTGGGCTGATATTGTTTCTATTGTTGCTGAAGGTGTTGTTTATGCGGCCGCAGGTGCTGCTGTTGCCGCAATTGCTGTAGTTGCTGCCCCTGCGCTAGGGCTTGTTAGTGCATCAGCTGCCGCAGTAGCGACCGCTGTTGGTGGGAGTTGTATCGCTTCTGGTTTTATTGCAGGAGCTATCATTAGTGCAAGTAAATTAGGAGATTCTATTTCCCAAGGCTGTACTAATTTTGCTAATGCAATTTTCCCGCCTTCACCCGCAGGAAAAATTGCCACAGGCTCAAATAATGTTCTTATCAACGACAAACGAGCCGCTCGTGCTGCAGGTCGTTTACTCACAGAAACAGAAACGGCTAATATTCCTCCAGCAAAAAAAAATGATTCTTTTTTAGATTATGCCAGTATGGTGCTTAATACAGGCAAAACCTTCGTTTCTGAACTTATTCAACCCACCGTTGATATCCCGAAAGGTGCCACTACTGAAGCTGATAATGACCGTATCCTTTGTGATAAACATCCGCCAATACAATATATGGCAGAAGGTTCGGATAAAGTCTCGATCAACGACCTACCTGCAGTACGTGCTAATGACAGATCAACGTGTGAAGCAAAAGTTTCAGAAATTGTTTCAACTAATGTCGCCATTGGAGGAGGGAATGTTGTTGTTCGTCCCATAAAAAGTGGCAAACTACCCGGTTTAGAATTGATGTATATGGCAGCTTCAATGCTGAGAGGGAAACCTAAGACTATCTTCAAAAATATGCCTTGTATGCTAGCGATGTCAGGCATAGGGATGGGAATTGATAGGTTAACTAATGCTGTCAGTGCGGTATTCAATCCTGTTCATGCGGCAACGGGGGCGAAGATTTTATATGAAGATGAACTCGACTTTACTCTTCCATCGAGATATCCGTTTATTTGGCAAAGAATTTATAATAGCCGTAATAAAAATAATGGGTTATTTGGACAAGGTTGGAGTACCACGTTTGAGACCTGTGTTATACGAGAAAATAAAGGCTATTGTTACCATGATATGGGTGGACGAGAGCTGCGTTTTTCATCCATTGAGCCTGAAATTCAATATTTCAGTCCTTCTGAAGGTCTTATTATTGCAGCTAATGAAAAAGGCTATCTTACTCTTGGTGATAGTGATGGCTCTTGTTGGCGCTTATTTGGTCCTTTAACTGAAAATAGTACAACACTTTCTTTATTATCCATTAGTGATGAATACGGTAATGGATTATTATTTCACTATGATGAACAACAAAAGCTAAGTTCAATCACAGATACAGCAGAATCGCTTCAGATTATTTTTCAATACCAAGATCCTTTACATTCTCAGCGTATTACCCATATTTATGAACAAAATAATAAAAGTGAAAATATTTGCTTAGCAACGTACCATTACAATAAACAAGGTCAACTCACCAAAGTTATTGATGCTAGCAATATTATCACCAGAGAATATCGCTACAACAACCACAATTTATTAATACAACATGCAAAACCACAAGGGTTAGTTTGTGATTATCAATGGGAAAAATTTGATGATTGGCGTGTTGTTGACTATAAAACAAACGCAGGTGAACACTGTGTTATTGATTATCAAATCGATAGCAAAACCACGAAAGTCACTCATATTAATGGTCTATCACATACCCATATTTGGAATGAGCAATTTTTAGTCACAGAGTATATCGATGAAGCAAATAATACATGGCAATATAAATGGAACGAGCTTGGGTTACTCAGCAAAACCATTTCACCATTAAATGAACAATGGCAATACCACTATGATGAAAATGGGTGTTTAACAGAAGAAACAGATCCCCATGGTAAGACGACACTGACATCTTGGTTATCTACTCGAGACTTAATTAGTAGTATCACTTTACCTGATAGTAGTAAAACTTCATTTCATTACGATATTCATCATGGGATAATTGCTGAAACTGATGCGTTAAACCAAACAACCACATTTGAACGAGATATTTTTGGTCAAGTTATAACTCAAATTGATGCTAACAATGGAAAGGTTCATATAAGCTATAATGTGCGTGGTCAAATGACACGTTACCAAGATTGCTCCAATAAAATCACCCATTATCGCTATAACTCTCGCTACCAACTTATTGAAACTGAAGATGCTGAACACGGATCTTCTTATATCGAATATGATATTGCTGGTCGCCCACAGTTAATTACACGCGCTGAAGGTTGGTGCCATCAATTTTATTGGGATAATTGTGGACGACTTTATCAATTTAAAGAAGCTGATGGCTCTATCTCTCGTTATCAATGGAATGATTACGGATTACTTTATAAGTCCATTAATCCTAAACAAGGTTCCATCGTACGTCACTATGATGAACGCGGTCGATTACTCTCGTTATACAATGAAAATAATGAGCCTTATCACTTTATCTGGGGTGAAAATAACCGCCTACTTTCTGAAATAGGCCTAGATGGTGTTGCAACCGAGTACCAATATGATGTGTGTGATCGTGTGATCCAACAAATATTCGCAGCTAATACCCCCCAAGCCTTTGCTCATTCTGCTCGTTATAATGCATTAAGCCAACTTATTGCAAAACAAACACCTGATGGAATTACCCATTTTCAATATACTCTCAGTGGGCAACTGACTCATGCTCGCTTTACATCACAAGGCAAATCACCCTATTCACAATTTGCCCATTTCGAGTACGACAAATTAGGGCAACTCACTAAAGAACACACTTTAAGCGGCAAAATTCACTATACCTATGATGTATTAGGTAATAAAACATCCACGATATTACCTGACGGAAAAGCACTAAAAACACTTTATTATGGCAGTGGGCATGCGCTACAAATCAATCTTGACGATACGGTCATTACTGAATTTACTCGTGATAATTTGCATCGAGAAATTAGTCGAACTCAAGGAAAAAGGGTCAATTGGCGTAGTTATGATCGCCTAGGCCGTTTAACTCGACAAGCTCAATATCATCAGGGGCAATATATACGCCCTATCAATGAAACCCGTTGGGATTATGACTTACGCCATAATTTAATCACCACACAAGAAGAAACAGTACCCTATGGTTGGAAGCATTATCAATATGATGCGACCGATAACTTAACACTGCGTCAAAGTGATCGTTATTCGCCTGAAACTTATTATTACGATGCTGCGGCAAACTTATTACAAGAAAGGGCAACCACCCCCTGCCAACATAATCGTCTTACTGAATATCAAGGAATTTATTATCAATATGATATTTATGGTAGGACGATTGAGAAACGCACTGATACTGGCTCTTGGACTTATTCCTATAATGCTGAGCACCGTTTAAAAACCGTACTTCATCATCCTGTTAATCCAGAAGAAAAACGGTGTTTTGTCCAATTTGATTACGACCCATTAGGGCGTCGTTTACATAAAACTGTCGAATATCTTCCTGCACTACAACTACCACAGGCACAACAGCGCTTACCTTTAAAAGCACACACTTGTGGTACGACTACCTTTTTATGGGAAGGCTTGCGATTATTAAGCGAATATCGACACGGCATTGACATGCTCTATATCTATGAAGATGTGGGCAGTTACTCTCCCTTAGCGCGCGTTGATACATTAAAAAATAAACAAACTGTTTTTTATTTTCATTGCCAGCCTAATGGTTCACCTGATGCGTTAGTTGATGGTAACGGTGATATTCAATGGCAAGCTCGCTTCACCTCTTGGGGTAAAACAGAAATTGAATTAGGAGAGTTTCATTATTATCCTCAAAATCGTGATCAAAACTTACGTTTTCAGGGGCAATATCTCGATAGGGAAACAGGTTTACACTATAATACCTTTCGCTATTATGATCCTGATATTGGTCGATTTACCCAGCATGACCCGATTGGGTTAGCTGGTGGGTTAAATCTGTATCAATATGCCCCCAATGGATTAGTGTGGGTTGATCCTTGGGGTTGGGAAAAATGCCGTTTATCTAAAGAAGATCTAGAAAAACTAGGGCCCGCACCTGACGGAATGAAAAACCCACATAGACACCATAAAGTTAGAGAGAATGCACCTTCAAATTGGTCTAAAAAAAATCGAAATTATATACTTCAAGCACAAGATGTTCTTAAATACTATGGCATTGATCTAAATACAGATTTAAGAAATTTCACTTGGGCTAGAAATGGTGGTGGTGCTCATACAATAAAAGCGGCACAACATGTTCACGAAAAAATAATAACTGCGGCACCTCAAGGAAAAGATGCTGTAGAGGAAGCTTTAAATGATTTAGGGAAAGAAATGATAAAAGGTAAGTTTTATGAAAGAAAATAACATAGATATATATAAAATAATAAAAGACGAAAATGTAGAAAAACTATCAGAATATCTAAAAGATTTAAACTTATCTGAGATTAAATTTGATAAATCACTATTACATAGATTTTCAGAAGAAGGTAAATATTTATTATGTGACTTCATAATAAATAAAGGTTTCAATACCAATGTGATAGATAGTAGCTATCTAACACCTCTTGTTGAGGTCGCATTTGAAGGATATATAAATATATTAACTCTTTTGCTTAATAATAAAGCATGGGTTGATGGAGATCCTCGAGGGATCACAACACCATTAATTGAGGCATCCTGTGGTGGTCATTTAGACATTGTCAAATTACTTATCAAATCTGGCGCAGATATTAACCGCCTACAGATGAATTTCAATCGTACCGCTTTAGATCTCGCTATATCCTATGGGCATACCGATGTTGCTCAATATTTACAATCAATGGGAGGACGAAAAGCATTCGAAGAAATGCAAGCTGGCGTCATTGAAGGTGATGGTATTCTCTCCCATATTTATAAAAATGTTGGCCCTATTCTAACTGATGAATATTGTTCTGATAATATTAGGTTAATGACATCATGGGTAGGAAATGGTAATTACCATAAATTATTTTTTACCTTCGGCAATTTTAAAAGATTACCTCACACTGAATTTTTAATCTGCTTGCCTTATAATTGGCCAATTAATCGGGCAATATTCCAAAGTGATTACAAAGATAATTTCCCAATGAAATTACTTTCCTCACTCTCTGAATATTATAAAAAAAGTGAAGTCATTAAAGAAGGTTTTATTTTAGATAAAAATGATGAGCAATGGAAACACCTTCATTGGCCTGATGAAATCGATGCACTCGTTACCGTTGATTATTCTTTCGATCATCAAGAAAAAGAAATATCTATTCCTGAAAATGAAGAGGTTAATTTATTACTATTAATCCCAATGAAATATACTAAAACAGGGAAACCAGATGGGGAAAAATTAGAAAAGTGGCTAAAGAGAAAAAGAACAGCATCATGGAAAAGTATTTCATTTAAAAATGATTGGCTCTCAGATAAATAATTTATTTTTTATTTATAAAATAGGCATTGTATTAACAATGCCTTTATAATAATTAATCAAGATATACAATAAAAACCAAAAAGTATTATAATAAAAAAGGGAGTGTTAATATTCTATCTACAATATTCATAATTCAATAACTAAATAAAAATAAATACACTAATATCCTCTTTCTTCATTTTTAGATCCTTCCTTTAAAAATAAACGCATTCAGCGTGTCGATTACCTGTGGTCTGGCGACCAGATGGTGCAAGAAACCCCGATTTATGCTGATGGTACACCGGCTTATGATTCGCAAATTCAGTGGCTCTATCAACCCGGCGAAATTACCCCAACGGCACGTTATCAACGTGGAAAACTGCATTATGTCGTCACTGACCATCAAGGCACACCACGCGAAATCTTTAGCGAAAAAGGCATTGTCAGCTGGGCAGGTCGGTTAAATACCTGGGGACAAATGGCATTTTGGCAATCTCATGATGATTATGCCGATAACGACCCAGAATACACTGAATGTCATTTTCGATTTGCCGGACAATATGAAGATAAAGAAAGTGGCTTGTATTACAATCGCTTTCGCTACTATGATAAGGACACTGGGCAATATATTTCACCTGACCCTATCGGATTATTAGGTGGCTTTAATCCGTATGGGTATGTGCATTGTCCTATTGGGTGGGTTGATCCGTTTGGGTTGGCGGGTGAGGATTGTGATAAGCTTCTTAAGTTGTCATCATTCAATCCAGTACCTAAAAGTATTAGGCAAGAATATGAAAAAATTATTACTGGCGAAGGTACACCAAGAGTACATGCTAATACAGGTATTCAAAAAACCTTAGAAGATAGGAAAGGAAAAACCAATAAATTCTGGATTGGTGCAAAAGAGTGGCAAGTTGTTCATACTGGAAAAGGTGTCGATCCTCACCATCGTATTCTTGAGCAGACATTACCAAATGGTCAAAAAGTATATGGATATGTATTGAATCATGATTATGAAAAAGTCTATAAATTTCCGAGCCCATGGTATCCCGATGGTGGTAAATATCCAGGACATAAGCCAACCAAATAATATTTAACTTAAGGCGAGCATAGTGGAGCATACAAAATACTATATATGTATTAATGGGATGAAAATTATCTCAGCATATAATCTTGATATCTTAGACTTAAACCATATTGATAATGAGAATATGTTTTTTCTTCTAATTAAATCAGATGAAATAAAGATTTCCGACAGTATCAAAATAAAAACAAATGACATAATTAACATATCATTTTATATAAATAACACATGTATTTATGAGTTTGATAGTAATTTATTAGATAATGAAATCAAGTTAAATGAAGGTCAAAATTTATCATTAACGATAAAAACAACTGATTTACCACCATTAGCTATTTCTAATATTTTAAAAGAATGGGCAAATGGAAATGAAATATTTTATTGGAAAAATAATAAATGTGAAAAATCAAAAAAAACATGGTTAACTTCATGCCTATATTGGCAACAAACATTACCATTAAATAAAAACATAATATTAAACCCTCACATTAATTTAGATAACGTAAATAACATTCTTGATTTTTTCTGTATGCTTGGCGAAGCATTTTGGGGAAGAAAAGGATATATTGGAAAAGATTTCTATGGATTTAATGATCTATTAGGCGATCTCACAGCCAACGGAAATAAAATAAATATTTATATTAAAAATGATAAAAAATTAAAAAAATTCCTAGAACGAATTAGTCCAATTAATCATAGTTATTATGATATTTTTATGTCCATTCTAATAGATAATAATTGTAATATAATAAATGTAGAAAATAAATCATGAACTCCGTTATCATTATGATGAGACAGGATTAGTTACCAAACAAAGCATTTGGCTTGTCGATGATATTGAGCATAAGTGCCTTTCTACAACCACTTATCAATACAATGAACGTTTGCAACTTATTCGTGCCACCAATCCTGATTCGGTGGTGGAATTTGAGTATGACAACCAAGGGCATTTATGTTGTGAACGGATAAACGGACAAGAGATTACGCATCAATGGGATGAGGAGCACGATATTCTCACCCAAACCCGCTTTGGTGAGCGTGAACTTCATTATGTTTTCGGTCAACTTCATGAACTGACTTCACTGCAAGTCAATCAACATGCACCCTTGCAGTTTAGCTACAACGCACTGGGGCAAGAGTTTTTACGTCAAAGCCAAGCCGGTTTTGCCAACTCCAGCCATTACACCGCTACTGGATTATTAGCGCATCAACGTGCAGGACGAGGTACAGAATCCTTTTTACAATCATTACACGATAATCCGCTCCAACCACCCATTTCGACCGATGTTCATCGAGGTTATCAATACGATAAAGCTTTTAATCTGGTCAATATCGATGATGCACGTTGGAACCGCACACAATACCGCTATAACGCCAACGACCAAATTATTGAAACCCAATACAGCAACCAGTTTGAACGTCAAAGTGAAAAGTTTCAGTACGATAACAACCTGAACATCACAGAGCATCAGTTTATTCCGTCTGATGCGCATGGTGCTTTTTTACAACTGGCACAACAGCAACAAAAAGGCCGCGTCACTCGCCGTATCACCGCTAAAGGCTACCAAGATTACCATTACGACATTAATGGTCGATTAACCCAAAAAGTGGTTCATCAACACGGTTTTCTAGCAAAAACATGGTATTACCAATGGAATACGCTTAACCAACTTGTCGCCTGTTTTAATCCTGAAGGTGAATGCTGGCGTTACACTTACGATGCCTTTGGGCGACGACTCAGTAAAAGTAAGGTGGTCGATAATCGCCCTATTACACCGCCCAATTCTCCCTTTAAAAATAAACGCGTTCAGCGTGTTGATTACCTGTGGTCTGGCGACCAGATGGTGCAAGAAACGCCAGTTTATGCTGATGGCACCCCTGCTTATGATTCACAAATTCAGTGGCTCTATCAGCCCGGCGAAATTACCCCAACGGCACGTTATCAACGTGGAAAACTGCATTATGTCGTCACTGACCATCAAGGTACGCCACGCGAAATTTTTAGCGAAAAAGGCATTGTCAGTTGGGCAGGACGGTTAAATACGTGGGGACAAATGGCGTTTTGGCAATCTCATGATGATTATGCCGATAATGACCCTGAATATACCGAATGTCATTTTCGATTTGCCGGACAATATGAAGATAAAGAAAGTGGCTTGTATTACAATCGCTTTCGCTACTATGATAAGGACACTGGGCAATATATTTCACCTGACCCTATCGGATTATTAGGTGGCTTTAATCCGTATGGGTATGTGTATTGTCCAACAGGGTGGGTTGATCCGTTTGGGTTGGCGGGTGAGGATTGTGATAAGCTACTCAAACTTAATTCAGCACAACGGAAAAATATTTCCAATCTTAGAGAAGGTAAGGATGTTACAGTTAGAAATGTCGAAGAAGCAAGACAATTATTAGATAACATGCCAGAGCTTCGCCCTCATATAGATTTATTCCCCGCTAAATCAGGTGAATTATATCGTGGAACAGTATTTGGTGATGTATGGAAACAACCAGTTAGTACTTATCGAGGTGATTTATATAATATAAGAAATCCCTTGTCTGATGTTGTACATGAATCGAGTAATAAACTACATGATTTAAATCCTCATTATAATATTTTATTTAAAAATGGTACCAAAGCAGGAATAATAATAGTTCCATAGAAAGGAAAAGTGAAAAATGAAAGAAATAATAGATAATAGAGAGTTAAAAGCCCCCCCTTTAGTTGAGAGAGCAATATATCTTGATGACAATATAGTATCTATTGAATTTACTATTATAGGAGATTTAGATTTCAACATTGAATTTAAAAAAAAATATAAAAACAAAAAAGAGGCAATTAAAAGCATAGAGGAATTTATCAAAAAAAGTGATCTTGACAAAGAAAAAGATATTGATCTTATATATGAGACTCAAATGAATAAATCAAAACTATTAATTTTAAATAGCATTATAAACAATACGTTATCACTACCTGACCATGGAGATGGTTACTTATATCTCGGTGATATTGAATATATTAAAGAACTCACTAAAAAACTAAGAACTCGATTACTCTAATTATATGCAAAAATAAAATTAACTTTTCATGTATGGTTATACCCAAGTCCATATGTTACTCAAAAATTTTGAGTGATAAACTACTACATGAATAAATTCTTATAATACTAATGATAAAACTTAATCATTCGTGAAGTACGTTTTATAGAACATGAAATTCAATACCGTTAGAACCATTTATGGCGACTCTATTATGAGCGGATAAACAGACAAGAATTTTATGCCAAAGCCAAACCTATTTTTCTAATTTTAGCCATTACACCGTAACTGGATTATTGGATAACAGCAACAAAAAGGCCGTGTCACTCGCCGTATCACTGCCAAAGGTTATCAAGATTATCACTATGATATTAATGGTCGATTAACCCAAAAAGTGGTTCATCAACACGGTTTTCGAACAAAAACGTGGTATTACCAATGGAATACGCTTAATCAACTTATTGCCTGTTTTAACCCTGAAGGGGAATGCTGGCGTTACACTTACGATGCTTTTGGGCGACGACTCAATAAAAGTAAGGTGGTCGATAATCGCCCTATTTCACCGCCCAATTCACCCTTTAAAAATAAACGCGTTCAGCGTGTTGATTACCTTTGGTCTGGCGACCAGATGGTGCAAGAAACCCCGATTTATGCCGATGGTACACCCGCTTATGATTCGCAAATTCAGTGGCTCTATCAACCCGGTGAAATTACTCCAACAGCCCGTTATCAACGTGGAAAACTGCATTATGTCGTCACTGACCATCAAGGCACGCCACGCGAAATTTTTAGCGAAAAAGGCATTGTTAGTTGGGCAGGACGGTTAAATACCTGGGGACAAATGGCGTTTTGGCAATCTCACGATGATTATGCCGATAATGACCCTGAATATACCGAATGTCATTTTCGTTTTGTTGGACAATATGAAGATAAAGAAAGTGGCTTGTATTACAATCGCTTTCGCTACTATGATAAGGATACAGGGCAATATATTTCACCAGATCCTATCGGATTATTAGATAAATTAAGGTTTTAACTATGAAAAAAATTGAGATATATTCTAATATGTTGTGGAGAGCACTTTCCTATATAAGGAACGTGCAAACACGTCATTATTTTAGAAAGGCTTTTGATAAATCATGTTATTATGAAGCAGAGCTGTTACATAATGTAGTAATGTTTATTGCTAATGAGGAAATGACCTCTAATGATATATATTTCCTGAACAATCAAGCTAGATTCTATTTAGAAAAAACCAACAATGATGAATGTGCAAATTATTATTCTCATCAAGACGATATAAAAAAATTATTTAGCATTGTTCCAGAACACTTAAAAAACAAGCTAGAATGGAATGGTCCTCAATAACTTTACAACATTGACAAAAATGAAATAATTATATTACTCTGCACTTCTCGTTTAATAAAATCAAGCTATAAATATGATAATTAACTTTCACATTCTATAGCTTAATCACATCGTATAATATTTATTGATCTTTTCTTTCATTATTACAACCAAACCTTTTAATAATAAGCCTATTTTATAGTCTTTTAAAAATCATTTATAATTCATTTTGTTCTCTGGCGACCAGATGGTGCAAGAAACGCCAATTTATGCTAATGGCACACCTGCTATGGCTTAAGTAAAGTTAGACTAGGTGGCCAAATAAAAAATCATTCAAAAAAATATTAGCATTGTAATGAAGATGGCGTAATGATTTATGAGTCACGTATCAATTATGTATGAGAAAATACTATAGATACTAATATTTATGATATTACTGGCTACGAAAGCAAAGAGTCATTGACTATAATTCAAAAATATACATTTCAATATTATTATGTGGGTAAAAATTGTTACCTCCACGTTGTTTAAAACCAGAAAATAAGCACTCAACACCTGAAGAACTATCATGGGTAGGAGTTGATATTAAAAAATTAATATCTAATTAACTATAACGGACTAATAAAAGTATTTCTAATTCGTTTGTATTTTAAACTAAAAGGAGAGTCAACGTGAATTACTTTGAGTTTAGCTATCCAGATGGGAAAATTTCTAAAAACTTTCACCTAGAAAGATATAGTCTTTTTTTTCTATCCTATCGAGAAAATAAATATATTTGGACTAAATCTCACACAACTCTGGCTAATCGTTATTTCTCTGAGAATGGAAAAATTATTTCCACTTTATTTTATTCTCATAATGTAGCACAAGGAAGTTTTTCATTACTTTATAGCCATGGTAGCTCAGGGTTCTACTCTTTAGGAGATAAAAGCAAAATGAATCAGTTAATTGATTTGGATGGCCAACTTGATCTCATCTTTATAGGATCTTGTATCTCCCCAGAAAAAGCATTCTTAGTAATAGAAGATTTTTCTAAAAACCCGTTAGAGCTATCAAAAAAAATTGATTGGATTAACACTAAAGATGTAGACATGACAGAAAAATATAATCTACTAGGATTAGAAGACTAATACTAATATTATCTTTAATTTTAAATTATAATAAAAATATGATTAGTTCTCATATAAATTTCATGTCAAAAATTAAAAATTATGTCAGAAAAGATGAATTAAAGAAGAAGGAAGAATAAAGTGCCAAATAAAAATGAATTATCAGTCGCAATAAGTGAAATATATAATTATAAGCTAAAGATGCTATTTAACCCAAGGACATTGCCAATGGATGAATGTGATTTTATTTATTCCAATTGGGATGATGATTATGAAAAATTATTATCATTAAGGAATGATGATGATTCTTTATATCTTTCATGGTGGTGCGATTTATTTGATTTTGAAAAGGCAAAAAAAGAAATTTATCAAGGAGGGTATAAAAATCATGATATTTTCTTCTCCTTTTTAAGAATTATACCTTCTATTTTTTTAATAAACAGTAACGCTTACTATGAAAATAAAAACATATTTGTAACTTATTTTGTGAATCAACTCAAATCTAATTTAAGTGCTACTGGTGTATTAGATGAAGATGAGAGTAAGTCTGATTTTTTTAATTATTTAATCTATGAGCTAGGAATTGGGGATAGATTTTCAAAATATTTTATAGTTAGAGAAGAGACTTTATTATTCAACATTGAAAGTGATAAATTTACTGATGTTAAAGAATTAATAAAGACAGTCCATATAGTAGCATCTAAGTTTTCTCGTGATAGTAATAAAGAAAAACTAGACACTATAAAACAGTTTCAATTGGCAACGATAGATTTTTTACTTGATACTAAATGTGAATATAAACTTCCGTATGATGATGTATATATAGATTATTCCCACCCTAACTTATTTGTTAATCAGTACCATAGTGATAAAAAAAAGATATTTTCCGCACTAATAGATTGTCTTAATGAAAATCAATCAAAGTGTAATCTTTTTATATCCAACATCATATATATGAATTATATTTATTATGTCATAAGGAAGTGCCCTGCTGAAGTTTTAGATTTAAAAAAATATTGCGGTAAAAATAACAAACTATTTCTTAAAATAATTAGTAAAATAATAAACCGTAACTTCTATATAAGAAGTGGGGATTTTAAAGGATTAAATCTTGGGTATTACTTATCTAAAATATGATGGTGTAGTAGATATAATTAACTATCATAATAACCTTATTATTCACGTGCGTGCCATATTGCACTAAGTTGCTACTTATGATGCTTTTGGGGTACGACGCAGTAAAAAAAGTGATTGATGATCACCCTATTTCGCTGCCAATTCACTCTTTAAAAATAAAAGTGTTCATCGTGTCGATTACCTATGATTTGGCAACCAGATGGTACAAAACACCTCGGTTTATACCGATAGTGCACCAGATTATTAGGTAACTTTAGTTCAAATAAAATAAAAATAATTTAAGGTATTTATATGTCAGAAGAGAATAATCATTTTCTATCAGATGATGATGTTATTGTAGCAATAAAATATAAAAATATAATTAATTGGTATCAAGCTGATAGAGAAATATGGATAATGGATAGATATAAATGGAATAAAGATTTTATCGATAAAAATATAACTTGTTCTGAAGATAATGCAGATGATAGATTTGGTATTCTAGTTATTAATGATAAAAACAAAAGAGATTTTATTGAGAACCTTTTTCCTTTTATGCTCGATAATAAAAAACTAGAAGTAATACAGAATAGAATAAAGGAATCATCTTCTTGGTGGGAAGTTTATAATATATTTCCAATTGCATTTATTGATTTTGATTCAAAAAAGTTAAGTGCATGTTATCCATACCCAGGAAATACACCACTAGAGAGGTATGTACCAGATGATTGGAATGGTGAGTTTACTGATTTCATGCGTAATCTAGATAAAATATTCTACCTAGAAATAAAAAATATTGGGTAATTAACAACATTGATTATTTGGAAAAACTTTCATCTTTCCTTTTATTACATTCCGTATAATGTGGATTTTACTAATATACTAAAAAATGAATATTATGTTACACATTTATGCTAAAATTTAATTAAAGACTAAAAAATTCATGAGCATCAATGAAAATTTAAATTTATCAACACCGTATATTTATATTGAGAAATGGCATTATAAGCATGAAGACTTAGCTAGACTTTTAAAAGAATATAGAAGCCCATCAAGTTTTTATGTTTTATATTTAGCAGCAAATTTGAAACTAGAATATTTAGATTTTGATGATAATTATTCGCTTGCTGTAAAATGTATCTGGGGAATAAATAGCATAGGAAATGAAAATGCAATACAAAAATTAAAAATCCTTTCTAAATAAAAAATAAGAAGTAATACCATTTTACTACTAACTGATGGTCAATAAAAAATAATTTAACCAACTATAGAATAAATAAGGTAAACAATATGACATATGTAAGAAAAGATTTTTGGAATAAAGAATTTAAATATTTGTTAATTACAGGATGTGCAATTAGAGATAAGGATAATTGTATGAATAAAAAAGAATTAATCTGTTTAATAAATGAAATAATCAACATGCTAAATGCACTAAAAAAAACTAAAAATGAAGATAATATAGACACTATTTTAAAACTTTATAAAAAAGTACTTCTATCTTTAGAATCAGGAAATTTAAAAGATAATATTACAAAAAATATGACTCGAGGATATCTAGAAATTTATAGTGATTATGACAACGCCGCACTTAAATTAATGTACCAATGTGAGAAAGAAATTGATCTATACTTATTAGTATCAAACCAGCAGTAAGTCATCAGTTCAGTATCCGATATAATAAACTTAAATAAAGATAAGAAATGATAAGCAAACTCAAATTTTTAAGAGTAAATTTTATATCAATTGACGTAAGTAAAAAAGTCACCCTTTTAGAAAATCTTGAGAGAATAATAGGTGTATTACCTAAGGATTATCATGATTTTTTATTATATTTTGGTAGTAATATAAAATTTGATGCAATAGTAATTTTCAAAGGCAGTAAATCTTCACCATGGGCCGATGAAAAAGGATTAGATACTATCGATTATTTTTATGGTTTAGATAATATCAATAAAGGCTATACTATTTTTGAAATGATTGAAACATATAAGAATGATCTTGAAATAAAATTTATACCTATTGGTTGTTCATCTGGTGGAAATCAAATATGTATATGCAATCAAGGAAATATAAAAGGAACCATATGGTTTTGGGATCATGAAAAACTCCCCTCTTTTAATAATGAACAAATTGCTTCCGGGCTAACATTAGTTGCTAATAACTTTAAAGATTTTATTGATAAACTTGAAATAGAAAATAACACTTCCCCCTCAAAAGCTATAGGTGGTTACCTTGACTTTTAATTTTAAGTTAACAAACTAACTCCTTATAATAAATATATGGTGTAATATGTATTATATTATAGAAGAAACATATGAAGATGAATATTATACAGATGCTGTAGTCGAAAACATACAAGAGATTTTAGACTATAAAGTATCTTTACCTGAAAAATTAGGAGATGACTTTCCTAGATTAATGGTAAAAGTAATATCTAAAAATAAGCCCAGTGATTTTTTTATGAGTGGCCCAATATTAATAGTATCCAAAGAGTTAAAAGGTATATTTGACATATTTAATTCTAAAATAGAATACTTTCCTGTTTCTCTTACCCATAAAAAAATAATATATGAGAATAGTTTTTATTTTGCTCATGTACTATATGATATAGATTTTATTGATAAAGAAAAATCTATCTATACGATGGATCATGGTTATTTTGATGAAATAGTGAAACTAGTTATAAACGAAAATATACTGGATAATGAAGCAATCGTAATATTGACTAAATCATTTTCAAGAGTTTTGATTATAAATGAAGAACTTTTTAAAGAAATAAATAAGTTAAATATTAGAGGAATTAAATTTTCAAAAAAATATTAATCCTTCTTTGAAAGCAAGCTGGAAGAACTTAATGCCATACCTAGTATTATAATCTCATTAAATCATTACCCTATTTGGAATTATCAATGCGATAAATCTTTACTCTGAACGATATCGATAATATTCACTGAAATAACATACAAGCCAGAACATCATGATTGGGTTCCTATGACTGAAAGTATATTACGCAATACTATGAAATTAACGTATAAATGAGATATGCTTCGTTAACTCGATTAGAAATGAAATTAATGTCTAAAGCTATACAACTATTATTTGTTGATAGCAATATAATTTCACAACAACAATTGGGGACAGCAAGAAGATATGTAAAATCTAAATGTTGTTATTAAGTAAGGTGTAACTAATCGGATTTAATAAAATTACTATAGACAGTGTAGATCATAAAATAGGTTATATCGGTGGTGGTGCATACTTAGAGAATATAACAGATTGGCCTATGGATAATAATAAATGACCAATGTTTCCTTTCATTAGTTTGGAAAAAGCTTTTTCCAATAGATACTTTTTCAGATCATATGATTATAAAGAAAATTAGCTATATTATAATCGTTATTTCTACTATGATGAAGACACGGAAGAATATATTTTACCTGATCATGCGGCTTATTAAGAAATAAACAGGATTTAAATTTAATGGACAAGACAAGTATATATATTGACATGCTTAACAAAGTATTATCCTATATCAGAAACATTCAAACCCTATCCGCTTTAAGAAAAGCATTAGACAAGACTTGCTATCAAGAAGCAGAATTATTGCATGATATTGTCAAATCACTATCCTATCCACAAATGACTGAACATGATGTATATTTTCTTAATAATCACGCTCGTTACTATTTAGAAAATGCTAGCTCACAATATTCTAACAACTATAATTCCCATAAAAAAAACATTAAATTATTATTTAAATTAGTTCCAGAAAATTTAAAAGATAAGCTTGAGTGGAATGGGCCTGAATGATTCAACTATAAACGAATATATTCATGCATTAAATTATTATTTTATATATGATGAGTTCTTTACTTAAATTAAGTACTGAAAACTGTTGGTCATAATATTTTCACCTCCCGTATATCTTATTAAAAATATTGTTGGCATTATGAATATAGAAAAAATAAGCTCTATTTTAAAAGAAAATGATTGGTGTGATATGGAAATATGTGGCTTCCATAAAAATGATCTAATCGTTAAAGGATGTTTGGATATAACAGACCAAAATTATTTTATTGAATTGAAATTTGGAAATGCAAGCTATATTGATGCACCGCTATCATGGACGATAGATACAACAAATGGGAAATTTATAAAAGTTACTGATAGAATACATTTTATAGAACACTTGCCAAACTACCAAAAATATTTTCATCTAGGTGGAAAATATTCATTTTCATTTTTAGCAGAGTTCTTTTCTTCAAAAGAATGGGTACATATAATTGCAGACTCTATTGAATATAAAATAATTGTTCAGGGATAAAATTTTATATAAATTAAAGAAATTTAATAAAGAAAATAATAAAAATACACAACTAGAATTTTTACATGAACAATGTTATTTTATAATAAAAAACCATTATAATACTTGATTTTTATAAAAGCTAGGTGAACTTAATAAGCATAATCTATCAGACTACTATCTAGTTATAATACAACCTATTCTTAATTAGTCACCATTGGATTAATATGGAAAACAGAATTTACAAGATTAAAGAAAAATGTGATGAAATTCTTTCATTTAATATATGGTTTAATTTAAATGACTCTTTTTTTAGCCGATTATTGAATTAATCGATATTGATAGCGATTTTCTTATAAATTTATATAGTACGGTTGAAGATAAATATCTTGAAATTTTATATCACAATACTATTATCATCCCTGTTATAGAATCTATCCAAAGTGAAAGTTTTGTTAATCATATTAAAAAACTAAAAAATAAACTTACTTTAATTGATGATCTTTTTATTTATGATATAGAGTCAGCATTATTTATTAATTACGATAAATCAAAAGATCCTCTAAGTGTAAATAAATTTAATAAAATTTATATGAAATTAAAAAATATCATTGTACAATCCTCTAATGAAATTTTTAGTGAAAAACAAATTATAGAAACATTAGAATCTATTATGAATTTTTCAGAAAATAACCACATGAGTATTTTAATTATATTCATGCTTACTGGTTAAGACTATATTTTAATAGAGCTTTTAGAGTTATCAGTCATCCTAAAAAAATAGAGTTTTATAAAAAACACTTATCATAAATTTTTCCAAATGGTTATTTTAATACGTTATAAATTATGAAAAACCCAACTAACCCCATCCAAAACAAATGGATAAATAATAAGCTAATCGGACTGGATCTTGTTTGTGAGCCGTCTGGATTGATAAGATTTATCGACATTGATTTTATTGATAATCCTCAATTAATACATTCCTATCAAAAGGAATATTTCCTTTTATATAAAGGTAAAACAACCTTCGATGATTTACTTCAAAGTAATGATGATCTTTGGTCTGAAATTCAGATAAATAATAAAATATTGATTGATGATAAATACATTCTATTCTGTGGTGAAGGTGAAATGGGGAGTGATGGTTTTATTGTCAAAACAGATATAAATAATAATATATTGTGGTTTTTATATTCAACAACTTCAAACCCATTTGTAAGTATAGAACGAAAAGGAAATATAGTTTACTTTCAGTCAACCTTAAATTTTCACATTGCATTAGATTTAATTAATAATGATATTTTTATCACCACTACTTTTTAAGATACTACTCATAGCCGTTTTATGCTCAATTGATTAAATTACACTAAGATTATTAACAATAAATATCTCATGATGCTCTATGATTAGCTACACAGAAAAAAATACGATTATCATAAATAACGATATCTACTTAACACCTACCTGTACCCTGAAAGATATCATAACTTCTCTTTACCCTTAGGAAAAATGGATAACCAATTCACTGGGTGAAACTGTCGCTTATCGGTTAGTTTTAGGTAAAGCGAAAAACCGATATGGTCGGTTATTTTTGATCACTCATTTTACATCACCCGCAAATGAAAACACCTTGCTAAGTTCATGGTACTTGGCACCCGAAAAATTAATGGATGGAATACAAAATAGCCCTAAAGGAAAAATAACCCACAATCTAAAACAATGGTTTCACCAAGAAACCGGAATCAAACTCCCGATTGCAAGTCAACAAATGCATATTGGTGTCTCTTACGATCCGTGGAATAGTTCAGGCTCTATCGTCTGCCATTATCGTTCAGGCTTCAATAGTGATATCGAATGGAAAATATTCCATAAACAAAATAAAGGATAATGGTAGCGAGTAAATTACCTTTATTTAAGTTAAATATCATATTGTCTATAAATCAGAGATAAGTAATATATCATTTAAAATCTTACCAATCATATTCGAAATGACTTAAGAATTCCTTCTTGTTTTTATCAAATAATTTCACTTAATATTATTCCCTTATATCAAATTTAACTTTCAATCATAATAATAACGACAGGTTACATTATTTTCACTTATATCACAGCTCTATTTTTCATCAAAACAAACATTAAATATAAAAAAATAAAATAAATAGCTGAACAGAAATTAAAGTAAAATTAACGTTAAATATCTTATACTTATAGAATCTTGGAATAAATAATTCATAGTGAAATTTCTATTTTCCATATTTGCAATTTAAATTAAATATAAATTAATTTATCCCTATCGAGTTGCATAATATGAGTAAAATAGATGAAAAAACTTACTTATAAAGTTAAATCATTATATTTAAATTAAATACGACACTAATTAAATGTAATGAAAAGTAAAAAACACTAAATATTTCTTATTGACTCAAGGACGGTTTTATATAAAACTAAATGCATATATTAGAAAAAATTACTTATTATTTTATTTTTAGTTATTATTTTATTTCTACCAGGAAAATTAAACTCATATAAGGTAATTACATTATTGCCTAGGATAGGTATTTCTTAATTTAAATTATTCATCAATACGCTGAGTATTTAATTAAGAACTTAAGCTAAATAAGGAGCTTAGTTTAAATGAGTAAAAATACTCTTGGTAGTGTTGCGCCCAAAGAACGTATTAATATTAAATACATCCCTAATGATGGTGGTGTTCAATCTGAAGTCGAATTACCTTTAAATATGCTTATTGTGGGCGATATGAAAGGGAAGACGGAAGAAACCCCCATTGAAGATCGTAAAACCATTTCGATAAACCAGAACAACTTTAATTCTGTTATGGAAAGCGCCGGTATTAATCTAAATATTGCGGTTCCAAATGCATTAGATGAAAAAAGTGAGTCTGATCTTAACGTCAATTTAGAGATTAAATCACTACAAGATTTTTCTCCTGATAATATTGCACGCCAAGTTCCTGAGCTAAAAAAACTATTAGAACTAAGAGAAGCGCTCGTTGCGCTAAAAGGTCCTCTTGGCAATATTCCTGCTTTTAGAAAACGTCTGCAAGAGCTTCTGGAAAATGAAGCCACACGCGAACAGTTACTCAAAGAGCTCGATATTGCTAGCCAAAAATAATATTTACAGAGGATTATTCTATGTCTTTAGTTAATGAAGCCCAACAAGAGCAGGCAATAACATCTGGTGGCTCTTTGCTTGATGAAATTATGGCACAATCAAGAATGTCGCCAGAAACTGAAGCTTATGATATTGCCAAACAAGGCGTCGCAGCCTTTATTAGTAATATTTTTGCTAATCCATCAGAAGAAGAGCCAATCAATAAACTGCTGATTGATAAAATGCTTGTTGAGTTAGACACTCAACTAAGTGCTCAAGTCGACCAAATTTTACATGCGCCAAAATTTCAAGAAATTGAATCTTCATGGCGTTCATTAAAATTACTTGTTGATCGTACTGATTTTCGTGAAAACATTAAAATCAATATCTTACATGCAACAAAAGAAGAGCTCTTAGAAGATTTTGAGTTTTCACCTGAGATTGTACAATCCGGCTTTTATCAGCATGTTTACTCTTCAGGCTATGGTCAATTTGGTGGTGAACCTGTCGCGACTGTGATTGGTAACTATGCCTTTAATAACACCACGCCTGATCTGAAATTAATGCAGTACGTCAGTGCCGTGGGCGCAATGGCTCATGCGCCATTTATTTCATCTGTTTCACCTAATTTCTTAGGCATTAATAGCTATGCTGAATTACCGGCTATTAAAGATTTAAAATCAGTATTTGAAGGCCCCGCTCACACAAAATGGCGTTCATTACGCGAATCTGAAGATGCACGTTATTTAGGTTTAACAGCACCTCGTTTCTTAGTGCGCTTACCTTATTCACCTACTGAGAATCCAATTAAGTTATTTAATTACTCTGAAGATGTGAAACAAGACCATGAGCATTATTTATGGGGTAATACCGCTTTCTTATTAGCAAGTTGTATTAATGACAGCTTTGCAAAATATCGCTGGTGTCCAAATATTATTGGTCCTCAAAGTGGCGGAACTGTGGGTGATTTACCTGTTCATAACTTTGAAGCGATGGGTGAATTACAAACTAAGATCCCAACAGAGGTTTTAGTCACTGACAGACGTGAATTTGAATTAGCAGAAGAAGGTTTTATCACTTTAACAATGCGTAAAGGTAGTGATAATGCGGCATTCTTCTCTGCAAATTCAGTACAAAAACCGAAAAACTATCCTAATACACGTGAAGGAAAATTAGCAGAAACTAACTATAAGTTAGGAACTCAACTTCCTTACATGTTTATTATCAATCGCTTAGCTCACTATATTAAAGTCCTACAGCGCGAACAAATTGGCTCATGGAAAGAGCGTCAAGATCTTGAGCGTGAGCTTAATATCTGGCTAAAACAATATATTGCGGATCAAGAAAATCCACCAGCAGATGTTCGTAGTAGACGCCCTCTTCGCTCAGCTCAAATCCAAGTTCTTGATGTTGATGGTGATCCAGGTTGGTATCAAGTGGCTATTCAAGTTCGCCCCCATTTTAAATACATGGGTGCAAACTTTGAGTTATCGCTTGTTGGTCGCTTAGATAAGGAATAAGTGCGATGACAGCTCTATATAATTTGGAAGACAACCCCGCTTCCAGTTTATTTGAGCGCATACAAGGGAAGAGCGTAGGCTCTTCCCAACGCGCGAAAATCCAAGCGTTACTCATGTCAATTAAGCAAAATTTAAATCAGGTTTTAAATAGCAGACCTTTAGGTTGCCAAAGTACTCCTGCTTTAGGCGTTCCTGATTTAAACGATGCGACATTAACAGGAGTCGATTTCAAGGTTCATTTATCCAATATTATTGCGGATTGCATTACGACTTATGAGCCAAGAATAAGCAATGTCACTGTTCATTTTATAGAAAATGAAGCAGAGCCCCTGTCACTGCAATTTAATATTACGGCTTTTATCTTATTAGAAAATCAAAAGCAGCTTATTGAATTTAACGTGCAATTAGACAGCAACCGTAGATATCAATTGACGCAATTTTAATATGTCTTCAAATCACTATTTTAATAATGAATTAAGTTATCTCGATAAACTTGAACAATATGTTGCAACTGAAAAACCGCAGCTTATTAATCAAATATCTGAAAGAGTGCGTGATCCTGATGCAGCGCGGCTTTTAGATGGCATTGCTTATTTATCAGGTAATTTACGAGAACAAATAGACAGACAATTTCCTGAACTGACAAACAGTTTAGTTAATATGCTATGGCCTGCTTACGCGCGTCCATTTCCTAGTATGACAGCAATAGAATATCGTACTGAAGCCACTCAAAAATGTGCGATAAAAATAGCAAAGGGGCAACCTTTTGTTAGCCGCCCACTCTATATTCAAAATGAATTAGCCGAAAATGATGAAGATAATTGGCATAAATGCCAATTTACGCAGTGTCGTGATTTATGGGTACTTCCAATACAAATAGCACAAGTGACTCAAAATCAAGACACGTTAGATATTCATTTTTCTCTAAACCAATTACAGTCGCTATCCACAGTTGGCTTAGAGAAACTGTGTATTTATCTTAATGGTCTTTCCTATACAACGACTCAGTTATTTTATTTATTAAATAGCAAAGTTAAAAAAGCAAAAATAACAACGGCTCAGCGTCAATTTACCTTAGAGAATTTTGCGGTTGAACCGATTGGTTTTCATGCGGAAGACTCTCTTTTGCCTTATCCGAAAAACAGTTATGAAGGATATCGCTTATTGCAGGAATATTTTTGTTTTCCTGAAGCTTTTATGTCTTTATCCATTCAAGGATTAGATAACATCCCTCCTGCTTTGGTTTCTGATACTTTTACATTATCAATTCAATTTGACAGTGATATTCCAGAAGCCATGCTAATCACGGAAGATTGCATAAAGATAAATTGCGTACCCGCTGTTAATTTATTTGGATCAGAAAGTGAAGCGATAAATTTAACGGGAAAAGAAACAGAATATGTTTTAAATAAAAGCCATAAAAAACAAGATTGTTATGATATTTTTTCGATAAATACGGTCCAAGGTTTGCGCTATATTCCGAATCAGCGTTCTTATATTACACGATACACAGCTTTTGAGAGTTTTCATCATCAAAATAATCAAGATAATCCCGAAAGAACGGGTTATTACCGTTTAAAAATAGCACATCATAAATCAAATTATGGTTATCAACACACCTTGTCATTTGTGCGAAACAATGAAGCTGATTTACTAAATTGTGAAGAAAGCATTTCAGTATCAATGAACTGTACTAATCGTACATTAGCTTCTTCATTGTCTTCTCATTCGATAAAGCTTGATGAGAACAACGTTATTTCAGGGGTGTTATCTGCTAGTAATATTATTAAGCCAACAAAAGCACTTTATCCTTTATTAGGAAATACGTTGTATTGGTCAGAACTCACTAATTTATCTATTAATTATCAATCTCTATTGAGCTTAACCGCACTCAAACAAATCTTACAGCTATATGATTTTAAAGCGACGTTTCATCAGCAATCAGCTCGTCAATCTCAAAAATGCCTCGATGCAATCACAAATTTAAAAACAGAGTCTATCGAGTATTTATATAAAGGCTTACTAGTAAGAGGTGTGAAAACAACATTATCGATACATCAAAATGCCTTTATTTCAGAAGGAGCGATGTATCTATTTTGTTCTGTATTAGCACAATTTTTCACCCTTTATACCAGCGTTAATATGTTTCACGAATTGGAAGTTATTAATTTAGATAATAAGGAAATTTATCTTTGGCCAGCGAAAATAAACCAGCAAATACTCAAATAACAGATATTGAGAAAATACAAAGCTGGCTAAATAAAAAAGCGGGCAAATCTGTTACTGAATACAGCTTCTATCAATTAGTTGAGTTGCTTAATAAACTGCATTCTCAAAAAACAGCATTGAATAATGAAAGCGTTATTCAGTTTAGATCAAGCGCTAATACCGCGTTTCCAACTCGTGATGTCGTTTCATTACGCCAAGATGAACAAGGTCAATTTGATCTTGAAGTCTCTTTTTTGGGTTTACATGGTAGCCAATCGCCATTGCCGGGTTATTACCTTGATCATTTCGCGTGGGAAGAAGCTCAACAAGCCAATCAATTAACGGATTATCTTAATTTATTTAATCACCGCTTAGTGACTTTACTCCATCGTATATGGCGTAAATATCGCTATTACATCTGTTTCGAAGATGGTGGCCACGACGCATTTTCTCGTCATATGTTCTCTTTGGTAGGGCTAGGAAGTGAAGCCAATCGTGGCATGATGAACATCAACCACAGCAAAATGCTGGCTTATGCTGGATTGCTTGCCAGTCCGAGTCGCTCTCCCGATGTTATTTGTAGCTTAATTTCTCACTGTTTTGATTTAGAAAAAGTTGAATTGATCGGATGGGAAATACGCAAAGTACCTATCCCTGAAGATCAACAAAACCGTTTAGGGATTATTGCTCGTCATTCCGGACAGAAATCTCGCCCCAAAATGGTTTTAGGTGAGAATTTTAATATTGGCTCTCATATCTATGATTGCAATGGTAAATGCACGATTGAAATCAGTGAATTACCACTCGATCGCTATATGTCGTTTCTTCCCAATGGCAAGGACTTTTTGTCACTTATTACTTTTGTTTCTTACATCATGCATGAACAACTTGCATGGGATTTACGCCTGCGTATCGCCGACAAACAGGCATATGGGATCTGCTTAGGTAAAGAACAACACAATCAATTAGGTTGGCAAAGTTTTCTCGGAAAACCAGAAGCCAATCCTAGTGTGACAATGACTATTTTGGAATAATATTTATGGATAATTATTTACCCACAATCTCTTTTCGCTTAATAAATAGTGAGTTGCTTGAAAGTGGCTATGTACCAAATAGTCAATTCACGCAACTTGGTGGCACGATTGGTAGCAGTAAACAATCACACTGGGTAATACAAGATACTCAATCATCTATTGCATCTACACAGTGCGCTATCGCTTGGCAAGATAAACAATTTTGTTTAAAAACACTGGCTGAGCCTGTTTATATTAACAACGCCCTGATCCCCATTCATATTGGGGCGGTCTGTTTATCTCAAAATGATCAGATCAAAATTGGGCAACTTGTTTTATCCGTTAATATCAATTTAACGCAAAACAATAAGCCTGATCTTATGGCGATGACACCACAATCGTTGATCGAGACTGATGATAATCCGCTCGATCCCCTGCTACAAAAAAATTCCCCTTCGGTTCATAAAACAGAAAGCCATATTATGCCTTTAGCTCCGACAGTTTCAGGCTCAATGACACATGATCCATTAAAAGCCCTTGAAAGCGAAAGCTTAGAGCTTATTCAAGGCTCATCATCTAACACACATCACTACGCTCTTTCTTCGCCTCGTTCAGATAACCAGGGAGATCTCATGGTTCAGGAATTTATGGATTTGCCAGAAATAACGTCTCAAGATAATGAAACAAATGCAGACGTAGACTATGTCGCAATTAATCCATTAATGAAAGGGCTAGGCGTACACCTTAACTTACAAAATTCACAGCAAGCAAATGATTTTCTTATTGAATTAGGAAAAACGACGCAATCTGCAATAAAAGGTTTGTTGGCATTACAACAGCAGGAAAATTTACAAGATAAACAACTGCGCCCAATTGAAGATAATCCGCTTCGTTTAAATAATGAATATGACAGTGTTATGCGTTTAATGTTTACCGATGAACGTAGCCCTGTACATTTATCTGCGCCTTCGGCTGTCGCAGAAAGCTTACATAATGTGCAATTACATTATTATGCTAATCAAGAAGCCATTTCCGCTGCATTAACCACACTATTAGAAGCATTCTCGCCAGAGCATTTATTAAAACGCTTTTCCCATTATCGTCGTAGTTACGACAATACTCCAAGTGATAGCGCTTGGGCTTGGGATATGTATACCAATTATTACAACGAGTTAGCATCATCTCGCCAACAAGGTTTTGAGAAACTGTTTTATGAGGTCTATACCCACGCTTATGACCGAGCCTTAAGAAAAGGGCTCGATGAGGTGTGATATGTCGATAAAAACATTCATGGCTTATCTCTTTTTTATTTTTGTAGCCACCCAATTAAGTGGGTGCAGTGGCCCTATTGAAGCCATGTCAAAAATAGGCAAAGTCATATGGGACCCATCAACGCCCGTGGGTAAAGAAAAAGAGCAATCCTCGGTTGTCTCATTCACATTATTAGCTGAGCCTGAAATCAATCCTAATCATCAAGGAGAAGCAACACCGGTTCAATTACAAATTGTTTATATGAATGAAGATTCGATCTTTGCCTCTTTAGATCAAGACCAAATTATTGAAGAAGATTGCGATCTGAAAAAACTATTAAAGAGAAATTATATCGATCATCAAGATTACACCCTTTTACCTGATCAATATAAGCCGCTCGATCCCATTGAGTTGGATAAAAAGAATAAGTATATCGGGATCATTGCCTATTACTCTGACGTCAATGTTACTCAATGGAAGAAAATATTAAAAATCAATGGGATTGGTCATTATTACAATCTGCTAGTCCATATCAAAGAAAATGAAATTGAATTTAGAAAAGAAGAGGATCAATAACAATGTCGACAAAAAATAAAGTGATATGGCATGAAGGGTTGTTTATTAAGCCTCAGCATTTTCAGCAACAGCAACGTTATCAAGACTATATTATTGAAACGCTGATAAAAACTTATCACGCTCATTACTATGGTTTAAGCCAATTGACGCTAAATACTGAATTATTAAGCCTTGGTCGTATTGGTCTTAAAGAAGCTTCTGGCATTATGCCTGACGGCACGCTGTTTTCTATTCCACAGCAAGATAATCTTCCTTCACCTATTGATATTTCACAAATTAATGAAGGCAGTGACAATGTGGTCTATTTGGCATTGCCGTTACAAAACAACACAGTCAGTGAAATCTCTCATTCCCATAATGGTAATCATTTATTAGCTCGTTATAGCGATGTATTAACACAAGTACGTGATTTGCATACTGAGAATGGAGATATCAGTCAGCTTAATATTGCAAAGCTTAATCCTATTTTAAAATTAGGAAAAACAGAGCTAGACGCTTATGTGATGTTGCCAATTTGCAAAATAAGAGAGATCAGCGCTGATGGTAGTTTAATTCTCGATAAAAACTATATTCCTACCTGTTTAAATTCAAGAATTTGCCCTATTTTAGCTGAGTTTTTAGCTGAAGTTGAAGGTGCCTTATTTGAGCGAGGACGCCAAATAGCAGAGCGTATAGGCTCCCCCGGTCAACAAGGTATTGCCGATGTTGCTGAATTTATGATGTTACAGCTACTTAATCGTGCTTATCCTCAGTTTTCACATTTATCTAAGCAGACAGTGGTTCACCCAGAGCAACTCTTTAAAGAGCTACTTCAATTTAATGGTGAAATTCAAACCTTTACTAATGGCTCTCGTTTGCCTGATAAATTACCGATTTATCGACACTATGACTTGGCATCGGGCTTTTTACCTCTAATTAAATCTATTCGACAAGCGCTAAGTGTGGTTCTCACACCAAGAGCGGTGCCAATTCCATTGCAAAAACAAGAACATGGTATTCGTGTTGCGACAATTCATGACAGACAACTTCTGCAAAGTGCTGAATTTATTATTGCGGTACGCGCTCAGTTACCTCAAGAGCAATTGCGTCGCCAATTCGCGCAACAGGCAAAAGTCACTTCAGTGAATCAAATTCGTGATTTAGTCAGTGTTCAAATGCCTGGTGTTGGCTTCATTCCGTTATCAACCGCTCCTCGTCAATTGCCATATCACTCAGGCTATACCTATTTCCGCTTAGATCCTCAAGGTGAATCATGGGCTGATATACAGAAACACGGAAATATTGCATTCCACGTATCAGGACAATTCCCTGAACTTGATATTCAACTTTGGGCAATAAGAAGTGGAACTCAACATGAGTGATTTATCATTAATACAAGAACTTACTGAAAAAAAAGTGAGCCATAAATCATATCAATTGCCATTACGCGGTAACAACATCAATCCAATGATTGATGTCGCGACACCGTTGCTGGGTATGGTGATCAGAATGAAATCAATGTCAGCAACTCCGCTATCAGAAAAGCTTTTTCAACAAGTGGTCACTGACATTCAAGCCATTGAACAACAACTTCAAACTCACGGTTATGAGCCAGGTGCCATTGTTTCATTCCGCTATGTGTTATGCACATTTATTGATGAAGCAGCATTAGAGTTAGGCTGGGATCAAGATAACGATTGGGTAAAACAATCCCTGTTAGTTCATTTTCATAATGAATCATGGGGTGGTGAAAAGGTTTTCGTATTAATAGAACGCTTATTAGGTGAACCTAAACGTTACCTTGATTTATTAGAGTTTATTTATCTCTGTTTATGCCTTGGTTATCGCGGTCGCTATAAAGTCAGCAATGGCTATGGAGATGACTTTAATAAATTACTTCGCCAACTTCAAAAACAGATCCAACAACTTAAAGGTGAATCTCAACCTGTTGTTTTATACAAAGAAAATGGCACTAAATCACATCAATATCGCTTAGGACAACGCTTTGGTGTTCGTTATATCGCCATTGGCTCACTGATCTTCGCCACAATTATTTATGCTATTTATGCTTCTAGATTGAGACATCAAACTCTCAATATTTTGGAACAGCTTAATACACTTCTTAGCTAGGACGCCCTTATGATCCAGATTGATCTCTCAACATTAGTTAATAGACTTCACCCTATTGCTAAACACGCTTTAGAAAATGCGGCTGCGTTTTGTGTAAGCCAGCAGCAACTTGAAATTACAGTAGACCAATTTTTACAACAACTGCTGGAAACACCACTAACGGATATCCGCACTATTTTTAATAAAGTTGATATCAATCCAACTGAATTAACAGCGCTTTTAGATCTTAACTCTGTACAGCACCAAAGCGTGACACAAAGTTATCCAAGCTTTTCCCCACTATTAGTGGAATGGCTTAAAGATAGTTGGTTATTGGCTTCAGCAGAGCTTAGTCATAACGAATTACGTTCAGGCGCGTTATTACTCACTTTATTGCAAATGCCTCATCGCTATTTGCCTAAATCAGCAGTCGAATTACTCTCTCAAATCAATAGAGAACAACTCAAACTCAACTTTGATGAGTGGACGCTGACATCAGCAGAAGCACCAATAGCAGAAGCTAATAAATCATCCAATAGTCATGTTCAATCGGACTCTATGCTTGCGCGTTTTACACAAAATATGACGCAACAAGCAAGAGATAACCAGCTAGATCCGGTTTTATGTCGTGATCATGAAATTGACTTAATGATTGATATTCTCTGCCGTCGTCGTAAA
Organism: Proteus vulgaris; assembly: GCF_016647575.1. Lineage (GTDB taxonomy): Bacteria > Pseudomonadota > Gammaproteobacteria > Enterobacterales > Enterobacteriaceae > Proteus > Proteus mirabilis_B. Next base: position 3,129,909 of record NZ_CP032663.1, read on the forward strand.
AACAACCCCGTGGTTGTCGGTGAAGCGGGTGTCGGTAAAAGTGCCTTAATTGAAGGGTTAGCCTTACGTATTATCGCTGGCGAAATTCCTGAAAAACTCAAAGAATGTGAGTTATTAACATTGGATTTAGGCGCTCTTCAAGCTGGTGCTGCCGTTAAAGGTGAATTTGAAAAACGCTTTAAAGGCATTATGCAAGAAGTGGCACAATCACCGACTCCTATTATTTTATTTATTGATGAAGCTCATACCTTGATTGGTGCAGGAAATCAGCAAGGTGGCTTAGATATCTCCAATTTGCTAAAACCTGCATTAGCTCGTGGTGAATTAAGTACTATCGCAGCAACCACTTGGAGCGAATACAAAAAATACTTTGAGAAAGATGCCGCATTAGCGCGTCGCTTCCAACTTGTTCAAGTGAAAGAGCCTACTGCCGATGAAGCTATTATTATTATGCGCGGGTTACGCTCTATCTATGAAAAAGCGCACCAAGTTTTTATTGATGATGAAGCGCTCTGTGCATCAGCACAATTAAGTGAGCGTTATCTTTCTGGTCGCCAACTTCCAGATAAAGCCATTGATGTGCTTGATACCGCTTGTGCTCGTGCAGCTATCAATCTTTCAACTCCACCTAAACAGCTATCAGCATTAAAAACGCAACGCCATCAAATCAAGATGGAGCGAGATGTATTAATTCGTGAACAGCAATTAGGTTTAAAAGATCATTCAGAGCGCTTGGCGATATTAGACAATCAGTCTATTGAGATAGAAACACAAATTGAAGTGCTTCAACAGGCGTGGGAAAAACAGAAAAATATTGTTCGTGAAATTATTGAATTACGATCAACTTTATTATCAGCATTGACTAAATCACTTGAAGAAGAGACAAACACTGAAAGTGTTGAAAATAATAGTGATGAGCTAAAATCTCGCTTAAATGCTCTAAATGAAGAGTTAACTGAATTACATCAACACTCTCTATTAGTCTCTCCTCATGTAGATAAAAAACAAATCGCTGCCGTTATTGCTGAATGGACAGGCGTACCTCTTAATCGCTTATCACAAGATGCATTATTAGTGGTGACAGAGCTTCCGACCTATCTTGAACAAAGCATCAAAGGGCAAACTCTCGCCATTAAGCATCTTCATAAACACTTACTGACAGCGCGCGCCGATCTCCGCCGTTCTGGTCGTCCTCTTGGTGCATTCTTGTTAGCAGGACCAAGTGGTGTCGGTAAAACAGAAACTGTTATTCAAATTGCTCAGTTAATGTTTGGTGGAACACAGTATTTAACCACGATCAACATGTCTGAATTTCAGGAAAAACACACGGTTTCTCGCCTAATTGGCTCACCTCCAGGTTATGTAGGTTATGGCGAAGGCGGAGTATTAACAGAGGCTATTCGTAAAAAACCTTATTCTGTTGTATTACTTGATGAAGTAGAAAAAGCCCATCCCGATGTTTTAAACCTGTTTTATCAAGCCTTTGATAAAGGAGAGTTAGCCGATGGAGAAGGCCGTATTATTGACTGTAAGAATGTCGCCTTTTTCTTAACTTCTAACTTGGGCGATCACATCATTATGGCTCATGCCGATAAACCGGATGAGTTGCATGATGCCCTCTACCCAGAATTAACCACTTTCTTTAAACCTGCTCTTTTAGCACGTATGGAAGTTATTCCGTTTTTACCGTTAACGCAGGCTATTCTCAAAGAGATTATTACTTACAAACTAACACGCTTAACTGAACTACTTACACAACGTTTTCATGCAGAAATCAGGCTAGAAGACACTGTTTCAGATGAAATATTGCAACGTGCTTCACGAGCAGAAAACGGAGCAAGAATTTTAGAATCCATTATTGATGGCGCACTACTCCCTCCTCTTTCACTTCTTCTCTTGCAACACAGTGCACGAAATGAAGATATCAGGACGATACGGTTATCAACGCAAGATAACCAATTTATTGCAGAGGTAAATGTAGAACTATGAAGCACAGACTGAAAAATGCGCTCTCTCTCTTAACTTGTTTAGATGTGGACTCACTGATCAGCCAATTTCTTGAGCTCAGTATGCCTCGTAGTCCATTCAGCGCACTTATTGTTTCAATGATTAATAAATCAGAGAACCGCTTAGAGAGCTGGAGCATTGATCTTAGTGAGAAAGTAGAGAAAAAACATTTGGATGTCGATATTACAGAAGCGGATCACCCCTTGATCCAGCTTCTATCACAACCACAATCTGTACTTTGGAATGATCTAAAACAGGGCAGTTATATTAGCGATCACGCCTTACAACAGTTTATCGCCAAACAACCTGTGCATTGCGGGTTGTTTAGTATTCCCTTTACTGATCTGAATAATAAGCCTTGTGGGTTAATTATTATGTTAGGGCAAGATCTCGATGAAACCGTTTATGAGCAAGGGATCTTCTCTATTTACTGCAATATTTTTCATCATCAATTAAAAAGCATCTTGGCGTTTTCTCAATCACAACAAAAAATTGCTGATCTGCAATATCTATTGAAATTACAACAAGAAAAAGAAGATAAAATTAATCAGACATTACGTTCATTATCCGTATCGAATTTAACTTCAACGCGAGCATCAACGCACTCTTTCGCTGAAGTGAACGATCTTACTTTAGCCACTGAACGCTATGAAGCGTCAATTCTGCGTTATCAACAAGAAAGCAGTAATGACGATCTCAATTTAATTGCTGAAAACTTAAATATTTCAAAGCGATCTCTTCTATATAAATTAAAAAAATATGGATGTCTTGAATGATTTATTCACGGATTATTTATTTCATTTTTCTGGCTTTCTGTTTACTCAACAACGCCTTTGCACAGGCGCAAGAGGATGAAGTTAATCTTACTGAACAAGCGCTCTCTCAATGTCGTGAAGAGGTATCTCAACTTATTCGTTTATCTTGTTATGACCAAATTAATATTGAGAACAAACAAACTTCTACTTTTGATATCAGTGCGATGGGCGATATTTGGCGCTTAGCGGTAGAGCATGAAATAAAGCGTGAAAACTATACAGCGGGATTTATGGTGACAGCCAATAACAAAGGAACTTATCCCGTCATTATGACGATCCCAGCCATGGGATATCAGCCACCCCGCCCTATTTTAATGCTCAGTTGTATCGACAACATTACTCGTATGCAAATTGCGTTACCCAAAAAACAAACTGCAGGAAACATCCAGCTCATCACGGACAAAACACAACTAAGTAGCGAATGGTTTCTACGAGAAGACGGTTATTTGCTTGAAGCAAGCCGCGGCATACCCGGTATTGATGAAATCAAACAACTACTTTCCAGCACAAAACTAACCATCAAATTAGCGAATGATGAGAAATTAACCTTTAATATTTCAGGCATTAACGAAGAGATAAAACCTCTGCGTTCCGCCTGTCATTGGTGATAAAAATGACAACAAAAACGCTTTGTACATGGCGAGAACAACTTTTAGCACCTTTGGATGAGGCTAAAATAAGTAGCCAGCTTGATGAAAATAGTGCCGACTGGGAATATATCGAAAATGAAATGATAAAATTTGGCTCACTAAGCCATAGCACTTTAGATATTGATGATCTTCAACGTCGTGCATTACAACTATTCGCAACACAAACCAAAGACTTTCGTCTATTGGTGCATTTTCTAAGAACACTGCAACATGCTGCTGTCCCTGAAGAGCTAGTTATTGCTGCCACGGTTGCCAGCGCCTATATGCAACATTATTGGGATAACAGCTATCCTAGTAATCCACGTTTAAAACTACGTTTAGCACAACAAATTATTAAACGTTTTGAATCAGTCAAAAACAGTTTTTGCCAGCAAGCCACATCAGAACAACGTGATGATATTTTGGGTGAATTTGCCTATTTAGCTCAATTTTGGCACACCAATCAGCCTAATTTATCTACGCAAATGGATGAATTAAGCCGAGCGTATCAACATATAGAAAACACACAAAAATCGACCATTACAACTGAAGAAAGTGTAAAAGCAGAATCCATTAATGAAGTAAAAACACCTTCTCAACCTCCAGCAAGCGTGACTTCAGAGGCAACGCAACCTCACGTTGAAATTAATCAAAGTGATGATCGCCAATGGAAACAGACACTATTAAAAGTCGCTGGCATTCTTTGTGAACAAGCCCCTAATGATGCGGTTGGTTATCGCCTACGCCGATATGCTATTTGGCATAATATTCAAACACTTCCGATGAGCGATAAGCAAGGTAAAACACCTCTAGCGGCAGTGGCAATAGATAGAGTGACCGATTACAAAGCGCAACTTATGCAACCAACACTCACTTTACTCAATGAAATTGAACAAAGCTTAACGTTGGCTCCTTACTGGTTAGATGGTCACTATCTTGCAGCTCAAGCCGCTCAATCATTAGGGCTAACTTCTATTTCATCAGCGATTGCTCAAGAGCTTTCACTGTTTTTAACCAGATTACCTCAGCTTAGCCATCTCTATTTCTCTGATATGACGCTCTTTATTTCAGAAGAAACTCATCAATGGCTAAATAGCTTAGAAAGCAAAACGAATAATAAAGCGAGCCCTGCGTTATCGCTACAAAGTGAACAACAAGAAATTATGACCTGCTTTGAACGAGAAGGTCTTAATGCCGCGTTATTGATGATTGATAACGCTATTTCAATCACAACAGAACCCCGCCAGCGGTTTTATTTGCAGTTACTCTCAGCACAACTATTTGAAGCGTCAAAGATGAGTTCCATCGCAAATGTTTATTTTAATCAGCTTTATCAAGATGCGCTTCGATATTCATTATCAGAGTGGGAACCCAATTTATTAAATCAATTAGCATCAAAAGTGGAACATCAACAAAACTTGTCTTCTCATAGGGAATAATAATGAATTGGTCATTTCTTTCTGGAAAGAAAATAACGGATTTTATAAAAAAAATTTTCTTTGCTGATAAATCAAAAATTAAATCCTTGTTTTTACTTTTTATTGCCTTAATTCCAGCTCTATTTGTCATTTGGATTTGGTGGTGGGGAGCTAATTATGAATTTAAAGGAGATTACCCATTAAGATCGCTCAGTGCGCGCTGGCTAGCGACAGTTATCACTATTTTAGTTGTTGTCAGTTGGGTTGGTATTGCAACATGGCTTCGTGTGAGAAAACTTGAAGGTCTGAAATTAGATGTTGAACTCGCAATTGTCGATCCTGTACTTAATGATATTGAACATCAGAACCGTTATTTAAATTATTGGAAATCGCAATTTATTAAACATCAAAATGGGCACACTAATGCGCTTTATCAAAAGCCTTGGTATTTTGTGCTAGGTACTGATGAAAGTGGTAAAAAAACATTATTAAAAAATAGCCTCAATACGTTAGATATTGCGCCTATTGAAAATATTGTCAGTGAGCAAAAATTACCTTTGCATATAAAAATGTTATTGGCAGACCAAGCCATATTATTAATGCCAGAAGGTAAGTTAATTACACAACCCAATCTTATTTTAGAAAAGCCGAAACTTTATCACCGATTATGGAATGAGTTATTAGTCTGGTTAAATGAACATCGCTCTCGTCAACCAATGAATGGCATTATTCTTACTATTGATACATTACAACTACTGACAAACGATAAAGAGAAAAATAGCCAGTTTATTGCTTCATTGCATATGCGGTTACAAGAAGTTCGCATCGCTTTTAATAGTCAATTACCTATTTATATCGTGTTTACAAAGCTCGATTTATTACAGGGATTTGACGCTATGTTTCAGTCACTCGAAGCCAAACAGCGTGATGAAATATTAGGTGTAACATTCCGATTAAATAGCGAAAATAATTGGGAAAAAGATCTTAATGCATTTTGGGAACAGTGGGTGAGCCAAATGAATAGCGCCCTTCCTGAGATGATGCTCAATCGCGTTGATGAAAGCCAACGTACTAAGTTATTTAGTTTTATTCGACAAATCCAAGGGCTAAAAACTAACGTTATTAGCCTGCTTAATGCATTAACGTCCAGTAATAAAGAGCAAGATATTCAATTAAGAGGGATATATCTCACTTCAGCAACACAAGTTGGTCAGGTTGATAATCTCTTTAGTCAAACAGCATCGGTTCAATATCATTTACCAACAGCACCATTAGCGACTTGGCCTATCGCAGAAACTCATAGCTATTTTACGCAATCACTTTTTCAAGATGTTTTGTTATCAGAGCCAAATCTTGCTGCTGAAAGTCAATTTTGGCTTAAAAAACATCGTAGAAGAGTTCTATTAGCTTCCGCTATTAGTGTTGTTGGTATTATCGCTTTATGGAATGGCTGGAGCCATTATTACAGTAAAAATTACCAATCTGGCGAAAATGTACTTAATGAAGTGAAATCATTTCGCTCTTCAGAAGCGACGATTACCACTAATACCGCAGGAAAAGAGCAGCTTGCGGTATTAAACCCATTATTAGATGCCACATTAGCTTACGGTAATTATCGCGAGAAAAGTGACACGTTTTCTGACCTAGGGTTATACCAAGGAAAGAATGTCGGCCCTTATGTCGAAAATGTTTATCTCCAATTGATAACAGAACATTATCTGCCTTCAATAATGAATTCTTTACTGACTGAATTGAAAAAAGCACCAGCAGGTAGTGAGGAAAAGCTAGAGATATTACGCATTATGCGCATGCTTGAAGATAAGAGTGGGCGTAATAATGAGATTGTTGAAAACTTCATGGCTAATTATTGGAGTCGCTTATTTACAGGACAGAGAGATATTCAATCTCAATTAATGTCACATTTACAATACGCATTAAAACATACCGATTGGCAAACTCAACGTAAGGCAGGTGAAGTAACTGCTATTAATGCTTTTACACCATTTACTCAGCCAATCGATACAGCGCAAAAAGAGTTAAGTCGTTTACCGCTTTATCAACGTGTTTATCAAACCTTGCGCCTTAAAGCGAACCAAGTTCTCTCATCACCATTAAATATACGTCATCAAGTTGGCCCTAGCTTTGACTCTATTTTTACCGCTATTAATGAAGATAAACTTCAAATGCCTCAGCTTCTAACGCTGTATGGGCTAACAAACTACTTTACTCAACATAATGATGAGCTGGTAGATCTGACCTTTTTGGATGCATGGGTATTAAATTTAAGTACAAATACCCAATACAGTGAAAGTGATAGAAAAGAGATCCAACGTCAAATCACCGAACAATATCTAAATGATTATACGGCTCAATGGCGTGCAGCTATGAGTAATCTTGAAATAAGAGAATTTGAATCACTACAAGATGAAATTAATGCATTAGAGCAGATTATTAGCGGTGAACAACCCATCCGTCGTGCATTGCAAGTATTAAGAGATAATACAACATTGCCGAAAATAGACAGTTCACTACCAATTGCTGATCAAAAGGCATTAATGGATGAATTGAAATATAAATTACTCACACGATTAGATAAAGAATTTGCACCTCAAACTGAAATTCTTGTCAGCAATAATGGTGAGAATTTACAGAACCTCAATCAAAAATTAAATGAACTGCATCGTTATTTATTAGGTATTTATAATTCACCTGTGCCGGGTAAAGCGGCATTAAAGGCGGTGACTTCTCGCCTTGAAGATAATAATCGCGACATTATTTTTGAATTATCTCAATCAGCTAAAACATTGCCTGAGCCAATGAATCGTTGGGTAGGACAATTAGCAGATCAAGCGTGGAATGTTGTACAAAAAGAAGCTATCCGCTACATGGAAGTTGAGTGGAATGAAACCGTTGTTAAGCAATATCATACCTACATTGTAGGTCGCTATCCGTTTAATGCAGCAACGACACAAGATGTCCCTTTAAGCGAGTTTGAACGCTTTTTCAAACCAAACGGCACATTAGATAGCTTCTATCAGCAAAATCTACGCCTTTTTGTTGAAAACAACCTGATTGAAAATAGTGATGGTCAATCACTTATTCGTCCGGATGTGTTAGAACAACTCGAAATTGCAAATCGAATTAGAAATACATTCTTTAATGCACAAGGCAATTTAGAAGCGCAATTTGCTATTGAAGCACTTTCTCTTACCGGTAATAAGCGTCGTAGTGTTTTAAATCTTGATGGGCAATTACTCGATTATTCACACGGCAGAAGCCATACCGTACATATGGTTTGGCCTAATTCAATGCGTTCAAATGTTGAGAGCAAGCTGACCTTAGTGCCTATTTCTGGCGATAAATCACCTCGAGCTGTTTTATTTAATGGCCCTTGGGCACAAATGCGCCTCATTAATGGTGGCAAGCTTACTAATATAAAGCCGCACTCTTTTGATGTGAAATTCACCCTTGATAATGGTGATATGACATATCGGATCACAATCGATGAATCTAATAATCCTTTCTTTGGTGGATTATTTACTCGCTTCAAATTACCTGAAACCCTTTATTAACTGATTTCCCCTTATATTTATAAGGGGATAGGATCATTCATGAATACGCCAAAAGAAAAATTTGTGATAAAAATTGCAGGCTCTCCTTTAGATATCCCTGAATTTATCGCATTAAAAGCGGAATTTAATAAACTTAATCATCCTTCTCAACCAGAGATCAGTTGGACTCTTATTGAGTCTCTCTCATTAACGTTATTTAAAACCCACGGTATCGACTTGCAAAGTGGGACTTATTACACGCTAGCTCGTCTTCATTTAAATGGGTTAAATGGTTTTACTGAAGGATGCGAATTGCTTGCCAATATAGTGGTAAGTCAATGGGATAATCTTTGGCCTACTCAACCAAATCATCGGTGTGATGTTTTAAATTGGTTTAATACCAAAGCGGGAGCTTTATTACGTCAGTTAACATTTTCGCCTTCTGATTTACGTTTAATTTATCGTTCAGAAAGGGCTCTGCAATTAATTATCGACCAACTCGCTCATACGGATTGGCCTAAATTACCAAAGCTAGAAAATTTACTTTGGTTTTTCCAAAATGCAGCGAAAACCTTAGAACAAAATACAAAAAGTTCGACTCAAAAAAGTAGTAATAATGCCGTTAAAATTCCGCCTATTGTCTATATCAGTACATCTGATGAACTTAAAGAAAACAATACTTCTAAACCTAACCCTATCGCCGAAGTTGTTTTATATGACGATCCGCCGCTTGAGAAAAAACCAATGAGTGCGAAAAAAGGCTTTTTTATTGGACTATTAAGTAGCAGTGCTATTTTTATTACTATTGGTATGGCGATTTATCTGCCGATGCAAAAAGAACTCTCTGCAATTATCGCTCAACCTGAAGGTGCCATTACACAATGGTTATATCAACCAAATATCAGTTCATATGCAAATAACCTTGTTTTAATGGAAAAACAGTCTCCTATATTTGCTTTAAGAAAATCAGATCATATGTTGGAAGTCGCGAAAAAACTTTGGCCTAATAATGCTGATCAATCTTACGCAACACGACAATGGCAAAATATCCTTACTACACGATTAGAAAACGCACCAATTGACAGCAGTTGGTCAGATACGAATAAATTAATTCAACAGCTTTCCGATAGGATTGTTCAACAAGAACGTAACAGAGGAAGCTTTACCCTTTCTTATTTAAAAACAGCCATTTATGAAATTCAAAAAAGCCATAATAAAGCTGTTCCTATTGAAAATAAGCTATATGCATTTTCACAAGAAATAAGTAAAGAGCAGTCTATCTCTCCCGCATTAATTAATAATCTCGATGCAGATATTAATGGATTATTGGCACGATATTATCTCCTGCAAAAAGAAGCTGAAGAGTTAGGATTAAAGCCTTATTCATATTAAAAATAACCAGAAATCATGGCAGATATTATTTATTATTAAAGGGGTGATATTAGATTAACATGAGCGAAATTAAATATTTAAAAGAAAGGCAATACCTGCAAAAACTGGCTAAATCCTACGCACAAAAAAAACCACATTTAGCGGAAGTTTTAGAGCCAGATGATCCTCAAACCAGCTATTTAATGGAGGGATTTGCCTTTCTTTCTGCTCATTTGCAAGAAAAAATTGATGATGCATTCCCTGAAATTACACTCCCTTTATTACAGCGTCTCGGCTCTCAAGCAATAAAAGGGTTGCCGTCAACATCCATTATTCAAATCAGTTGTGATAAAGAAATTAACTACAGTTATTACATTCCTAAAAACAGTAGCGCTTTAGGCAGTAATAACGAGTGTTTTTCAACTTGTCGCGATTTATATATCGAGCCTTATTCTCTTATTGAGAAACAAGTGACACATCAACCTAATAAAAGTTGTATCTCTTTAACTTTTGCCTACCTTGGCGATATAGAGCAAATGCAATCTTGCTCGCTAAATTTATTTCTTAGCCCAATCAAGAATATTGCAGATACGCTGTTACTTGGGTTGACACAACATTTTGACTATATTGAATTAAAACATGCCGATCAAAGTTATCATGGTGACAATGCAACGTTTTGTTTTAACTCTCAAATTGGTAAAGATTATCCTATTTTTCCACAATCAGAGAATACCCCGAAAGCACCACAACAATTATTGGAGGGGTTGTATCTTCCTCATGTTCATCATTTTATTAGCTTAGATATTCCCGTGATTATCAAACAATTAGATTGGGGAAAAAGCACTCAATTTACAGTCAATATTTATTTAAATAAGCAAATTTCATTAACGGAAGAACAATGCCAAGACTGTTTTTTACTTAACTGTATTCCTACTGTTGATAAAGAGAAAGATCATACAGTTATCCTTGATTTTCAAGAGAATAAATCATCTTATTTACTGCCTATTCCAGATAACCATTATCTTTCAAGTTTATCTGAAATCATGCTTTCATTAGAGCCACATGAAAAAGAGCGTGGTATTTATTGTCATTTTTATTCAATAACTGAATTAACATCAGCATCTCGCCTATTGCCTCAATATCAAAACTCTCTTTTCTATTCCTTAACAATAGATAAAGATATCACCGGAAGAACCTTCTATACGGTTCATTTCTATGATAATAAAGGCGAGGAACTTATCTCTCCACCAAGTCTACATTTTTCCTGTACATATATTGGCTTTGAAAAATATAAAGATAACAGCATTGGTGTGCTGAATGCACACAGTGAAAATATGCCTGATAATCTGTTACTCAAAAATATCACACCTTTATCAGAATGTTTTCCACCTATTGTTGACGATAAGTGTTATTGGCATTTGTTATCACATTATAGTGCTAATGCTTTTATGCTGATGTCTATTACAACAATAAAAAATATGCTAAGTGATTATTTAATTTATTCAGAACTAGATAAACAAGTTACAAGAAAAATAAAAAAATCCTTGGATGGCTGTATTGATTTAAATAGTCAGACTTATGATTATATTTTAAAGGGTAAACCACATCGTTGTTTATCTTTAATATTAACACTAGATACTGATTATTTTGATAATGAGGGCGATGCCTTTATTTTTGTTTCTCATCTTTATCATTTCTTTCCATTTTGCTTATCTGAGAATATGTTATTAGAAATGAAAATTAAATTTAAAGATAATGAAAAAATAAAATGGTTTTTATCACCATATCCATTAAAAGGTTATAAGTCACTGCTGTGATTATTTAAAGCTACAAATAAAAAGAGAAATAAAAAAATATTGAGTTAAGTGTTCATCTATTGATAACAAATTTATTTTATGTGAGAATTCATCTAAATAAAAAATAAGGAGAAAAAGAAATGGCTAAAGTTAATAATAACGCTAAAGAAAGAGCCTGTGCGGTAGCCCTTTCTGTTGCATCTCGAACTACATTCGATCCCAATAGCGTCACAGCCTCTAAAAAGCTAGCTCAAAAGCGCTCAGCGCAACGTTCAACTGATGATTTAAATAGAATGTTTTCAAAAGCTTTCTCTACTGTTATTAAATAATAACGTTCATAGCAAATATCCAACTACAATTAATATCTAAAGCCCTTTTGATAGGGCTTTTCTCTGGGGAGATTTAGTAGTGCATTCTAAAAAATGGGTTTTTCGTGAATTAGTTAAAAACGAAAATTCAACTTTAACTAAAACACTAAAATAATCCACTAATATCGAAAATAATTTTCAGAATAACTTATATGCAAACAACTATCATATTTATAAATCTCAAGATATTGTTCGTTATCTCTTACTTTAGGATTTCCATAATAAACTGGAAAATCTAATTTATCGGTAAACTCTCTTAATTGTAGATACGCCTTATTCCAATCAGTAATAAGACAAAATGTCACACTACCGTTTCTAAATCCTCTATCAATAATTCCATCACCAGTGAAAAAATAGTCATCCGAAATTCTAGGTACTGATTTAATCACAGAAGATGTATTAAGATAATAAGAAAAGATATTATATTTAGTGTAGGTGTAACCTCTTTCTTTTGTATTTTTAATATCTTTTATTGCCAAAAAAATAAGAATGGTAAATAAAGTCAGTAGAAATAATGTAATCCAATATCCTTTTTTCATATTTTCTTCCTACTGTCTTGGTATTATTAATATTCTATTTGAAACCTTATCACAATAGTTCTATAAATACTGAAATACCGTGACTTTTTGTGCTTAAACAGAATTGTATCCTCTAAATGCATTGAACGATAACAACCAAGAATATAAATTCTATCAAAACACATATCTCATTAATTGGATGTAATATCACTAAATTTATATGAAAAATAAAATACTCGTTAGTGCTTGCCTGATGGGATTTAAGGTTCGTTATAACGACACAGAAAAAGCACAATTAAATACAGTATTTGAACAGTGGCAACAAGAGCAACGATTAGTGATCCACTGCCCTGAACTTGCAGCTGGGTTGCCAACACCTAGAGCCTCGGCTGAAATATTGGAAGCTGATGGTTATCAAGTTATGCAAAATAGCGCAAAAGTGATTGAAAACACGGGTAACGATGTGACAGCCCATTACCAACTTGCAGCATGGCTTGCTTTGCGCACAGCTTTAGATTCTAACTGTATCGTTGCCCTATTAACCGATAAAAGCCCAACCTGTGGTAGCCAATATATCTATGATGGCAATTTCTCTGGTGTGACAAAGCAAGGTGAAGGTGTTGCAACAACCTTATTACGTCAACATGGTATAAAGGTATTTTCTGAAAATCAGTTGGATGAATTAATTGATTGGGTAGAAAACTGGGGTAAAGAAAATATTATTTTATGATAAAAATCTGAATAGCTGATAGCTTAATCAAATAATCATTTGAAAAACATTAACTTATACTTATCGGATACGGATCATCATCCATCGTTTCAAACAGACTCTGCAAAATGGAGCCTTCCATTCTTACTAATCTCCAATTAGCTCATATTATTCTTAATTAACACTCCTATTTCGTCATTAACAAACAAAAATACTGCTAAAGACTAATGTAATTTATCTAATTATTTGATTTAGGTAAAACGGTTTAAATCTTTTAATAAATAAAAATTGATAGATAATGACTATTAATAATCTATTTTTGATCGCTCATATCGATCTTTAAGTGTTTTTACGGTAATCTCTTTTAAAAAGAGGGATTAATATGAGTTCAATTAATATTGTTGTAGGTCAGAGAATTAAACAGAAAAGAAAGCAATTAAAAATAACAGGTATCGAGATGGCAAGAAGGCTTGGCATCAGTCAGCAGCACTATTCGCGTTTGGAAAATGGGCATCTTAAGATAACAGTCGATCAGCTTATTGCTATTGCTTTAATATTGAGAATATCGCCACAAAGTTTGTTGATTACACCCGAAATAATGTCACCAATGCTAAATGCTTGGGCTGAAACAACTTTGTCATCAAATGAAATTGTTATATCAAGAAATAAGAAGCGCCGTAATCTTAGATAAAAATACAATAATATTGTTTAGCGCTATCTGATTTAATATTTAAACTATTTTAGTTAAAAAACATCGCAATTTTTCATCTTCTTGTATTTAAATAAAACATCATCTATTTATAAAATCAATCGCTTGATTTATTGTTAAAATAAATAATCAATTGTTAATATCTTTCGGAATTGAATATTTTAATCGAAGTTCTGGAGCGCTAGATAATTTTCGATTAGATCCTTCCATCAAATAAGCCGCTATTTCTTCTGATGATAAATCATCGACTTCTTCAATATTAAAATACTCATCAGGCCAATAAATAAGATCTGAAGAAAAGGATTTGAAGTTTACTTTGAGTAACTGCATTGCATAGGATTGTTCAGATTCACTGCCTTCAGCTAAACATATAAAATCAACAATATTAATTAACTCTTCATAAGTCAGATCATCCAGATATTTCACCTGATTAAATGCTATTTTTGTAAACTCTTTTGCGCTTGTCCAAGAATTATAATCACGAAAATCTGAAAACTCACAAGGTGTTACTACTTGTGCGTTCCAATTTATCATCATGGTTTTAATATCAGGATCATCTTCAGTTCCGCCATTATCGATTTTATTAGTTATCTTCCGTAGTAAATCGATCAACTCATTGAGTTTAGCTTTACTTATTTTTATTGGTTTCAATCTGTTAGGTAAAGGCATATTTTATTCCGTTTATACTGTTTTTATTAAATCCGTATGTTATTGAATATAATTAAATAATTGATTTTTTTAGAGAATATTAAGGTTACTAGTATCATGTTTAATTAACAGCTCTAATTAACACACTTTATCAAATCACCTACTAATTGAAAGTTAGGGTTTGAAGTTATCGTAACTCTAATAGAAGTATCCATACGAGATGTGATGACAGCCTGAGTATATTTGACTCCGTTGATATTAATATCTGCTATTTGACCGATATTTTTAACAGAAAAACCACTCAACCCAGTATTATTTTTAAGTCTAATTCCCAAGGAATCGTTTTCTTGTATATGAGTGTCAATTTCTGCTGACTCTATATTTTTACATGCTATAGAAAGCTCATCTTTACTAGTTTTGAAAGATAAACAAATATCATCAGGCTTGCATTGATTAGCAGCCATTGCGAATGTTGAAAATAAGAGTGAAAAAATAGCTAGTAATTTCATTTTTGAAGATCACCTTGTGATTTTTTATAAAATTCATCCCTTATTTCAGCAGTAATTAAACTAGATGATTTACGGTAACTATATACGAAAAAAGATCGCACATGGCGACCTTTAAGATTTATTGGCTAATTTAACTCAGTTTTTTGTTCAGCATATAAATACAGTCATCAAACATAACTCCGCCAATCGTGTAATTATCCTTAATGATCTCTTTAAGGGTAAATCCATTTTTTTCCAGAACGCGTACTGATGCATTGTTTCCGCTTGTGATCACGGCCTGATAGCGCGAAATAGCAGATAGTTCGGGTAGTGATAATAAGGCAGATAATGAATCAGTAGCCAAAGACATACCAGAAAATTCACTCGCGATTATGTATCCCACCTCGGCTACAGGTTCAACATTATCAAGAATTACTAAGCCGGTTAACCCCATTGGGAGCCCGTCAACTTTTCTACGGATCACAAAGCATAACCAATGAGAAGACTCTATATTCCATTCTGGCAGGCGACTATCAAAGGCATCTTTAATTTGCTGTTCATTTAGTGGATCAGAAATAAACCTCATTATCCCAGCATCTGCATATAACTTTCTGAAAAAATCCCAATCATTTTCAGTTATTTTGGTTAAGGTAAACACCATGATTTTCCTGTAAGGTTTTTATAATATTAATGTAGTCCTATTTTATTAAATTATTAATATCTGAGTTAATAATTAGTTGTACAACACAACAAACAAAAATGACACCACAAATTAGAAAAATACAAGTTGATTCAATCTGGTGTTCCGCTAATAGCATTACAAGAAATGGGAGGCTGGGAAAATATCGAAATGGTTAGAAGATATGCTCATCTAGCGCCTAATCATTTAACTGA
The DNA here is from genome assembly GCF_016647575.1 of Proteus vulgaris. Taxonomy (GTDB): domain Bacteria; phylum Pseudomonadota; class Gammaproteobacteria; order Enterobacterales; family Enterobacteriaceae; genus Proteus; species Proteus mirabilis_B. The sequence goes on from NZ_CP032663.1 coordinate 3,145,830, forward strand.
ACATGCAAAGCAAATAGACAGTATTTTTGGCACTTGCGTCCCAAATACGTCCCACTTAAGAAAAGTAGAGAATTTAAAATGAGTGTAAGTGTTTGATTTTAAATGGTACGCCCTACAGGATTCGAACCTGTGACCTACGGCTTAGAAGGCCGTTGCTCTATCCAACTGAGCTAAGGGCGCCTAGAAGAGATTAGACGTCAGCAATCACTGCTGATAACGGGTGTGAATTATACGTTCAACATTCTGAGAGTCAACGCTTTTTCAACGATATCAAACTATATGGTTAAAATATGGCAAGTATTCGACTGACAGATTGCTCTTGATCTGACAAAATAGACCAATACCGTAATTGAATAATTTGGATGTATAGATGTCAGCAAGAATTATAGATGGGAAATCGATTGCGCAGACCATCAGAAGCGAAGTTGCAGAAAAAGTAAAACAACGTATTAATGCAGGAAAACGAGCGCCTGGTTTAGCTGTTATTTTAGTGGGTGATAACCCAGCATCACAGATTTATGTTGGAAGTAAACGCCGCGCTTGTGAAGAAGTAGGCTTTATTTCTCGCTCTTATGATTTACCAGATACTACCAGTGAAGCTGATTTATTAAATCTCATCGACCAGCTTAATGCAGACAACACCATTGATGGTATCCTCGTTCAGCTCCCTTTACCTGCCGGAATTGATAATGTTAAGGTTTTAGAACGCATTCATCCTGATAAAGATGTGGATGGCTTTCACCCTTATAATATCGGCCGCCTATGCCAACGAGCACCTAAATTACGCCCTTGCACACCTCGTGGTATTGTCACACTACTAGAGCGTTGTAATATTCCTATGAATGGCTTAAATGCCGTTATTATTGGTGCATCAAACATTGTTGGTCGCCCAATGAGCTTAGAACTATTACTTGCGGGTTGTACAACAACAGTTACTCACCGTTTTACTAAAGATCTGCGCTTTCATGTTGAGCATGCGGATTTAGTTGTTGTGGCGGTAGGTAAACCTAACTTTATTCCTGGTGAGTGGATTAAACCGGGTGCAATCGTGATTGATGTCGGTATAAACCGTCTCGAAAGTGGTAAAGTTGTCGGAGATGTTGATTTTGAGGCAGCATCTCAACGTGCAGGCTGGATTTCTCCTGTCCCTGGTGGTGTAGGTCCAATGACAGTCGCCACACTTATTCAAAATACTTTGCAAGCATGCGAAGAGTACCACGACCCTGAAACAGGAAATAATTAATCGATGGAAACATTTCAATTAGATGGGCACGACTATGTCGAGCTTTGTGATTTATTAAAACTTCAAGGTTGGACTGAAAGCGGAGCCTCTGCTAAAAGTGTCATTGCTGAAGGTTTAGTGAGCGTTGACGGTGAAATTGAAACCCGTAAACGCTGTAAAATTGTTGCTGGAAAAGTGGTCACCTATGGTGAGTTTTCCGTTAGCGTTAGCAAATAATCAGCAAATTAATTAATATTGAAAAAGCGTCGCTATCTTAGCCTCGCTTTTTTTCTTTTTAATCCTTTTTTACCTTTAATCCACATTTTCTCCTTCTTTTTTCTTATTTAGTCATATTCTAAAAAGACAAATCAACATAACTCATTGAATTAAAATAAAACCATAGAAATTAATTTAATATATTTAAATTTAGATCATCATTTTTAAGCCCATCTATGGTTATAATTACCTGTCACTGTTCAGCAAATTGTACATTTTATAAAAAAATAGATAAAAAGAAGTGCTATAAGTTATTATTTTATATATGGATAACACTTTTTAACCATTACTGTAAAACTTCAGCAACAACCCTTTTTATTGATACTTTTATCCGTTTATTCATGTTTAAATGCCCATAAATGTGATTTAGATCTAATTTATTTCTACTTTCATTAGGCAAAAGAACATTGTTTGTACTAAATTACAGGTTATAATTTGAAACGATTCAGCTCAATGATACTATTTTAGTTGTTATTTTGTGATATTTAAGCCTTTCTTGCCCTTTATCTAACAGGAGATTTTATGCTCGGCTTACCCACTCAAGGTATCTCTATCTTTGCTAAATCACAGCAAAAATCGATGCCTGTTCTTTTATTTAAGGTAAGGAACTAGCATGAAACGCAGAGTAGCAACCATCACACTTAACCCTGCATATGATCTTGTCGGTTTAAGTAATCCCATTGAACTTGGTGAAGTTAATCGTGTTAAAACGGCTGGCTTCCATGCTGCGGGTAAAGGCATCAATGTGGCTAAGGTTTTAAAAAGCCTTGGCGTTGATGTTACTGTTGGCGGTTTTTTAGGCAAAGAAAACCAAGATGGATTTCAAAAAGAGTTTAGTGACTCCGGTATCGCGAACCGTTTTCAAATGGTTGAAGGCCGTACTCGAATTAATGTCAAACTCACAGAGCCCAATGGCAAAGTGACTGACTTCAATTTCTCTGGTTTTGAAATTACAAAACAAGACTGGACTCGCTTTGTTAACGACACGCTAAGTTGGGCGGGTCAATTTGATATGATTTGTGTCAGCGGTAGTGTTCCTCCGAGTGTTGATCTCAATGATTTCACTGCATGGATGACACGCTTACGTGGCGAATGTATGTGCTTGATCTTCGACAGTAGCAGAGATGCTTTTGTCGCAGGATTAAAAGCCTCCCCTTGGTTGGTTAAACCCAATCATCATGAATTAGAGATTTGGGCTGGCAGACCTTTACCTGAGCTTTCTGATGTTGTACAAGCGGCACAAACATTGCGTCAGCAAGGTATTGCTCATGTTGTTATTTCATTAGGTGAACAAGGTGCTATGTGGGTAAATGCATCTGGTGCATGGATGGCAAAACCGCCTAAGTGTGATGTTGTAAGTACGGTTGGTGCTGGAGATTCAATGGTAGGTGGTTTAATTTATGGCTTAATGATGCGACAAACCAGTGAGCACACCTTACGTCTTGCTACTGCTGTTTCTGCACTTGCTGTAAGCCAAACTAATGTTGGTATTCACGATCGTGAACAATTAGCAAAAATGATGGCAGAAGTAGAATTAACCCCTCTAAAATTATAAGTAATAACACCCAGTGGTAAATTGAATAATATTAAGTAGAATTACCACTGCCTTCATTAAATATATTAACGCTATGTTATGAAAACTCTAAAATAGAATCTCTTTAATTGATTAATATTTGTTTATTATTAAATCAAACTTTATTTTTTCTATTTATTCGATAAACTTCACTTTAATAAAAATTAATAAAGATATTCTAAAGCCAATAAAAACTTATTTCTGTTTTTAGGAGAAGTTATGGAAAGGCCCATAGTACTTTTATGGATCCAAGTTATTTCGGTATTATTTTTAGGTGTCAGTTTATTTATATTAGTTGCCGGGGCACCAATTTATTTATTAGCAATGGCAATGGGTGGCGGTCAAACAATGCTTGTGGGTTTGTTCATCATGCTGTGTCTAATTATAACGATGATAATGCAAGTTACAGCATGGATAAAACTCGCTAGAAACAGTAAAAATGCTTACTCTTTTTTGAAAATCTCATGGGTATGTTTATCTATTTCACTCTTTTTTATACTTAGTATTTCGATGTCATTGACAAATATGTCAGAAATTGGCTTTGTTGTTTTTTCTATTATCGTTATCTTAACGCATCGGCTTTTTTTCTCTGAAAATGTGATTTCTTATTTTGAAGATAAACAAAAAGATAGCGAAAGAGAAACCAGTATTATTAGTCAATAAAATAATCATCAGACAAAAAAATATCGGATATTAAATATCCGATATTTTTATATTAAACACGTATTAAGTGTAATTACTCAATCATTGTATTAATTATTACGACGCCAAACTGTTCCTTGAGGACCATCTTCTAAAACAATTCCCATCGCTGTTAATGCATCACGAGCAACATCAGCCGCAGCCCAATCTTTGTTTTTACGAGCATCGTTACGCTGTTGAATTAATGATTCAATTTTTTCAACTTCACCAGCATCATCCGCTTTAGCGCCACTTTGTAAGAAGTACTCTGGCTCTTGCTCTAATAAGCCTAATACCTTAGCAAGTTTACGTAACACTGCCGCTAAGCCATTCGCTGCATTCATATCAACTGATTTGAGGCGATTCACTTCACGCGCTAAATCAAACAAAACTGAATAAGCTTCTGGTGTATTGAAATCATCGTTCATTGCATCAATAAATTGCGCTTCAAACGCTTCGCCACCCGCAGGCTGTGCATTCGCATCAGTTCCACGTAATGAAGTATAGAGGCGCTCTAATGCAGTGCGAGCCTGTTTTAAGTTTTCTTCAGTGTAGTTAAGTTGACTACGATAATGGCCTGATAATAAGAAGTAACGCACGGTTTCAGCATCGTAATAAGCCAATACATCACGAATAGTAAAAAAGTTATTAAGTGATTTAGACATTTTTTCTTTGTCTACCATCACCATACCCGAGTGCATCCAGTAATTAACGTAAGGACCATCATGGGCACAAGTTGATTGTGCAATCTCATTTTCATGATGAGGGAACATTAAGTCTGAACCACCACCATGAATATCAAAATGATGTCCTAATTCTTTACCATTCATCGCAGAACATTCGATATGCCAACCCGGACGACCTTCTCCCCAAGGAGACTCCCAGCTTGGTTCACCCGGTTTAGACATTTTCCATAAGACGAAATCCATTGGATTACGTTTTACGTTAGCCACTTCAACACGAGCACCGGCTTGTAGTTGCTCTAAATCTTGGCGAGAAAGTAAGCCATAATCAGGATCGGTATCAATCGCAAACATTACATCGCCATTGTCGGCAACGTAAGCATGTCCACGTTTAATTAACGCTTCTGTTAATTCAATAATTTCAGCAATATGGTGTGTTGCACGCGGCTCTGAATCAGGGCGAGCAATATTTAATGCATCAAAATCTTTATGCATTTCAGCTAACATACGAGTCGTTAATTGCTCACATGTTTCATTATTTTCAATCGCACGTTTGATGATTTTATCATCCACATCCGTTACGTTACGAACATAGTTAACATCGTATCCTAAGTAACGCAGATAACGGGTTATGGCGTCAAAAGCCACAAATGTACGTCCATGACCAATATGGCATAAGTCATAAATAGTGATGCCACACACGTACATACCTATTTTTCCTGCATGGATAGGTTTAAATTCTTCTTTTTGGCGAGTGAGAGTATTAAAGATCTTTAGCATCAGTGGACGTTCCCGTTTTCAACTGTACGTGTTTATTACGTTTTTATATAAAAGAAAATAACAACTACTATAGCATGATATTAATAAGGATATTGGATCTTGCAGTCAAAGCAAACGCAAGATTAGAGCTTTTATCTTACTCTGCTTAACGCTTATTTTCACTGTTCAATCGTTGATAGTGAACAATCAAACTTCTATTATTTGGCTAAATTTTGGCGAAAAGTGTTTTTTCTTTCTATTACTGATTTATTTGGCTAAATTTTGGCGAAAAGTGTTTTTTCTTTCTATTACTGATTTATTTGGCAAGAAAAAGTAGAGCGAGAAAAAGATGCATACTGACTAAATTAGGCAACTGTGATATAAAAACGGGACTGTTGTTTATGCCCAAATCTGGGTAAAGCTAAAATTATATTAGGATCTGAATATGGTTACTTTTCATACCAATTACGGCGATATCGTGATTAATACATTTGCAGACAAAGCACCTGCAACCGTAGAAAATTTTTTAGACTACTGTAAAGAAGGATTCTACGATAACACTATTTTCCACCGTGTCATCAATGGTTTTATGATCCAAGGTGGTGGCTTTGAACCAGGTATGAACCAAAAAGCGACCAAAGCACCTGTAAGAAACGAAGCAAACAATGGCCTAGCAAACAACCGTGGTACATTAGCAATGGCTCGTACAAACGATCCTCATTCTGCTACTGCTCAATTCTTTATCAACGTTGCAGACAACGATTTCTTAAACTTCCGTGCTGAAAATGCAAATGGTTGGGGATATTGTGTCTTTGCTGAAGTTGTTGAAGGCATGGACGTTGTTGATAAAATTAAAGCGGTTTCCACTGGTCGTAGCGGTTTCCACCAAGATGTTCCTCGTGAAGATATCGTCATTAAAAGTGTAACGGTTAGCGAATAAGCCTCACTTTTTATGTGTACGCTTTTTATTGCAGACCTGCATTTAAGTGAACATGAACCGGCAATCACTGCCGGTTTTCTTCGCTTTTTAAAAGAACAAGCTATTCATGCAAAAGCACTTTATATCTTAGGTGATTTTTTTGATTTTTGGATAGGTGACGATGATCCTAATCCTTTGCATCAACAAATAGCTCAAGCTCTGATGACGCTAAAAAATGCAGGAGTACCTTGTTATTTTATTCATGGAAACCGTGATTTTTTAATTGGCTCTCGTTTTGCAAAAGAGAGTGGTATCACCTTACTTCCACAAGAAAAAGTGCTCGAAATTGAGAAGCATCGCATCCTAATTTTGCACGGTGATACACTTTGTACAGATGATGAAGCGTATCAACGTTACCGTAAAAAAGTGCATAATAAATTTATTCAGCGCTTATTCTCACTACTGCCTTTATTTATTCGACTGCGTATCGCTGACAAAATGCGTTCGCGTAGCCAGCACGAAAATCAGTATAAGTCTGATGCCATTATGGATGTTAACCCACAGGCTGTGATTGATACTTTTAAGCATTTCAATACAGAATGGATGATCCACGGTCATACTCATCGTCCAGCAATTCACACTGTTAATATTGATGATAAAATACATTATCGTGGTGTATTAGGTGCTTGGCATACTGAAGGTTCTATGTTTAAAGTGACAGCTGAAAAAATAGAACTTATTCATTTCCCCTTCTAAGTTGTTTTGCTTATTTTCTTCATAAAAAGGCTGTTTTTTCTTTACGCAAACGTTTTCCTATGCGTGTTAGCGTGATACTATCATGCTCAGTTTATTAGGCTATATCCGTTTATGCTTACAGGAGCAGTTAAGTAATGTCTTCTCAAGTTGGTCTAAATACCTCTTCCGCTCGTATCGCTATTGTAATGGGCTCTAAAAGCGACTGGGCAACAATGTCTCATGCCGCTGATGTACTAGACGCACTACAACTTCCTTATCATGTTGAGATTGTCTCTGCACACCGTACCCCTGATAAGCTATTTAGCTTTGCAGAACAAGCCAAAAGTAATGGCTTTGATGTCATTATTGCAGGAGCAGGTGGTGCTGCCCATTTACCGGGTATGCTCGCAGCAAAAACGCTCGTCCCAGTATTAGGAGTTCCTGTTCAAAGTGCTGCATTAAGCGGTGTTGATAGCCTTTACTCTATTGTGCAAATGCCGAAAGGTATTCCTGTGGGAACATTAGCGATTGGTAAAGCAGGTGCCGCCAATGCCGCTTTATTAGCCGCTCAAATTTTAGCATTACACTCCCCTACTATTTTTGAAGCACTAACAGCATGGCGTACAGCACAAACTGATGATGTCTTAAATAACCCTGATCCAAGGGAGGCACTATGAAGCCAGTTTGTGTTCTTGGAAATGGTCAATTAGGACGAATGCTAAGACAAGCCGGTGAGCCTTTAGGAATTGCAGTTTACCCAGTCGGATTAGATGCAGAGCCTGAAGCCGTTCCCTATCAAAAAAGTATAATCACAGCTGAAATTGAGCGCTGGCCTGAAACCGCTCTCACCAAAGAATTAGAGCGTCATACTAACTTTGTAAACCGTGATATTTTCCCATTGCTTGCCGATAGATTGCCTCAAAAACAACTTCTTGATGAACTAGGTTTAGCAACAGCACCTTGGCAACCATTAACGTCACCAACACAATGGCCTGATATCTTCGCTCAATTGGGTGACTTTATTATTGTGAAGCGCCGAGTTGGTGGTTATGACGGTCGTGGTCAATGGCGTATTCATCCTGGAGAAGAACAACAGTTACCTGCTGAAATTTATGGTGAATGCATTGTTGAGCAAGGTATTCCCTTTTTAGGTGAAGTTTCATTAGTGGGTGCAAGAGATAGCAATGGAAACTGTGTTTTCTACCCTTTGACTCACAACCTGCATCAAGATGGCATTTTACGCATGAGTGTCGCCTTACCAACACCTGCGTCAAAACTACAACAATCAGCGGAAAAAATGCTGACTGCCATCCTTAATAAGCTCAATTATGTGGGTGTAATGGCGATGGAGTGCTTTATCGTTGGTGATAAATTACTTATTAACGAATTAGCCCCTCGAGTTCATAACAGTGGCCATTGGACACAAAATGGTGCCTCAATTAGCCAGTTTGAGTTACATCTGCGTGCAATTTTAGATTTACCTATGCCAAAACCTGAGGTTTGCCAACCGGCGGTAATGGTTAATTTGATTGGCACTGATGTCAACCCTCAATGGCTTTCATTACCATTAGTTCATTTACATTGGTATGAAAAAGAAGTTCGCCCTGTCCGCAAAGTGGGCCATCTCAATCTTGTACATAGCGATAATCAACCACTGAAAGAGACCCTCAAATCATTAAGCTTGATGCTTGATGATGCCTATCAGTACCCTATCAAATGGGCTTTAGAAAAATTAAGCTAGCAGTCCGACTCATAAAGTTAGAGAATAATAGCCTTTAAACGAACAGACCTTAGATAACAAGGTCTGTTATTCGCTATTTTCTCCTGATTATTCAGGTTACTGCACCCATTTGATGGAGTCAGGATGCAAGCCACGCAACAGATTTTTGGTCCCGTTTATCAGTGGAGTATGCTGATATTATTGGGCTTTGTGTATTTTTTAGCTACCGCAACCACATTTACTTCTTTAGGTGTTGTTCTCCCTAGTATGATAAACGAGCTAGAGTGGAACTGGACTCAAGCAGGCCTCGGCTTTACGTTATTAGGATTAACCTGTGGTCTTGCGAGTTTTTTACCTACATTGCTGATCCGTAAATTAAGCGTTCGTCTTACATTACTTATTGGATTGATTATTTTTGTCAGTGGTTTCTATTTTCTTTATGAAACATACACTATTTCGCGTTATTTTCTCGGTACTGCACTGTTAGGTATTGGATTTACGCTACTGGCTACCGTACCCGGTACTTATGTTATTTCCCGCTTATTTGAAAAACAATCTTTTGCCTTTGGTGTCTATTTTACCATTGGTGGATTAGGTGGTGTTGCTGGACCTTGGATATACTTTTTAGCAACCCATTTATGGCATACATGGCGAATGCACTGGCTTATTTCAGCGATCACACTCACTGTTGTTACTCTTCTCACTATCTTATTTTTACGCGAAGGCACTAAAGAGCAAGAGCACGCCAAAAAAATTAGCCAACTTCAAACCACAAAACGTATCTATCAAACTAAAGAGATTTGGACGGCTCGTCATGCTTTAAGAACATGGCAATTTTATGTTATTGCAGCTACTTACACGGCTTTTTTATGGTGTGGGATCACGGTCAATAGTTTTGCTGTTGCACATATTATTGAAAATGGTTTTGGTGAAACTATTGCTGCAACACTCTTAAGTAGTATGGCTTTTATCAATGCTTTTTCACGCTTAGCGGGTGGAGCTATTGGTGAATGGTTAGAACCTAAAAAATTACTTATCGCAAGTTTAAGCATTATTATCATTGGCTTGCTCGCGCTAAGTATGGCTAATTCTTGGGTTTACCTGATCTTATTTACGGTTTGTGTCGGTATCGGTTATGGCATGACGTTCTTAGCATCAAGTATTTTGCTTGCTAACTATTTTGGTCGCTCTCCTTACCTTGAGCTATTTTCAGTGATGAATTTAATTTCAACACTGGCTTGTTTAGCACCTTTCTTTGCAGGGGCAATCAAAGATATTTCAGGTAGTTTCACACCTGCATTCTTGATTTTAACCATCCCTGTTTTACTGATTTTAGCGGTCACACTGTTTATGAAGCCACCAACCTACCCTAAATTTCAGCATGCAAGTGAACAAGAAAAGTAACCATTAAATAAGCAAGATAGTGAGTTTCGTATTATAAGAACGCATTTTCTAAGGAGACGTTAAGCTGATGAATGATGCATTAATAATAAAATACTCAATAGGTGTTGGCATAGCTTTAGCCTGTTTTGTTGGTTTTGTCGTCGTATCTCTTTTTCATGACAAAAAGAAAAAACGTCGTAGAAATATTATTATTCATATCAGCCAAGCTATCTTGCTTTGTAGTTTAGTGCTTATCTTAAGCCAATATTGTGAAATGGCTGTGGTCGATTTTAATCTCCACTTTATCTCCTTTAGGATGATTAACTTTTTCACCTATGTCGGCATTGCATTAATTTTAATGAGGAAATTTTTCTTACTAATTAATCGGTTAGAAAAAGCTCAAATTAAAAAAGGCAGTGATCCTACTTCTGCTCGTATTATTTCTCGCATATTTAAAATCACTCTATTTGTCATTATCATTTTATTGTTTGGTGAGCATTTTGGTATGAGCTTATCCGGCTTAATGACATTTGGCGGATTAGGTGGTATCGCCATTGGCATGGCAAGTAAAGATGTATTAAGTAATCTTTTCTCTGGCGTCATGCTCTATTTCGATCGCCCTTTTAATATTGGTGATTGGGTACGATCTCCTGATCGTAATATTGAAGGTACTGTAGTCGAAATTGGCTGGCGTATTACCAAAATCATCACATTTGATCATCGACCGCTTTATATTCCCAACTCGATTTTTTCCTCTATTAGTGTGGAAAACCCGGGAAGAATGACTAATCGACGTATTCAAACTGAAATTGGTTTACGTTATGAAGATTCAGATAAAATAGGCGTTATCGTTGAAGATATTCGCACCATGCTGATGCAAAATAACAAAATCGACACGCAACAAACGTTGTTAGTCTATTTTAATCAATTTGCAGACTCTTCACTCAATATCATGGTGTATTGTTTTACCAAAACAACAGTGTGGGCACAGTGGCTTGAAGCGCAGCAAGAAGTCTATTTAAAGATAATTGAGATTGTGCATAAACATGGCGCAGATTTTGCCTTTCCATCTCAAACGGTCTATATCGAAAAACCTTCTCCAATTACCCAATAATAGAAAATGGATAAGTTTATTTTCTCATAGACTTATCCATTCACTCACTTATCAAAGTGGTGGTTTATGCGCTTTAAATGCATAAAATCATCTTATTTGTCTTTTAATTTATTTCAATCACATTCACAACCAAGTATATTGTTCGCCAATTCTTCTATTGATAAAAACGCGAGCATAATGAAAAAAATGAAGTTGGCGTGTCACCCTACTCTTTCACACTATTTTTATTGTGAACGTCCGATTGTTGATATTGTTGATGCAAATTTAACGCAAGTGTCAGCAGTAGTGTTGTCATTGTCAGATATTGAGTCTGGCGAATTAGATCGCATTTATCAAACAGGCTTTCAACTCCCCGTATTTATTGCAGTTAATCTTAATGATGCACTCAGTGCTGAATTGCTTAATCAAGTTTCAGGGATTGTGATCACAGATAAAAATGCGCATCAAAAAAATAGTGCGTTGATTAATGAAGCTGCACAGCAATATGAAAAGAGTCTGACAACACCATTTTTTTCACGCTTAGTGAATTATGTTGCCGAAAAGAACGTTGCTTTTGATTGTCCCGGCCATCAAGGTGGAGAGTTTTTCCGTCGTCATCCCGCAGGCGAACAGTTTTATCAATATTTTGGTGAGAATCTATTTCGCTCTGATCTCTGTAATGCTGATGTTGAAATGGGTGATTTACTTATTCATGAAGGTGCGCCTTATGATGCGCAAACTTTTGCGGCGCAAGTGTTTAATGCCGATAAAACCTATTTTGTTTTAAATGGAACATCCTCTTCTAATAAAGTTGCCTTAAATGCCTTATTGGCACCAAATGATTTAGTGCTATTTGATAGAAATAACCATAAATCCAATCATCATGGCGCGTTAATTCAAGCCGGAGCGACACCTATTTATTTAGAAACTGCTCGTAATCCCTTTGGCTTTATCGGGGGCATAGATGCACATTGCTTTGAAGAGGACTATTTACGCCAACAAATCGCAGAAATTACGCCAGAACGCCAATTCGATAAACGCCCTTTTCGCTTAGCTGTTATTCAACTGGGTACTTACGACGGTACGATTTACAACGCAAGACAAGTTGTCGATAAGATTGGTCATCTTTGTGATTACATTTTATTTGATTCTGCATGGGTTGGTTATGAACAATTCATTCCGATGATGAAACAGTGTTCCCCTTTGTTACTAACGCTTAATAAAGACGATCCTGGTATTCTGGTTACTCAATCAGTTCATAAGCAATTAGCGGGCTTTTCACAAACCTCGCAGATACATAAAAAAGATGCGCACCTTAAAGGGCAATCACGTTATGTTAATCATAAACGTATGAATAATGCTTTTATGATGCATGCGTCCACCAGCCCATTTTATCCCCTTTTTGCAGCTCTTGATGTCAATGCCAAAATGCATTCGGGTAAAAGTGGTGAAGCCATGTGGATGAATTGCGTAAAACAAGGCATCGAAGCTCGTAAATCATTACTAAAGCAGTGCCAGTTTATTAAGCCATTTATTCCTGAGATGGTTGATGGACTTGCTTGGCAAGATCACGACACAGATGAAATCGCTCACGATCAACGTTTTTTCAATTTTATTCCTAATGATAATTGGCACTCATTTGAAGGTTACACCACCAATCAATACTTTGTTGATCCTTGTAAATTAATGCTTACAACGCCGGGGATCGATCCTCATACAGGGGAATATGGATCCTTTGGTGTACCAGCATCTATTTTGGCAAATTATCTACGCGAACACGGTGTTATTCCTGAAAAAAGCGACCTTAATTCAATCTTATTTTTGCTGACTCCCGCAGAGCACCAAGCAAAATTTGATCGCTTAACCTCTTTGATTGTTCAATTTGAAAAGTACTTAGTTGAAGATGTGCCATTAGAAAAAATATTGCCTTCTGTTTGTCATCGCTATCAATCTCGCTATCAGGGTTATACATTGCGTCAACTCTGTCAGGAAATGCATGATATTTGTGTCACTTACAATATTAAACTACTGCAAAAGCAGATGTTTAGAAAAAGTCATTTCCCTAAGCGGGCACTAAGTCCACAACAAGCTAATATTGAGTTTGTTCGTGGTAATGTTGAGTTTTTACCTTTAAATAAATTAGAAGGCAGAATTGCCGCGGAAGGTGCTTTACCTTATCCGCCGGGTGTTTTATGTGCTGTGCCCGGTGAAATTTGGGGTGGTGCTGTTTTACGCTATTTTCAGGCACTTGAAGTCACAATTAATCAGCTACCGGGCTTTTCAACTGAACTTCAAGGTGTTTATATTTATGATGAAGATGATGGCAGTAAGCGCATTTATGCTTATGTAATAAAAGAATAATTGTCTTATCTTTTCCCATAAAAAATGCTGATGTTTAATAGCATCAGCATTTTTATTTAACTCTATTTATGAGCCTTATTTATTTCAACTATTCACCCTGAATTCGTCGATACTGCCCTTTATCTTGCAACAGTCTGATCCCTAAAATACTGCCACATAATGAAAGTAATAGTGCGGCAACAATAGGTACGGTGATCCACATTCCCCATTGGGGCTGCCAAGGAAAATTAAACACTGATATTTGTAATAAGCTTAATGCAACCTCGGCACCAATCGCCGCAGCTAATCCTGCCATTAAACCTAACAATGCAAATTCAGCCCAAAGAGTCCGTCTTAATAATGATTTACCTGCGCCTAATGTGCGATATACCACCAGCTCAATACGTCGCTGTGTCATTCCTACCTGAATTTGAGCAACTAACAATAACGCACCACAGATCATTACCAATCCAACCATAATCTCCAATGCTCGACTGACTTGCTGTAAGATTTGTTGAACTTGTTGAATTAATGCGCCTGTATCTAATACGCTTACGGTTGGAAATTGCCGATTAAGTGCCGTAATTAGTGCCTCTTCGCCATTGTAGTAAAAGCTACTCATCCATTTTTCTGGCTGATTACTTAACCCTTCTTCAGAGAAGATAAAGAAGAAATTAGGACGCATATTTTCCCAATCAACATGGCGAATACTAGTCACAATGGACTTAAATTCACGAGTATCACCGACAAATGTTAATTCATCACCTAACTTAATTTCGAGTTGTTCAGCAACACCTTGATCAAGAGAAACACCATTCCCTACTGGAGGCCATGTTCCCTCAACAATCACATTATCTTTTGGCAATTCGCTATGCCACGTTAAGTTAAGCTCTCGACGAACAGTGTTATTACCAGCATCACGTTTATCTGCCCACTCTTTGGCATTATTCTCATTAATTTGTGTTAAACGCGCTAATACCACAGGAAATGCATCCGTAGGTTCAACATTATACTTTGCCAATAAAGTATTAATTTCTTGAACTTGAGGCGCAGACATATTAATTAGAAAATAATTAGGGCTATCTTCTGGTAACTGTTTTTGCCATTTGTCTAATAAATCACCTTGAATAAGGATTAAAAGCGTTAATAACATAAATGAAAGCGCGAAAGCCGCTAGTTGAGTCATCGTTTGAAATGGTTGTCGTAATAAACGAGTCACCGCTAAACGTGCGCTGAGTTGGCGGAATTTAAACTGCTTTAATACCCATAATCCTAACCAGCCAATTATTCCAAGTAGAAAAGCAATAACAACAACACCAAATAGAATTGACCAGAGTAAAACGCCCGTTCCCGCAAAAAGTGTTAAAGCACCGACAATAATTAAGCCTACAATCGGTAAATAATAACGCAGAGGCCATATAGGTGCCGTGGTATCACTTCTTAATACACGGGAAGGTTGTGTCGCCATTAGTTGATAATAAGGCCTTAATCCTGTTAATAAAGCAATTAACAGTAAAGAGCCCACAGACCATACCCACGGTAAGAAACTCGCTTCAGGCAAACTTTTAGGTAAAACAGGCGCTAAAATTTGTAGCAGTATCGCCTCAAAAATAAGCCCGACTAATGAACCGACAACAATCGCACCAATGAGGATCACTCCCCATTGCCCAACAATCCACTTTCTCAATGCTCGTTTATCTGCACCTAGTGTTTTTAATACCGCAATTAAGGTATGACGACTACGGCAATAATGAGCCATTGAAACGGCAACTGCCGATATAGCAAGTAATAGCGTTAATAGAGCAGAGAGCAAAAGAAAGTTTTTCGCACGCTCCATTGATTGTGAAAGCGCTCCACTGTCTTGTTTTAAACTATTCCAACGCTGGTCTGGTTTTAATAGTGGATCGAAGCGTTGCTGATAACTATCAATCACAGCTTCATCGCCCGCAAACATATAGCGATAAGTCAGGCGGCTTCCGGGTTGCACCGCTCCAGTTGATTCAACATCATCAAGGTTAATTAAAATACGAGGTGCGATTTGAAAAGGATTAAACCCGCTATCTGGCTCTTGAATTAATACACCACTGATTGTAAATGTAGCGTCACCTACATCAATGTTATCGCCGACTTTTATATCAAGTAATTCAAGTAATCTGGCACCGACAAGCGCAGTTCCTTTTTCAGGTTTTAACCCTGCTGGCTCTGTTTCTAACTCACCATACAGTGGATATAGGTTATCTGCGGCTTTCACCAACGCAAGCTGAGGTGTATCACCTTCAGGAGCATAAGACATTGTGGTAAATTGCATTTGGCGACTCAGAGTTAGCCCTTCTTTTTTCGCCTCTGTAAGCCAGTTTTCATCAACGGGATAGGATGCACGTAAGACTAAATCTCCAGCAATTAAATCTCGACTTTGAGCATAAATGCTTTTATCGATGCGATCACCTATACGCCCTAAAGCAAGCACACAAGCAACTGCCAGTGCTAAAGAAAGCCAAACAATTAATAGTGCAGGAGAACGCCATTCACGCCAAAACCAACGCCAAATCATGACTCCTCCTTAAGTTGTCCATCTACTAATCGTAATCGTCTTTGGCAACGAGCTGCTAGCTCATTGTCATGAGTAACTAAAATCAAAGTTGTTGCATAATCTCGGTTAAGAGAGAACAACAAGTCAGCAATTTTATCACCAGTTTTACGATCAAGGTTTCCTGTTGGTTCATCCGCAAAAAGAATAGCTGGTTGAGTGCAAAATGCTCTTGCTAATGCAACGCGCTGTTGCTCACCGCCAGAAAGCTGTGCTGGCATATGGTATAAACGTTCACCTAATCCTAACAGCTTAAGTAAATCAACTGCACGCGCATGGCTGTGCTTTTCTGACTCACCTTTTAATAATGCGGGCAACTGCACATTTTCAAGTGCATTCAATGTTGGGATCAACATAAATGATTGAAAAACAAACCCAACATGTTGAGCGCGCAACTTGGCACGCTCTTCTTCATTCATTTTTGTGAGATCTTCGCCCATCAAATGCACGCTGCCAGAGGTGCCATCATCTAATCCAGCAATGATCCCTAACAGTGTCGATTTTCCCGATCCTGACTCACCAATTAACGCAATTGTTTGTGCAGGCTCGACAACTAACTCAACACCCTGCAATATAGAGATCTGACTATCACCTTGTCCTACTTGTTTGGTTAACTGATGAACTTCAAGAACCTTTTCCGTCGACATACATTTTTCCTTATCGTTATGATGATGTTTAGCTTTAAGGCAATTGCTGCTGATACCTTTTTGATCTTTGGTGACAGCTTGAGTGCAGGATACCGTCTTTCGATTGAAAGCGCATGGCCACAACGCCTTGCTGATAAATGGAAAACAACCTACCCTGAAATTAATGTTGTTAATGCAAGCATTAGTGGTGAAACTGCCTTTCAGGGACAAAATAGGCTTCCTGATTTATTAAAACAGCATCAACCACGCTGGGTTTTAATTGAATTAGGTGCAAATGATGGTTTACAGGGATACCCTGTTGCACAAACAAAAGAGGCATTACAAAACATCATTACACAAGTGAAAGATGCCGGTGCAACGCCACTTTTTATGCAAATAATGATTTCACCTAATTACGGTAAACGTTATACACAATCGTTTTCAGCGATCTATCCAAAACTCGCTGAAGATAATGCGCTTCCTCTGCTTCCTTTTTATATGGAACAAATCGCTGATAAACCTGAGTGGATGCAAAATGACAGCATACACCCCAATGAAGATGCTCAGCCGTTTATTACGCAGTGGATGGATGAAACATTATCCCCTTACTTAACACGTTAGACTATTCTGACAGTAGTTGACGTAGATTAAACGAGATTAATTGTAAAATTATGCAAAAAACGGTATTGATTACAGGAAGTTCTAGTGGAATAGGACTCTGCGCGGCAAAAGCACTAAAGAAAAGAGGCTATCGAGTTCTTGCTGCTTGCCGTAAAGGTGAAGACCTTGAACGCATGGAAACACTGGGATTAGAACCTATTCATCTTGATCTTGATGATCCAGAAAGTGTTGAAAATGCGGCACTAGAAGTTATTCGCCTGACAAACGGTCGTTTATATGGATTATTTAATAATGGTGGGTTTGGCGTTTATGGCCCATTAGATGCCATTACTCGCCAACAAATGGAAAAACAGTTTTCGACTAACTTTTTTGGTTTACATCAGCTAACTACATTACTTCTACCAGCCATGTTACCCCATGGTGAAGGGCGCATTATTCAAACGAGTTCTGTAATGGGGATTATCTCGACACCCGGTCGAGGTGCTTACGCTGCCAGTAAATATGCGGTAGAAGCATGGTCTGATGCGCTAAGAATGGAAATAGCGCATACTGGAGTTAAGGTGAGTTTAATAGAGCCGGGACCAATACGAACTTGTTTCACTGAGAATGTCGCTCAAGCCGAAAAAGATAAACCTGTAAAAAATCCGGGGATTGCGAGTCGTTTCACATTAACGCCTGAAGATGTGGTGAAAAAGCTTATTCATGCTTTAGAAAGCCCAAAACCTAAGATACGTTATCCCGTAACCTTATTAACTCACGCTGTCAGAATACTAAAGCGTTTTCTACCTGATATTTTAATGGATGCAATTCTCAGTCGCCAAAGTGGCAAGGCTTGATTTTTCAGGATCCACCCTTACTTATTAATAAAATAGCTTTATAAATCGCATCTATATTTAAAACTCTCAAAAAGGGGCAAGTTAATGTTAGCAACTGCACATATTGTTGATGTAAATGAATCAAATATTCAACAAGTTATAGAACAATCCATGACGAAACCAGTCATGATGTATTTCTATTCAGAACGTAGCCCTCATTGTGCAGAGCTTGGCGCAACATTAGATAAACTAGCAGCCGAATTTGCTGATCAGTTTATTTTGGCAAAATTAGATTGTGATGTTGAACAAATGATTGCCTCACAATTTGGTCTACGCGCTATTCCAACTGTTTATATATTGCAAGAAGGTCGTCCAGTTGATGGCTTCCAAGGTCCTCAACCTGAAGAAGCAATTCGTCAAATTTTAGCCAACGTATTACCTAAACCAGAAGAGTTGAAAGCAGCACAAGCTGCACAATTACTTTCTGAAGGAAAAGCAGAAGAAGCATTACCGCTACTAAAAGAAGCTCACCAGCTCGCACCTAAAAATAGTGAAATTACACTTGCACTAGCAGGTGCTTTAATTTCTTTAAATAAAAGTGAAGAAGCACAAACTCTGTTAATCACCATCCCATTACAAGATCAAGACAGCTACTACCATAGTTTGTTAGCGCAAATTGAATTACAAAAACAGGCGGCTGATACGCCTGAAATTCAACAATTACAGAACGATTTTAATCAACAGCCTGAAAATACCGATCTTGCTATTCAACTTGCACTAAAATTACATGAAGTTGCCCGTAATGAAGAGGCATTAGAGTTGCTATTTAGCTTTATCAAAAAAGATCTAAATGCAGGTGATGGGCAAGTTAAGAAAACCCTGATGGATATTTTATCAGCCTTAGGCACTAATGATAATTTAGCGTCTAAATATCGTCGTATGGTGTATTCTTTACTTTATTAATTTTACTTTCTTATTAAAGCAGACTTAGGACAGGTATATGGAAATAGTCATTGGTATTATTATCTTATTCGCTATTATTTTAGTTTTATGCGGTGTTAAAACCGTTCCACAAGGTTACCAGTGGACTGTCGAACGTTTTGGTCGTTACACTCGTACTCTGACTCCAGGACTTCAAATTCTCGTGCCATTTGTCGATCGTATTGGTCGCCGTATCAACATGATGGAACAAGTCCTTGATATTCCTTCTCAGGAAGTTATTTCTCGTGATAACGCCAACGTCAGCATCGATGCAGTCTGCTTTATTCAAGTGATCGATCCTGTAAAAGCCGCTTATGAAGTCAATAATCTCGAGCTTGCCATTATTAACTTAACACTCACTAATATTCGTACAGTGTTAGGTTCAATGGAACTTGATGAAATTCTTTCTCAGCGTGATCAAATCAACAGTCGCCTTTTACTGATTGTTGATGATGCAACAAACCCTTGGGGTATCAAAATTACTCGTATCGAAATTCGTGATGTCCGCCCACCAAAAGAATTGATTTCTGCAATGAATGCGCAGATGAAAGCTGAGCGAACTAAACGTGCTGACATTCTTGAAGCTGAAGGTATTCGTCAAGCCGCTATCTTAAAAGCTGAAGGTGAGAAACAAGGACAAATTCTAAAAGCTGAAGGTGAGCGTCAATCTGCATTCTTACAAGCAGAAGCCCGTGAACGTGCGGCAGAAGCTGAAGCCAAAGCAACACAAATGGTATCTGAGGCCATCGCCAAAGGTGATATGCAAGCAATTAACTACTTTGTTGCTCAAAAATATACTGATGCGCTGTCTCAAATTGGTTCAGCTAATAACAGTAAAGTTATTATGATGCCACTAGAAGCAAGTAATCTCATGGGTGCAATTGGCGGTATTTCTGAATTACTCAATACCAAAAAAAGTGACTCTGGCAACAAGAGCAATTAATTATGATTGAATGGATTAGTGCTCAACCTGCACTTTTCTGGCTTTGTCTTGGTGGCTTGCTGTTAATTACAGAAATGTTAGGAACAGCAGGATACCTTTTATGGTCAGGAATGGCGGCTCTATGTGTATCGTTGATTGCATGGATACTGCCTATTAGCTGGCCTATTCAAGGTGTTTTATTTGCGATATTAACGGTTATTAGTGCTGTTCTTTGGCACCTTTGGCTTAAACGCAGAAAACAATCAAAAGAAGCCGAGAACTTAAATCAGAAAAGTCACCAACTCATTGGTGTTCATGCTGTTTTATTATCAGATACGGAAAACGGTTTTAGTCGCGTTAAATTAGCTGATGGTAGTTGGCGTGTTTATTCAGACACGCCATTACTTGCTGGTGATAAGGTAATAGTGACCGCAATTGATGGTATTACCTTACAAGTGATCGCACTTAAACCGACTATTTCTGGTGATGACAACACCCTGACAAATGATTGATAATTGGGCACTCTGCTCCGTCATCACCCGGGCATTCGCTGGCTAATAAAAGTAATCGCTGACGAATGGCATTAAGCTCATTAATTGTTTTCTCAATTTCAGCCACTTTTTTTAAGGTGGCTTCTTTCACGTCTGAACTATGACGAGAAGGATTTCTTAGCAACATTAATAAAGCTCGGCACTCTTCTAAACTAAAGCCAACTTCTCTTGCTTGGCGCAATAATGTTAACTCTTCAATATGTTGAGCCTGATAATAACGATAGCCGTTTTCACCTCTTCCCGGTGGTGTTATCAAGTCTTTCTCTTCATAAAACCGAATAGCTTTAGCCGTTAATCCTGTTTTACTTGCGATTTCACTAATATTCAAAATTCCCCCTTGACCTTCCCCTTGCGGAAAGGTTTAGCCTTTATCTCTGATAAGAAAAAACCTTTAAAGAAAGCAAGTTACCGAATATTGCGCAATAATAGAGGTAACGCTTTTATGACGGAGATAATTAACATGGCAAAAACTATAATACTCGCATTGAAAGGACTTTCATGCTCTCACTGTGTTAACAGTGTAAAAAAAGCTCTTGATTCTCGCAATGACATAGAGCAGGCAATTGTGACTATTCAATACGCTAAAATTGACAGTGATGCAACTGCTGAAAGCTTAATCAAAACAATTGAAGATGCAGGCTATGAAGCAAGTGTTGCAACACAACCTGATGTAAAATTAAGCCTAAGCGGACTTAACTGCATGAAGTGTGTTGGTAAAACTGAAAAAGCATTATTGGCTGTTGAAGGTGTTGCAGCCGTTAATGTAACAAAAGAGTCAGCTGAAATTTTTGGTGACGCAAATGCGGATACTTTAATTGCAGCCATTACGGCTGAAGGTTTTCAAGCAAGCTTAGCGCCTGCTGACAACGTAATTCATTTAACTCTATCAGGCTTAAATTGTGGTCACTGTGTCGGTTCAGTTAAAAAAGCGCTAGAAAATACTGCAGGTGTTGAAACAGCTGAAGTTGAATTGACACATGCAAAAGTGACGGGTTCTGCAACCGCTGAAACGTTAATCGACGCCATTACAGAAGCGGGTTTTGAAGCTCAACTAGCAGGTACTGATTTCCCAAAAACTGAGCCGCTGACGCAAACGCATGCACAACTGGAAGCATCGTCAGCGGCTGTTTGTGATATTCCAGTTGAGAATGCTGATATTGATAATAGCGCTGAAATCGACACTGACGATGACGACAGTGTTCAGCTTTTAATCGATGGCATGACTTGTGCGAGTTGCGTAAACAAGGTTCACAAAGCATTACAATCCGTTGATGGTGTTGAAAATGTGCGTGTAAATCTTGCTGAGCGTAGTGCTTTAGTAACGGGTGAAATCGATCATGATGCACTCGTTACTGCCATTGAAAAAGCAGGTTATGGCGCTGAAATTATTCAAGACGATGTAAAACGCAGAGAACGTCAGCAAGAAGTTGCTGTTGCCAATATGAAACGTTTTCGCTGGCAAGCTGCGTTGGCATTAGTCGTTGGTATTCCTGTAATGATTTGGGGAATGATCGGCGACAATATGATGCTGACCGAAGCTAATCACAGCATCTGGTTAGGTATTGGTATTGCAACGCTGTTTGTTATGGTTGTTGCTGGTGGCCATTTTTATCGTAGCGCATGGCAAAGTTTAAAAAACCGCAGTGCAACAATGGATACCCTCGTTGCGTTAGGAACAGGAACAGCTTGGCTCTACTCCATTACTGTAAACTTATGGCCAGAAGTGTTCCCAGCTCAAGCTCGGCATCTCTATTATGAAGCCAGTGCGATGATTATCGGTTTAATCAATCTGGGACATATGCTTGAGCAAAGAGCGCGCCAGCGTTCATCTAAAGCGCTAGAACGACTATTAGATTTAACTCCACCAACAGCAAGAGTGATAACTGAAAACGGTGAAGTTGAAATGCCACTGGCTGATGTTAAACAAGGAATGACTTTACGTTTAGCAACAGGTGATAAAGTGCCGGTTGATGGTGAAATTATCCAAGGTGAAGTGTGGATGGATGAGGCAATGCTGACAGGCGAGCCAATTCCACAGCAAAAAACAGTGGGTGATACTATTCATGCTGGAACAACAGTTCAAGATGGTTCTGTTCTATTTAAAGCAGCGGCAGTGGGAAGTAAAACAACACTGGCTCGTATTATTAAATTAGTTCGCCAAGCGCAAAGTAGTAAACCTGAAATAGGCCAGTTAGCGGATAAAATCTCGGGTGTATTTGTGCCTGTTGTTGTCGCTATTGCGCTTGTTGCAGGAGCTATTTGGTATTTCTTTGGCCCATCTCCACAAATTACCTATGCACTGGTGATTATCACAACCGTTCTTATCATCGCTTGCCCTTGTGCTTTAGGTTTAGCAACACCTATGTCGATCATTTCAGGTGTTGGTCGTGCGGCTGAATATGGTGTGTTAGTCCGTGATGCAGATGCACTACAACAAGCCAGTAAGCTAGATACTTTAGTCTTTGATAAAACAGGAACACTGACAGAAGGTATGCCTCAGGTCACTGAAATTCATACTTTCAATCAAGTAGATGACACTCAAGCGCTTGCATTGGCAGCATCACTAGAAAATGGTTCTAATCACCCATTAGCGAAAGCTATTTTAGCGCGTGCTGAAGGTATTGATTTACCAGAAGTAAACAATTTCCGTACATTAGCCGGTATGGGATTAAGTGGCGAAATTAATGGTAAAACAGTACTTTTAGGTAACCCTAAATTAATGCTTGGATCTGGTATTGATATTAGCGAAGTTAATTCACTGATTGATTCTCAAGCCGCCAAAGGTGTTACTCCTGTTTTATTAGCGCAAGACGGAAAAATTGCGGCTTTACTTTCTATTCGTGATCCACTTAGAGAAGATACCGTAAGTGCATTACAACGTTTACATCATCAAGGTTATCGCTTAGTGATGTTAACGGGAGATAACCCAATTACTGCCAATGCAATTGCAAAAGAGGCAGGTATTGATCAGGTTATTGCTGGTGTTATGCCAGAAGGTAAAGCACAAGCCATTACAGAGCTTCAAGCTGAAGGTCGTCGTGTTGCAATGATTGGGGATGGTATTAACGATGCCCCTGCATTAGCCAAAGCTGATGTTGGTATTGCAATGGGTGGTGGTAGTGATATCGCCATTGAAACAGCAGCAATCACATTAATGCGCCATAGCTTACATGGTGTTGCCGATGCTGTTGAAATTTCAAAAGGTACGCTGCGTAATATGAAGCAAAACCTTTTTGGTGCCTTTGTCTATAACAGCTTAGGTATTCCGATTGCGGCAGGTATTCTCTATCCCTTCACTGGCACACTGTTAAATCCAGTTGTTGCAGGTGCAGCAATGGCGCTATCTTCAATCACAGTTGTAAGTAATGCAAACCGTTTATTGCGTTTCAAACCTAAGCAATAACACCTAAAGATTTATTAAGACATATTATATTAAAACCTCTTTTACTGATCGGTAAAAGGGGTTTTTTATTATCTTATTTTTAAATTTTCTCTAATGATTATTAATATTATCAAAAGGTTAAAAAAAAGCCGACATTTCTATCGGCCAGTCAAAGAGGAATTTCTCATTATACAAGAGAGTCATCACTCCGCCCTCTTATTGCTAGAATAGCAATATCTTATAAAGATTTCATTAGTTTTTATTATTCATAATAATAAATATAAAATTAATATAAAAAAACTTAATAAGGTTATTTATTTATAGTGAAATAGATATAAAAATTTAAAATACTTGAAAAATAAACACCAAGAATATATTTCAATATCAAAAGGATTTGCAGATGAAATACAACAAATTTTTTCTTATTAGTTTATCTTTAGTTTATTCATCAAATGTTTTTTCAGATACCAATAAATTAATTGATAAATCAAACTCAGTAATCACGCCTGAATATGATACTCTTGCAAAAAATCATCAATTTATAAATAATCCTTTATTTGACAAAATAATTAATGATTCTTATGTCCAAATAAGCAGATATAATCCAAATACATTTCAAATTAAATTAGACAAAAGAATAGCAAAAGATCTTGCAAACCATTTTGAAGAAAAGAAGATCAAAGATGCACCAGAATATATTGTTAATAATATAGTTAATAATGATAGGCATATTGAAATAGAAGCTGACAATACAATTTTCAAGAATGAAGCAATTAATTATTTCACTTCATTATTCATAAAAAAAGGCGATAAAACCCTCTCGTTAAATCGTGAAAAACTAATTGATATCATGAGTAAAAATGAAAAAATAATTATTACCACAACAGAAAAGCCAGGAATAGATTTAGCAAAAATAAATAATCAACAAGATCTTTATACATATATTGATAATATTGAAACTAAAAACTCATCACTTTTCATATTAGATGAAAATACAGATGAGAAAATAAATCGAGTTGTAAAGAGCTTAGAACAAGAAGACCATCTAATTAAAAACTCCATTCAAGATCATAAACAAAGAACAAGAGATGATATTGAGTTTCAACAAAAAAAAATCACAGATAACGCTAACGAAATAAAACAACATGAAGTCGATATTTTGGCGGGGATAAAAAACTCAAAAACAAATAAAAACAATATTACAGATAATAGTAATGAGATTGAAAAAAACAGAGAAAAAATCACAGATAACATTAATTATATAGAAAAGAATAAAAATAAAATTGATAAAAACACCGTCAATATTAATGAAAACAAAATTACAGTTAATGAAAATAAAAACAATATTGAGCTAAATAAAAATAGCATTATCAATAACACATCAGAAATCAATGAAATAAAAGAAAATACGATTAATAATGTTAATATTAATGGCATTCGACTACCTCTAAAAAACCACCTTTCTCATTTATATAATGAGCAATCGACAGATAGAAGCCAATTTAATGCACTTAAAGAAAATTTTGAGCACTTTAAATCTGATACTCAAAATCGCTTTTATAAAGTTGAGAAACGTGCCAATCAAGGCATTGCTTCTGTAGCCGCAATGAGTAATTTACCTTTTACTGATAATGCTACATTTAGTACTGCTATTGGTATTGGTAATTATCGTAATGCCACAGCACTTGCTTGGGGTATGCAATATCGTATTAATGAAAATATTAAAATAAGAGCTTCGACAGCATGGAATGAAAGCAATAGTTGGGTATCTGCTGGTGGTGTCGGCGTGAGTTGGTAAATAACGTAAATACGGCGAAAGCTAAGTAAAGCTTAGTTTTCGTTGTTTCATTCCATTTCAAATCCGTTATGCTGAAACTTTGTAATTCTATACTCAAAGGAGCATATCAATGACGGGTATTTTTCAGAAAATCAAACAGTGGGTAGGAATAAAAAACACTACTCACTACCCTTATCCTGCTGTTGATATTACGCTACCGAATAATATCTCTTTACACCTTGTGGGTAGTATCCATATGGGTGTTCCTACAATGTCACCGCTTTCCAACGTGCTTATCAACGAAATAAAAAATGCAGATGCTATTATTGTTGAAGCTGATATTTCAACTGACGTTCAACCTTTTGATCAATCATCTCTTTTTAGAGAGTCTTTAGAAACGCGCTTAAATACTCCTCTTTTCTCTCAAGTTACACGCTATTGCGAAGATCTCGCGCTCTCACTTTCTCAACTTGAGAATAAGCCTCTTTGGCAAATTGCTTTGATTTTACAATCTACCCAAGCAATGCAACTTGGATTACAACCGCAATACGGCGTTGATTATCAAGTTATCCAACAGGCTAATGAACACAAAAAAAGGATTATTGAACTCGAAGGCATTGGGAGTCAGGTCGCATTATTATTAAATTTCCCTGATGATGGTCAGCAATTACTCGAAGACACATTAAAAAATTGGCACGAGAACGCACGTACATTGCAAATCATGATCAATTGGTGGTTAAATTATAATAGTAGAGAAAAACAACCGCCTTTACCGAATACCTTTAGTAAAGCTGTATTTGATATTTTAATGGAAAGCCGTAACCAAAAATGGGTAAGCATATTATCAAAATTACCAGCTGGTCGTTATGTAGTGACAGTAGGTGCCCTTCATTTATTTGGTGAAGAGAACTTGATCGATTTATTAACGCACCAAGCATAAAAATATTGTTCTAACCTTATAAATAGGAATAGCTATGACTCCCGCTGTAAATTTACTGGAAAAACAAAAAATCAAATTTACCCTTCATCCTTATGAGCATGATGCTAATGTCCATAATTTTGGTGATGAAGCCGTTGAAAAATTAGGTTTAGATAATCGCCAAGTATTCAAAACACTGTTAGTTTCTTTAAATGGTGATGCTAAAAATCTTGCTGTTGCAGTAACACCGGTTTCTGGTCAGTTAGATTTAAAACTTGTTGCTAAGTGCTTTAAGGCAAAAAAAGCAGATATGGCAGATCCACAGATTGCACAAAAGGTCACGGGTTATTTAGTGGGTGGAATAAGCCCATTAGGTCAGAAAAAACGCCTACCGACAGTAATTGATGAACAAGCCCTTGAATTTGACACTATCTTTGTTTCTGGTGGCAAACGTGGTTTAGATATTGAATTATCAGCAAAAGATTTAGGTACTGTATTAGGCGCTCAATTCGCACTTATTCGCAAAGAGTCATAATCATTAATGATTTTTTATTTTAAGGCTCATCCTCAAAATAAGAAATTGACGTGATTTAGACCCAAAATAAAAGGCGACATTAATGTCGCCTTTTGTCTATATAAGCGTTACTTACTGAGCTTATTTCTTGTAAACAATTTCGCCTTTAGGTTCGAAATCATCAGCTTTCAATGGAGAATGTGCTTCGATATAACCTTTTAGCACTTCAGCATCAACAAAACCAGTATTTACATACGCAGGATGAACATCAATCTTAGGATAACCATCACCACCAATACCGTTGAAGTTTAATGTCGCCATGCGGTAAGACTTCGTTTTATCTAATGGTTTACCCGCAATTTTAACATCGCTAACTTTACAGTCTGCATCTACAGTTAAGCTAACATTGTAGAATTGTGCGTAAGCACCAGAGTCTACTTTCATACATGCAACAGCTGACAGATAAGGCTCGACTTCCTCGCCTTTAAAATCAACATAAACCAGCTCGTTCGCAAATGGTTGTACTTTCAGTACATCTTTGTAAGTGATATCACCAGATTCAATAGAATCACGCACACCACCACCACTCATAATTGCAAAGTCTGCATTCGCACGTTCAGCTTGAGCTGATAATAATAGACGTGCCATGTTGGTTTGAACAAAGCGAACTTTACTACGATCACCTTCTAATTTACCAACAACCTCACCCACTTTAACATTCAGTTGCTCGCCACCTTTTTCTTGGTAAGGTGTCAGCAGTTTCATCATTTCAGGGTTATGAGCAATTTCTTTCGTGTAGTAGACAAGTTCAGTTGTACCGTCGTCTTTCTTCACTTTTTGATTTAAGTTGATTGGGATTAATTGGTAATGTTTTAACGTAAATTCACCATTACGGAATTCAAAGTCTGCACGACCAACATATTTACCCCATTCATGAGCCTGAACAATCCATGTACCATTTTGGTTATCTGGTGCACAAGGTGTTCCCGGTACATAATCAGCTTGTTTGTAGTTTTTGTTCTCTTGAGACATACAAACAGGATCTTGTGAGTGACCACCCACAATCATATCAAGGTAACCTTTTGGTAATGCACGAGCCATTTCCACATCACCCGGTGCGTTAGAACCATGATTACCATCATCGTAGTGACCCATATGAGTTGCTGCGATAATAATGTCTGGTTTTTCCGTTGTACGCAGCTCTTCTACCACTTTTTTAGCTTCATCAGAAGGTTTGCGGAATTCGGTATCAGGGAAGTTCGCTGGGTTACCAATACGTACAGTGTCATCCGTTGTTAAACCTAATACTGCAATTTTGACACCTTGCTTATCAAAAATGGTGTAAGGCTTGAATAAACGCTCACCCGTGCTTTTTTGATAAATATTTGCAGATAAGAATGGGAATGTTGCCCATTTCTCTTGTTGACGTAAAACATCTAATGGATTGTCGAATTCATGGTTACCAAGAGCCATTGCATCATAACCCACAAGATTCATACCTTTGAAATCAGGCTCGGCATCTTGTAAATCAGATTCTGGAACACCGGTATTGATATCACCACCAGATAACAGCAGTACGCTACCACCTTTTTTAGCCACTTCATTACGAATGTCATCAACAACCGTTTTTTGTGCCGCTAAACCATATTCGCCACGATCGTTATGCCAGAAATGGCCATGGTGATCATTGGTATGCAAAATAGTAATTTCGTAGGTTTTATCCTTTTCCCATGCCTGAGACATCGCAGGCGCCATCGCTAAAGAAACCGTTAATGCGCATGCTGATAATTTAAAAGATAAGCTCATGGTATATCCCCATGTATATTATTTATTGAGAAGGTTCTGCCATGGTTCTACTGTAGAAAAAGAAGACAGAAGTTAAATACTTTTGCTGTATTTTATGACGTAGGTTATATAATTTTTTTATTATTTCATTGATCCAATAGTTTTTTTGAGACATGAATCAAACTCTATTTCTCACAAAAGCACTCAACTCCAAATAGATGTAAACTAGACTAATAAAAACAGAAACAATTTATTAACAAAATAATGTGACAGGGAACTAAAATGAGCAATGCCGATCCAACGCTTCCCATAGAAGAAACCGATGTTTTACAACGAAAAGCCAATAAGCGTAATACCGTTTTTAGTATTTTAACTGCTATCAGTTTTTCACATCTTCTCAATGATATGATCCAATCATTGATATTAGCTATTTACCCTATGTTGCAATCCGAGTTTTCACTCAGTTTTGTGCAAATAGGGATGATAACGTTGACCTATCAAATTACAGCATCTTTATTACAGCCTTTTATTGGCCTCTATACTGATAAATATCCTAAGCCTTACTCATTACCTATTGGTATGGGTTTTACGTTAACGGGGCTTATTCTCCTCGCCTTTGCTGATACATTCCCAATGTTATTACTTGCTGCGGGATTAGTCGGCACAGGCTCATCCGTTTTTCATCCTGAATCATCTCGCGTTGCTAGAATGGCATCAGGTGGAAGACACGGACTTGCACAATCACTATTTCAAGTAGGCGGAAATTTAGGCAGTTCTTTAGGCCCTCTTTTAGCCGCTTTACTAATTGCACCTTATGGCAAAGGAAATGTGGGTTGGTTCTCTCTTGCTGCGTTATTGGCTATTGTGGTGCTATTACAAGTTAGCCGTTGGTATAAAATTCAACAAGAAGCTCAGAAAAAACAACCTAAAGCACTAAATAATAAATCAATATTGCCACGTAAAGCCCTTTTTGGCTCTTTAGCCATTTTACTTATTCTGATTTTTTCTAAGTATTTTTATCTTGCAAGCATCAGTAGCTACTATACTTTCTATTTAATACATAAATTTGGCGTTTCAGTACAGAATGCACAAATTCACCTATTTGTTTTCCTCTTTGCTGTTGCTGCTGGCACCATGATTGGTGGCCCCGTAGGCGACAAAATTGGCAGAAAATACGTTATTTGGGGATCTATTCTAGGTGTTGCGCCTTTTACACTGATACTCCCTTATGCCAGCCTTTATTGGACTGGCGTACTGACTGTATTTATTGGTGTGATTTTGGCATCAGCATTTTCTGCTATCTTAGTTTATGCTCAAGAGTTAATTCCGGGTAAAACAGGCATGGTTTCAGGACTTTTCTTCGGGCTTGCTTTTGGGATGGGTGGTATTGGTGCAGCAGTCTTAGGGTATATTGCAGATCAGAAGAGTATTGAATATGTCTATCATATTTGCGCTTATCTCCCACTGTTAGGTATTTTCACCATTTTTCTCCCTAACATTGGGGTAGATAAAACCGAATAACTTGTAATTTCCCCTGTTATCTAAATGAACGGGTAACAGGGTATTTCTTACTTTAAAAGGTAAGACTGATTAAAATAACATAAAAAAGTGCATTTGCATCAAAAAACTCAATCAACTTGCTATTTTTATAAATAATCGATAATTTTTAGCGAATTTATTGCATGAATACGTTAAACTATCAGCCTGCTATATTACTCGCCCCCCGATACATGTAGTTTTATAAAAAGAAGGAGAATTGATGCCGCATTCAACACCCCTCATTACCACCATTGTTGGTGGGTTAGCACTTGCTTACATTTTAGGCATGATCGCTCAACGGCTAAAAATCTCACCTTTAGTAGGATATCTTGCTGCGGGTGTACTCGCTGGTCCATTTACTCCCGGCTTTGTTGCTGATACCTCTCTCGCCCCTGAACTCGCTGAAATTGGCGTTATTCTGCTAATGTTTGGCGTGGGTTTACACTTTTCGTTAAAAGATCTGATGGCAGTAAAAGCCATCGCTATTCCGGGTGCTATTGCTCAAATTGCAGTCGCAACACTATTAGGACTGGGATTATCGGCATTTTTTGGCTGGGGTTTATTTAGTGGCATTGTATTCGGCTTGTGTCTATCAACAGCAAGTACTGTTGTTCTTTTACGAGCACTTGAAGAAAGAGGCTTGATTGATAGCCAACGAGGTCAAATTGCGATTGGCTGGCTAATTGTTGAAGACTTAGCCATGGTGTTAGCCCTTGTTCTACTCCCTGCTATCGCCAGTATGCTGGAAAGTAGCGATCAAACCAATGTTTCTCAATTGATGATTAATTTAGGTATCACAATCGGTAAAGTGGTCGCCTTTATCTTAATCATGATGATTGTTGGTCGTAAGCTTATTCCTTGGATGTTAGCTAAAACAGCAGCAACCGGCTCTCGTGAGCTATTTACACTATGTGTACTCGCTCTTGCTTTAGGTATTGCTTATGCCGCTGTGACCTTATTTGATGCATCCTTCGCATTAGGGGCATTCTTTGCGGGTATGGTGCTTAATGAGTCTGATTTAAGCCATAGAGCGGCTCAGGATACTTTACCTTTGCGTGATGCCTTTGCTGTTCTGTTCTTTGTGTCTGTCGGTATGCTATTTGATCCAATGGTATTAATTGAGCATCCATTGGGTATCTTAGCAACACTGGCTATCATTATTATTGGTAAATCCGCAGCTGCGCTGGTGCTTGTTCGAATGTTTGGGCATTCCAGACGAACCGCCTTAACCATTGCAGCCAGCCTTGCTCAAATTGGTGAGTTCGCCTTTATTCTTGCAGGTCTTGGCGTTGCACTGAACGTTTTAGAGCCAGATGCGCGTAACCTTGTTTTAGCCGGTGCTTTAGTCTCTATTATGCTAAACCCAGTTCTGTTCTCTTTATTAGACCGTTATCTGGCAAAAACAGAAACCAAAGAAGAAGTGGAACAGCTACAACAAGAAGAGCTGGAAGAAGAGATGCCTGTCCCTGTTGATATTTGTGGTCACGCTATTATCGTCGGTTATGGACGAGCAGGAAGTATGCTTTCGGAGAAATTATTAGCTCAATCTATCCCATTGGTTATTATCGAAAATAGCCGTAATAAATTCGCTGAATTAAAAGAGAAAAGCTTAAACACAGTACTGGGTAATGCATCAACTAAAGAGTCACTTGCTTTAGCTCGTATTGATTGTGCTAAATCTTTATTACTGACGATACCTAATGGTTATGAAGCAGCCGATATCGCAGAAACTGCAAGAAGTATGAACCCTGATTTAAACATCATTGTTCGTGCTCATTTTGACGATATTATCGTGCGTGCTAACTATGATGAAGAAGCTTCTTTTATCCTTGAAAAAGGAGCAAATCACGTCATTATCGATGAAGATCAAACAGCATCCGCCATGGCAGATATGCTAATTAAAGAAGTTGAGTTTGGTTGTGCTATTGATGATACACCTGAAAATGGTCAACAAATCATTGCACCTAGTGCAGCGCAATAATCAAATACTAATAACCACTTAAACCCTTAAAATTTAAGTCAATAAAAAAACCTATCAATAAATGTTGATAGGTTTTTTTATTTCGCTTAGATAAAACAAGACTTAGAAACAATATAAACTCAACGTTCCCAATAAGCTTCTTCTAAGCTGTCTTCTTTTTCAGGTAAACCGCGCGTCAAACGTGGAGAATGCTGGCTTAGTACTTGATAACTCACTCGGTTAGCATATTTACACACTTGTGCTAAAGATGAATAAGTTAAATAAGTCCGAGGATGTTTACTTGAATTTGGCACATTGATACGGTGATAGCTATTCGCTGTAATATCATGCAGTAATGCTGACAATGCTGCATCACCCGCACCATTTGTATTCATGATTTTTTCTGGGCCACCCATATAAGGCTCAATATGAGAATAGACTTTCTCTGGCTCCTCACAATCTTTACGACGCATTGCACGACTAAACTCATAACGATTAAATTCAGCAATCGCACCCGGTAATAAAGGATGTGTGGTTTGGCGCTTAAAGCTATGTTCTGTATAACCGCCCATATAGAGCCCAGCAGGTCCAGCGGTACAAAGCACTAAATCAACCCATTCTAAAGCAACATCAGAAGCCAACAGAGGATCAGCATGTCCCGTTAATTCAAACGCTTCATCTTCATTCATTGCGACAACAGAAACGTGCTCTTTTAAGAAATCACGCCACCATTGTGGATCATCTGCAATAACATATTTTGTACCAAGGGTGAGAACGACAGGTACATCATATTTTTTCGCATACTCAATCGCTTTCATGGTTGCTAACGGCATCGGTTCGCCCGGTTTGCAACGAACTAAATAAGCCGTTAATACCAAAGCAGAAGCTTCTGCGATCACCTCTTCCGGAATGCTTTCAGGTTTAAGCTGGTTCATTTGGCCGGGGCTAATAGCAAATGTGCGTTCACCATTTTCCGTGATCAGCGTAAAACAGCGCCCAATGGCACCATCAACACCTTGGAGGTAATTAAGATCAGTACGGCTAGATGTGTTACATAAATAACGATAAGCATAGCTACCAATCTGAATGTTATTACACATAGTACCTAATAACACCGAGCGGTCGTCAGCCAATACAGAGTAGTTATGTAGCGTATTACCAATAGTACCGCCAGCAAATTCGTGTGTTATCAGATTATTATCTGTTAATTCACGATAAAGTGCCTCTGCGACATCATCTTCAATAACAAGAGAGTGTCCCTGACTCAAGTTATAACGGTTAATAAACTCTTCATCAACTTTCGCTTCAATATCAACCAATGTTTGGTCAATACCTACGATATAAGCGCGAGAGGATTCGCTCTCCGTCATATTGATGATGGGTTGTAATAGAGGATCTCGTAAACTAACGGGAAAATAGTGTTTGGATTTTCGTTTGCCAGGGAATTTCATTGTGAACGATGCTACACAGCTAAAAAAGATGCGCAATGTTAACACAATATTATAGGAGAGACAGTAGGTGTACGTCAGTACACCTACTTATTTAAAGATATTTTTATGCAGTTTTACGACGGCTTCTTGCCATATAGCTCAGTAAAACACCCATAACAGAAAGAATGAAACCAACAAAAGCGGCACCAACTAAAATCAGAGCGCGTTTAGGTGCATCTTTTTTAGTCGGTTCGTAAGGCTTCAACATATATTTGAATGGTACAAATTGAAGGTCATCTAATTTTACTTTTTCTAACTGCTTCATATTGTATAAACGGTTTTTCAGATCAGCGCTCACTGTTGTTGGATCAGTGATAGCTTCTGTGATAGCCAATTTACTGCTTAACGCATCAGAACCCATGGCAATAGAGTAATCAGGATCATCTTTAATTTGTGCGCCTTCACTTGAAATTGGTTTTTTAACTCCAGCTGCATTTGCGATTTCTAATGCATATTTTAAGCGTTGCACATTAACGTTACGCGCATTAGCGATACGCTCTAAATCCATTTCATAGGCTTTTTGCGCAAAACTTAATTTACGCTCAATTTGATCATCAATTTCGTCTTTTACTTCTACACGTACTTTGGTAGAGATAAAGCGAATATAACCAGAAAGTAAATCGTAAGCTTCTTCAGGGGTTGGTGCAGTGAAGCTTAAATTAATTTCACCACTAAACTCATCTTCATTATTTTTAACATCTGAAGAGCTTAAGTTGATGTCTTTTATAATAATTTCTTCAATTAATTTACGCTTATCCAAAGGTGTTGGCTCATCCATTTTAGCCAGCAAATTTTTGTAATAATCCGTACTTACCAGATATTCTTCACGATATACACGAGAGTTATAGTTATTGATAAACTTTTGATAAACAGATGAACCATTCACACCTGTATCAACATCCACTAAGCTAAGCTCAGTCAATGTTGCTTTTAATTGCCTCATTTCATCAAGCATTGGCTTGGTAATTGCAGCTTGGCTCGTCCATTTTTGTGGTAAAAAGCTTGCAACAGTAAAGCCAACGATAGCAAATAATAACGTGATACCAATAATGACAAATTTTGATTTATAAATAACAGAAAATAATTCAAAAAGATCGATCTCATCATTCTGTTTTAGATAGAAATCGTCAAAATGTCCTTTATCAATTTCTGAAGATTGTGGTTTTGAAAGCTTACTATTCATTTTCCTGCCTAAATTTATGTAATGCAGTGTCCGTTTATCAGCACTTTTAGTGATTCCCACTAAAAGACTTAAAAAATGAGAAAAGATAAGTTTATATATAACTGAAATATGATCAAATTAATATATCATCAAATCCGATAATTTTATTTATAGAATTCAGTAATTATTTTTCGCATACCTCTCGGATCATCGCTTCTAGCAAGTCAATATGCTCTGGATCATCATTTAATGCTGGAATATATTCGTACTGTTTGCCACCACCATGAATAAAGAACTCTCGGTTCTGTTCATTAATTTCTTCTAATGTTTCCAAGCAATCAGATGAAAATCCCGGACATACAACCTGTACATGTTCAACACCCTCACTTCCCAGTTTTTCCATCGTTTTATCCGTATAAGGTGATAGCCAAGGTTCACGACCAAAGCGTGACTGGAATGTCAGCATGACTTGCTCTTTAGGATAACCTAACTGTTCTTCTAATTGCTGTTTTAGTTTTTCTGTTGTGAGGCAACACTCATCATAATAAATATCGCCCGTTTTGATAAAGCGCTCAGGAATACCATGAAAAGAGAGAATTAAACTATCGGGTTTACCATATTGCTGAAAACTTTTCTCAATAGAGGTAACAAGCGCTTTGATATAAAGCGGATGAGTAGGATAACTGCGAATAAAGTGAAGAGAAGGTATTGTACGCATATCTTTAAAAATGCGACTAACACCATCAAATACCGCAGCAGAAGTGGAGCAAGAGTATTGAGGATACAGTGGTAACAAAATAATGTTCTCAACACCTTGTTCTAATAGCTTCTCAACCCCTTCATTTAGCGATGGATTGCCGTAACACATCCCCAACTCCACCGGTATATTAGGTAATCGCTCAGCAACAGCACGTTGTTGTGCTCGGCTATAAACTAACAGAGGTGATCCTTCATCCATCCAAATCTGTTGATATAACTTAGCAACTTTGGGTGAGCGAAACGGTAATATCGCCCCTTGTAATATTGGTTTCCAAATCAAAGGAGAAACATCAACAACACGAGGATCGCTAAGAAATTGTGCTAAATAACGTCGAACAGCACCCGTTGTCGGCGCATCAGGCGTGCCAAGATTAACCAAAAGAACACCATACTTAGCATCATTCATACTATGACTCCTTAGAGTTATTTTATTAGGATAACCAAAGAGTAGAAGAATAAAGGAAAATAATAGATTGTGCTTGTCAATTTATTGGATTGTTCTTTTTACACATTCTTTAACAAAGAAAAAAACAAAGGTAATCTGAAGATATTACTCATCTCACAATAAAGTGATTACAAACCTTCAAAGTAGATTTAGATATTTGGGATAATGTTTAGCACCAATTAAATCGCAAAAAGAATGACCAAAAAAGATACATTCCTGTAATCACAATATACACATATTTTATCTTTTTACTTTTATTTAAAAGGAGCATTAAAACACCTGGAATAAGTACTAAAATAGGCTCAATGGTATATCGTCCGCCTAATGGAAGCTGGCAAAGATTTTTTATATCGCCTTCTCCCACCATCCATTCATAATCAGAAATTGAAAGTATCTTTATCAAAAACAATAGAAAAACAAAATATATAAATGAAAATATCTTCCATACAATATTCATATCTAATGTCTATCCTGTTGTTTCCTTCAAATCTAAAGTAAATACGCGTTTCAAATTCCCAATACACTCAATAGCACATCATTAAGTTAAAAAAAATCCCGGCTCAACCGGGATTAATCATCACAATGACGAATTAGCCAAGGATACTTTTTAGTTCAGCGTTAATTTCGCTTACTTTTTGCGTACCATCAACTTTGAAGTATTTCGCATTGCTTGCTTTAGCTTCATTTTGGTAATAAGAAACTAACGGTGCAGTTTGAGTATGATACTCAACTAAACGTTTACGAACAGTTTCTTCTTGGTCATCTTTACGTGTTGTTAATTCTTCACCTGTCACGTCATCACGATTTTCCACTTTAGGTGGATTAAATTTCACATGATAAACACGACCTGATGGTGCGTGAACACGACGGCCAATAATACGATCAACAATGATTTCATCAGGTACAGCGAATTCCAGTACGAAATCCACGTTGATACCCGCTTCTTTCATTGCATCAGCTTGTGGAATTGTTCTTGGGAACCCATCCAACAAGAAACCATTACGGCAATCGTCTTGTTTGATGCGCTCTTTAACTAACGCAATAACTAATTCATCAGTCACTAACTGACCATTGTCCATCAGTGCTTTTGCTTTCAGTCCTAGTTCTGTACCTGCACTTACTGCTGCACGTAACATATCACCAGTTGAAATCTGTGGGATACCATAGTTTTCTTTAATGAATTGAGCCTGAGTGCCTTTACCAGC
This sequence comes from Proteus vulgaris, assembly GCF_016647575.1. Lineage (GTDB taxonomy): Bacteria > Pseudomonadota > Gammaproteobacteria > Enterobacterales > Enterobacteriaceae > Proteus > Proteus mirabilis_B. The sequence goes on from NZ_CP032663.1 coordinate 3,183,254, forward strand.
GCCTGGAGCGCCTAGCAGAATGATACGCATCGCGTAAATCCCCTTGCATTTAATTTTTTATATTTAAACTCGAAAACGCATTACCATACCATTTTGTGAGGTCATCTCTCAAGAAATCACGGTAGCGATTGCATTTTATTTTTTATCGAAAAAGAAAAAACCACGCTCTCTTTTCAGATAAACGTGGTTTAAATGTTTGAAAACGAAAACAGTTACGCTTTTTGAACTAAAAGTTGATTCACTAAGCGAATAAACTGGTTTGGATCCTCTAAAGAGCCTCTTTCAGCAAATAATGCCTGATCGAGTAATAAATTTACCCAATCCGCAAATAGAGCTTCATCTGTTAGCTCAGCTGTTTGCTTCACTAATGGATGATTTGGATTTAGCTCAAAGTTGTATTTCACTTCTGGCACTTCTTGTCCTGCTGCTGCAAACAATTTAGCCATTTGTGTTGTCATTTCATCAGCACTGGTTGTCACGATTGCTGGAGTATCTGTTAAACGATGCGTTAATTTCACATCTTTAACTTTATCTCCTAGCAAGGTTTTAATGCGTTCGACGAACGGTGCTAATTGTTTATCTGTTTCTTCTTGCTCAGCTTGCTTCTCTTCATCAGCAAGTTTATCAAGAGATTCATCTGCTTTACTGACAGACTGGAATGATTTGCCATCAAACTCAGTCAGGTAATTCATCATCCATTCATCTATACGATCAGATAACAACAGTACTTCAATACCTTTTTTGCGGAACAGCTCTAAATGAGGGCTATTTTTCGCAGCGGCATAGCTATCTGCTGTGATGTAGTAAATTTTTTCCTGACCTTCGACCATACGGCCAACATAATCTTCCAGTGAAACTGTTTGAGCATCACTATCGTTATGTGTTGATGCAAAACGTAGTAATTTAGCAATAGTTTCAATGTTAGATGAGTCTTCTGCAGGGCCTTCTTTTAAGACTAAACCAAACTCTTTCCAGAATGCTTGATACTCTTCCGGCTTGTTTTCTGCCAGTTTTTGTAACATCTGCAATGCACGCTTAGTTAACGCACTGCGTAAGTTACGTGTAACAGAGCTGTCTTGTAAAATTTCACGAGAAACGTTTAGCGGTAAATCATTAGAATCCACTAACCCACGGATAAAACGCAGGTAATTAGGCATAAACTGCTCAGCTTCATCCATAATAAAGACGCGCTGGACATACAGTTTTAAACCATGACGTTGTTCACGATTCCACAAATCCCAAGGCGCTTTTGAAGGCACATATAATAAGCTTGTATACTCTTGCTTACCTTCTACACGGTTATGCACCCAGCTTAATGGATCTGCAAAGTCATGAGAGATATGTTTATAAAACTCTTTATACTCTTCATCACTCACTTCAGCTTTATTACGAGTCCAAAGTGCTTGCGCTTTATTAATTTTTTCCCATGTTACTGTGCCGTCTTCTTCATTTTTTGTTTCAATTTCAACAGGCAGAGAAATATGGTCGGAATATTTACTAATAATGCTACGCAGACGCCAATCGTCTAAATACTCATCTTCACCTTCACGTAAATGAAGCGTAATTTCAGTACCGCGATCTGCTTTTTCAATATCAGCAATGGTGTAATCACCTTCGCCTTCAGATTCCCAAAAAACACCTTTATCTGCACTTTCGCCAGCTGCGCGAGTGCGTACTGTCACTTTATCTGCAACGATAAATGCAGAATAGAATCCGACACCAAACTGACCAATTAGTTGGCTATCTTTAGCTTGATCTTGTCCGATAGATTCTAAGAATGATTTTGTACCTGATTTTGCAATAGTACCGAGATTATCAATGACTTCATCACGAGTCATACCAATACCATTATCACTGATAGTTAGAGTACGAGCTTCTTTATCAGTGGAAATGCGCACATGCAACTCACCATTATTTTCATAAAGCGCTGCATCTGATAATGCACGGAAACGCAATTTATCAGCCGCATCTGATGCGTTCGAAATCAATTCGCGAAGGAAAATTTCTTTATTGGAGTAAAGAGAATGGATCATTAATTGAAGAAGTTGTTTAACTTCTGACTGAAATCCTCTTGTTTCCTGACCTTTCATACTCATTTTTACCTCAATTAATCCTAATTTGGCGAAAAAAATCAATATGAGTAAAAAGTGGGGATAGTTAAGCAAGTTTCAAGGGTCGAGTAAAAAATTAAGCTAATAAAAGTGATTAAGCACCTTATATGATTAAAGTTTGAGCCAAAATAATACTTGCTGTATATTTTTAGCTGTATATTTTATTATACAGCGATATTAACTTAGGTTTATGACTATGAAAGCTTTATTACAGCACTGTTTACTAGGTATTGGCTTACTCTCCCTCTCATCCATCTCTTACGCAGATAGACAAATCGTAGACCAAATTGGTCGCACCGTTACCATTCCAGACAAAGTAGAAAGAACGGTGGTTTTACAACATCAAACTCTGAACTTATTGGTTCAACTTGATGCAACGGATAAAATTGTTGGTGTGATGTCCAATTGGAAGCAGCAACTTGGTGATGGATATGCACAACTAGCACCATCTCTAGAAAACACACCTAAAGTCGGCGATCTCACCAGTTTTGATGCTGAAAGCTTAGTAAAGCTGCAACCTCAAGTTGTCTTTGTGACTAACTACGCCCCAAAAGAGATGATTGATAAGATCTCTGCTCTTGGTATTCCAGTTGTGGCGATTTCATTACGTAAAGAAGTTAATGATGATAAATCAACACTTAACCCAACATTACAAAATGAAGAGCAAGCCTATAACGAAGGACTAAAAGAAGGTATTTTGCTGATTGGTGATATCGTCAATAAATCAGAGAATGCACAAGCATTAGTTAACGATACCTTTAAACAACGTGAACAAGTTAGTCAGCGCTTACAAGATATTCCTAAAGAGCAACGAGTACGGGCTTATATGGCTAATCCAGACTTAACAACCTATGGCTCAGGAAAATACACAGGATTAATGATGGAACATGCAGGTGCATTTAATGTCGCCGCATCAACCGTTAAAGGTTATAAGCAAGTTTCACTAGAACAAGTTATTGCATGGGACCCTGAAGTCATTTTTATTCAAGACAGATACCCTCAAGTTGTTGATGAAATCAAACAAGATACGCGTTGGCAGGTTATTAGTGCGGTTAAAAATAATCGAATTTATTTAATGCCTGAATATGCGAAAGCATGGGGATACCCAATGCCTGAAGCCATGGCAATAGGTGAATTGTGGATGGCAAAAAAACTATATCCTGAAAAATTTAGCGATATTGATATACAAAAAGCCGCTAATGATTGGTATCAAAAATTCTATCGTACTCAATATCAAGGAAAAGAGTAGGATATAACATCATGACATTTTCCCTTTTTGCAGCAGGTAGCTTAAAAACAACACTCCCTGCTTTTATTGAGCATTACCAGCAAAAAACAGGCGAGAAGTGGGTACTTACATTTGGACCCGCAGGACTTTTGCGTCAACTCATTGAACAAGGGGAAACCTGTCATTTGTTTCTTTCTGCTGACGAAAATAATGCAAAGCAATTAATCGATAAAGGCCTCGCACTACAATATGCTCCTTTTATTGCTAATCAGCTTTGCATTACTGCTCGTCGTAATGATGTAAATGAAGAAGATAACTGGCTTAGCGTATTATCAAATACCGCATTAAAATTAGGGATATCCACACCAAAAACAGATCCATCAGGGGATTATAGTTGGCAACTGTTTGATAATATTGCGCAGATTGACCCAAAGTTAAGTCAGGCATTAAAAATGCGAGCACTCTCTTTAGTTGGAGGTGAGCATTCACTTACCATTCCTCAAGGTAGAATGGCAGCCCACTATTTAATTACCACACATCAAGCAGATGCTTTCATTGGTTATCAGCACTACCAAATACAATTAAGCCAATTTCCTGAATTAAAGATCTTCGATATTCCAAAACCTTTTAATGTTACCGCGCACTATTGTGCGACACTTATTCATTCTCAGGCTTATAGTTTATATCAAGAGATATTATCTCCTTATGCGAAAGCGTATTTTATAAAAGCTGGATTTTTACCGCTAAGTTAAGTTCTCTTCTTAGCGGTAAGTAACCTTATGTTATATCGTTATTTTTGAGCATCACTTACAATGATAGCGTTAGCACCTGCGTTTGCTTCATCTAATGCATGTTTTATTGTATCTGCATGAGCAAGTACAACACCTAAACGACGAGAGCCGGCAATTTCAGGTTTAGCAAAAAGGCGAATTTGGCGATTCGCCTTCAACGCTTTTTCAATACCAGAATAAACGATATTTGTACTATGAAGCTCCGGTAAAATAACCGCTGATGCACAAGGGCCTAATTGGCGAATACCACCAATGGGATAGCCTAAAAAAGCACGGACATGAAGCGCGAACTCTGATAAATCTTGAGAGATTAATGTCACGAGCCCAGTATCATGAGGGCGAGGAGAGACTTCATTAAAGAATACCTCATCACCTTGAACAAATAACTCAACACCAAATAAGCCATAGCCCCCTAAATTCTCAACCACTTTACTCGCAATATGTTCTGCTTTAGCAAGTGCGATATCACTCATCTTTTGAGGCTGCCACGAACTTCGGTAATCCCCTTTTTCTTGTCGATGACCAATCGGGGCACAAAAATGGATACCATCAACAGCATGAATAGTTAGTAAAGTGATCTCAAAATCAAACGGGATCATTTTTTCAACGATAACGCGCCCTTTACCTGCTCTACCACCCTCTTGCGAATAAGTCCAAGCCTGAGCTAAATCATTTTCACCACGAATAACACTTTGCCCTTTTCCGGATGAACTCATGACGGGTTTTACAATACAAGGGAAGCCTATTTCTAAAGCGGCTTTTTTAAAACTCACTTCATCATCAACAAATTGATAGTTTGATGTAGGTAAATGTAATGTTTCTGAGGCTAATCGACGTATCCCTTCTCTATCCATAGTCAGCTTTACTGCACGGGCGCAAGGAACAATTTTTTGCCCCGCTTGTTCTAATTCAACCAGTAACGTTGTTGCAATAGCTTCAATTTCTGGAACGATAAAATCAGGTCGCTCTTGTTCAATAACTTGCTTTAATGCATCGATATCAAGCATATTTACAACATGATGGCGATGTGCAACATGCATAGCGGGAGCATTGAAATAGCGATCAACTGCAATCACTTCAATACCTAAGCGTTGGCACTCTATCGCGACTTCTTTTCCTAGTTCGCCAGCACCTAATAACATCACTTTTGTTGCATTTGCCGTAAGAGCCGTACCCAACACTGTCATTTTTTATCCTCACCATTAATAAAAACCACAATCACGCAAACGATTGCTTTTCATATAGCATAGCGGATTTAGCTTGATAGAAAAATAGCCAGACAAAAAAATAATCAAACAGAGAAATAAAATAATTACACTGTTTGGCTACGTTTTCCTTTTTGAATTTTTAGATAATTCAGGCGTTTTCGGATAAGTGCTAAAATACAGCATAAAAGCCCTAACCAAATTAGAGAGAAACTCACACCTTTTACTTCATCAAAAGCTTCATGGAATAAGAAAACAGCCAGTAAAAACTGAATAGTAGGCTCAATATATTGTGCTAATCCAATTACAGTTAATGTGGTTCGTTTGACTGCTGCGGTAAAGAACAATAACGGCAGTATAGTGACGGGTGCAGTGAGAATATAATAAAAACGAGTCAGATTATCAGCAGAAGGTAGTGCGCTTTTATCTGTTATAAACAACCAAATAGTGGCACCTATTGCTAATGGCATTAACCAAAGTGTTTCCATAAATAAAGAGGTGATCACATCAAAACGAATAAACTTGCGGATCAAGCCATATACAGCAAATGCACCACCCATCATGATAGCCAATACAGGCAATTCACCGTACATCCATAATTGATAACCCACACCTGCACAAATTAAGGTAACAGCCCATTTTTCTGCTGGATTAAGCTTTTCTTTAAGAAATATCACACCTAATAAAATTGAGAAAAGCGGATTAATAAAATACCCCAAACTCGCTTCTAATACTTGTTGATGTGTTAATGCATAAGTAAACGTACACCAAGAAACTGCCATAGCCATTGAGCTAAATAGACACATAAAAACAGAGCGCTTATCTTGTAAAACTGCGCGCCATCGTGTTCTATTTTTAATAAAGAGTCGAACGAGTAATAAAAGAGGGATAGACCAAATCAAACGCTGAGCCAACATTTCTAACGGTTGTGCTCCGGGTAACAGCCGATAAAACAGAGGGGTTATTCCCCAAAGAATATAAGAAAAAATGGCTAATACCGCGCCCGATTGAGCCCACATTTAATGTTCCATCAATAAAAGTCAATAAGATTTAATATCATACGCTTAAAACAGACAGAACAATATGATCAGCATCGCTGATTGATTGATCAAACATCAGCACAACCGAATAGACGAGATAAAAAAATCTCCATAAATAACCACTCCGAGAAAAGTAGTTATAAATGGAGAATAGGAAAATACCATTAAGGGAAAACCGTGGTAAAAACCACAACCAGAAAAAATGGATGAGTTGTTAGAAAATCTCCCTAACATGTAAAGGTGGTTGTTGCTGAACAAAATCATGTAATTTTTTACGACTTGGTGCCGCAGCTATCGCCCCTTTTTGAGTGGTGGCTAAAGCGCCACAAGCAGCTGCTTGCGTCACTATTTTTGATAGATATTGTTCATCTTCAGCAAAACCATATTCAGCAAGCGCAGCTAACAAACCGGACATAAAGGCATCACCAGCACCTGTTGTATCAATACATTCGACAGTAAAGGCACTAAATGCGACTTGCGTATTTGGCGTTAAAACTAAACAACCTTTAGAGCCTTGAGTGATCACTTTTAAACGAGCGGGATAAATTTCTAATTTTTTGAGTGCATTATTCAATGTCACTTCTTGTGTCATCCATGTTAGCTCATCTTCTGATAATTTTAATATGTCTGCTTTATGCGCATAATTATCGATAATTTCACGCATTTCTTCATGATCACGCCACATTTGAGGACGTAAATTAATATCAAAACTCAGTAGTGAATCACTTTCTTTAATACTTTTGATCGCACAATCTAAGGTCGAGCGACAAATGGGATTCACTAATGCTAAAGAGCAAAAATGCAAAATATCTTTTTCAAATGCAGGTAAAGATTTTTCTGTTAAAAATTGATCAGCAGACTCAGCAACTAAGAAAGTAAAATCACGCTCACCATTTTCTTGTAAAGAGACAAGAACAGTACTGGTACGGTGAAACTCATCAAATTCCATTGCACGAGTATCAACACCCAGATCAAACAGTGTTTTTTGCATAAAATGGCCGAACGCATCTTCACCTACGCGCCCAATAAAACCACTTTGTTGACCGAGTTTAGCAACGCCAGCAGCAACATTGACTGGCGCACCACCAGCACATGCTTCATATTGCATGTTTTGCAATGGGATCAAGTCAACAACAGCGTCACCTAAAGACCAGACTTTCATAATCTCTCCAGAAGATAAGCAATTATTTTTCTTAACTATATTCTGTTTTTATGGCTATTCATAACGAATAAATAAAGATATTGCTCGTAAATCCACACTGATAACGTTAACATAATAAGATAATATGATAAAGTCAATCTCATATATCGTATTTTTTTCACTATAAATGTTATCGTTAACAACAAGAGTAATAGTGTGATTACATCTGTTCTTTACCCTTTCAGTGATCTTAAAAACACACTAATAACTCTGACATATAATAAGGATAATGATATGAAACACCGCTTAGAACAATCAACAAAAGCCTTAAATACCTTGATTGAAAAACGAGGCAATAAATTTTATCCCCAGTTTCATTTGGCCGCACCTGCGGGTTGGTTAAACGATCCTAATGGTCTTATTTATCATGATGGTTTATATCATGCTTTTTATCAGCACCATCCTTATTCCCAAGATTGGGGACCTATGCATTGGGGACATGCCACAAGTACCGATATGATCCACTGGCAACACCAACCTATTGCATTAACACCAGGGGATGACTACGACAAAAGTGGTTGTTTCTCAGGATCAGCCATTAGCCATGAAGGCAAACTCTATCTTTTCTATACAGGACACAACTGGTTAGCAGACGAAGGTGATGATAGCCAAATCTATGAAGCGCAATGTGTTGCTATCAGTGAAGATGGTATTCATTTTGAGAAAAAAGGGATCGTTTTAGAACCCCCTAAAGGTTATATGCATTTTCGTGATCCTAAAGTTTGGTATCAAGAAGGTAAATGGTGGATGGTTGTTGGTGCTCGTGATGAAAAAGATCAAGGACAAGTCCTACTCTTCTCTAGCGACACCTTATTTGTGGAAGATCAGCGGTGGAACAATGATTACACTGTTTTAGGAAAAACGGATGATAAAAATGTCTATATGTGGGAGTGCCCTGATTTCTTCCCTATTAGCCAAGAAAATGAATTTGCAATCGTCTTCTCACCACAAGGAAAACGAGCCGAAGGCTATCAATATCGCAACCTCTTTCAATCTGGTGCATTAATTGGTCAGTGGTCACCAAACCAACCCTTTAAACTACAAGGGCATTTTATTGAACTTGATAATGGCCATGACTATTATGCGCCACAATCATTTACGACACCTGATGGTCGTCGCGTTTCTATGGGATGGATGGATATGTGGAATTCGCCCATGCCTTCAAAATCTGAATTTTGGTCTGGCTGTTTTACGCTCCCTCGTGAAATCACTTTTGATAAATCCAAAAATCGCTTACGCATGATCCCCATTAAAGAAGTCGAATCATTGCGCCAAGAAAAACAGTCTATCCAGCCATTAACACTCAGTAATCAATCCATAGAGCTATTCGATAACACCCCAGCTATCGAACTCGACTTAACATTATCTTTAAACAGTAACGCTGAAAAATTCGGCTTATGGCTAGGTGAAGGACTTGAGCTCTTTGTTGATAATCAATCACACCGGTTAGTTCTTAATCGTCATTATCCTCAGCACAATATCAGTGGCGCTCGAAGTATTCCATTACCTGAAGGTTGTGAATTGAATTTACGTATTTTCATTGATCGCTCATCAATTGAAATCTTTGTAAACAAAGGTGAGTTCACCTTTAGCAGTCGATATTATGCTCAACAAGATGCTCGTACATTACGTCTTTTTGCCATGAACGGTGATGCAACACTGATTAATGGTGAATATTGGCAGTTAAATAGTATTTACTGATATTGATAAGTTAAGTAAGACGTGAGTCTTTAAATAGACTCACGTTCAACTAATTGGCAAGGTACGTGTACTGTATCTCTATGGTTCCGTTCTTGAATGATATGCAACGTCGCTTCTTTACCTAATTCATAATGAGGCAATTGTACCGTTGTTAATGGTGGATAAAACAGCTCTCCTGTACCAATCATATTGTCATAACCCAAAACAGCCACTTGCTCTGGAATACGTAATCCCATAGAAAGTAAAACTTGATACGCTAGAAATGCAATACGGTCATTACCACAAATGAGAATATCAAAATCTGCTTTTTGTTGAACACAATGCTTTTTCAATATTTCAATCACATCACGATAGTGCTCATCTCCAAACATCATCGTATATTGTTGTAAGTTCGCCAATGGTAGCCCAGCCTCTTGCCAAGCATCTTCAACAGCCTTACGACGAATAGGACCTGCAACAGACTCTTCAGGTATATAGAAACATAAAGGGCGGCGATACCCTTTTTCGATGACCTTTTTCATCGCAAAATACTGCCCATGATAATCATCGGGAATATAAGTTGGAAAAGCGTGCGTTTTATCCAAGCAGTTTGCTAACACTAAATTCTTATCAAGCAACTTTTCATGCACGGTGATTTCACGCAAGCCCATCGTGGTATAAATAATTCCATCTGGACGTTGAGCTAAAAGCTGCCAAATGGCATTTTCATAACAATCTTGCGCAGTTAAATTGACAACAAATGAACTCCAGCCAAATTCTCTTGCGGTTTGCTCTATCGATAAAATCATTTCCACAGAAAATGGTGTCGTTGCGGTATCAATTGCCAGAACACCAATTGATGATACTTTTGTTCCTTGCCCACGAATTTTTCGTGCAGAATAATCTGGAACATAGTTAAGTTGATCAATCGCATTTTGGACTTGTTTCAGTGTTTCTGGTTTTAATAACTCAGGGTTATTAATCGCTCTTGAGACTGTCATCAAAGAAACGGATGCAAGTCGAGCTACATCTTTCAGTGACGCCATAGCATTGGCTCGATTGGTTTATTAAAAAGGATCAATAGAAATAAAGTGCTATTTTACAAGAAGTAAAGTCAAAAAGCCACAAAGGGAATTGAATTGTAACTAAATGCGACTATTAATTGCCTCATAAAAAGACACCTAAATATATTATTTTTTTACTTATTAAATGAGTTTAATATAGTTAAAATCACTTACGAGAAAAAACCTAGTTACAATTAATAATAGTTATCTCCTTCCTTCATTATAGAAATGAATTATTCTTATCTATAAAATACAAATATTGAAACAAAACAAAGTTCTGATATTTTATCTATAATATAATACAGAAGTATTAATCATTTTTAATTTGATATATTCTGAATATGGCTCCGTTGCGTGAATGTCACCCTACATAAAAAACTTATAAATTAGTCAAATTTCGTTACTCATTCACTTTTAGTGAAAGAGCAGAGTAAAACCAGGAGCAACATATGGAATCAATAATCCACTTAATCACTTTTGAAGATGACAGTACAAAAGTTCAACTTAAAGCCGTTCTTTCTTCTTTAGCGGCGAATGTGAAAACCTATTCAAATGAACAGGCTTTCTTGAAATACTATTTTTCATCGACAAAAGGAGCTCATAAAGAGTGCATCATAATTAATACAAAAAGCAGTGCAGCGCCATCAATTGCACTGATTAAAGAACTCAATAAATTGAGAAACATCATCCCTGTTATTATTATTTCTGGGGATAGTTCCATTGAGAGTTGTCGTAGCGCATTTAAATCAGGGGCTTTTGAATATTTAACTCGCCCTCTAAATGTGAATGAACTTCTTAATATTGTCTCGGAATCTTTCCTACATTATGAAAGTGAAGTTGAGCAATTCCGAACATATATATCTCTAAAAGATAAATTTGGTAAGTTATCTAATAGAGAAAAAGAGGTTATGGAGATGATCCTTGAGGGGAATACGAGCAAAGAAGCGGCAGAAAAACTTTCTCTATCGCCTCGTACCGTTGAAGTACATCGTTCAAATATGTATACAAAATTGAAAATAAGATCACTACCACAATTAGTTCAAGAATATGATTTCTTTAAGAAATATGACTTAAGAGCAAGTTGATTTACAATGTGATTTCTATTTATCAATGGGTTGTATTATCTAGCGATATAACGATATGACCTGTTTTATTTTCATTATATTTTATTAATGAGAGAAAGCTGTACTTCTAAAAATATTCTATTTTGGATGAATTACACCTAATATGGGAATAATTAATACGTTAAACACCATTCTACGATAGAAAGGGCGGCAACTTATTTTGATGCCACCCTTTCATTAGTGTTCGTTTAATTTCAATTTAAAACACTTGTATATATTATTTTCATAATCGCTATTATTAATAACTATTATGATTGTTTTTTATTAACAATAGCAATATAAGAATAAATGAAGCTCTTCATTTGATATAAATCATTTTTTACTTATTATAAAGATGAGTATTCTCATTTTTAGTTTCTCATTTTCTTTATTCTTATTTTACGAAGAAAATTATTAATGATTAAAAAATAATACAAAAGGAATTCCTGTCTCTTTTTTTTATGCCCATTTAAAGACTGTTTATGCGTTTTGATTTTCATTTTAAACAAAAAATTACTTATAAGAATATTCTAATCGAAGTGTTTTAATTGCGATTATTTAAACAGTAAAATAAGAAATAATAATAAGTATTTCCCTTTATACTCCCTTTTACTTAAGAAATTTATTCTCTTTATAGTTTAATTAACGTAATACATTATTTACCATTTCTACTTAATAATACTCAAATAAAGAGCATCATTAAATGATCTTATCATGTAAGTATAATGCACTAGATTTGAATAAGTATTAACACCTAGAAAAACAAATGATTATTACTGATTGATTTATAGTCTTAATATGAGCATAACAAAATGGAATTAATCGGCATAAAAAAAATATAAGATAAACTTATACGTTTATTCTTATTCTCACTTTGTACAAATACCCTTATGCTATACCTTCCTAACTCGCCTTTTACAAAGAAAAATGAACGCTCAAGATAAAAACCGTCGTCCTATAAAAGCAAGGCAAACAAACTGGGCTACAAAGTGCAGTCGCTACTTACAACAAAAAGGGGCACCCCCTAATGGTATTTCTGTGTTTAGTGTCGTATTTGCATTACTTGCAGGCTTATCACTCTTTTGTGCTCTCTTTTACACATCTGGATTATTACGCTCAATTTTATTGATACTTGGAGCTATCATGATCCAAGGTCGCCTAATTTGTAATTTATTAGATGGTATGGTTGCCGTCGAAGGCGGCATGAAAAGCCCAGTAGGTGCTGTCTATAATGAATTACCTGACAGAATTGCCGATACTTTAATTATTCTAGGTGTCGGTTATGGACTCTCCTCTGACTTTTCTACGGCAATTACGTTGAGCTGGGTGGGCGCTTTTTTTGCGGTAATGACCGCTTATGTTCGCGTATTAGGTGGTGCTTGTGGATTAGACCAACAATTTACAGGTCCTATGGCAAAACAACACCGAATGGCGCTATTAACTACTGTTTCTGTTATTGCTGCATTTATTCCGAGTCTTTGGGGAATATGGCTCTTTTTTATTTCATTATGGATTATTATTTTAGGTTCAACGCTGACCACAATTTTCAGAACCCGTCGAATTTTACGGGATTTAGCACAAGGTGTCTGATTAATGAAAAATGGAAAACTTGCTTTAGATGCAAAAGTGGTATCATCCGTTTTAGTCTCTATTTGTCGATTCTTAACGGGTATTCGCGCTAAACAAACCTCTCCTATTGCGAAAGATACACCTTGTATTTATTACGCTAACCACTCTAGTCATCTTGATGGCTTAGTTATTTGGTCTTGTCTTTCGCCCAATATTCGCCCTTATGTTCATCCGGTTGCCGCTGAAGATTATTGGAATAAAAACCGCTTACGCCGTTATTTATCTCGTCGCATCTTTAGAGCTATCCTTATTCCTCGTCATGCTGCCAAAATGAATTTTCCACAAGAAGAAAATTCTTGTGAAGAGATCGTAGAACAACCGGCTAATGACTCAGCATCATCGACACCAAATAAAGTCAACGCACTTGCTCTGATGCAAGAAATTTTAGACCGAGGTGATTCTTTAATTATCTTTCCTGAGGGTACTCGAGGTAACGGCGAATCTATTCAAGACTTTAAAGCGGGTCTTTGGCATCTTTCTCGTAAAAATCCGAATGTGCAATTAGTCCCTATTTATCTGGAAAACTTAAATCGAGTCCTCCCTAAAGGTTCTCGCTTAGTTGTTCCTGTTATTTGCAGTGCGATTTTTGGTGCTCCTATTGGCTCCACTCATGAAAATGAAAGTAAACAAGAGTTTCTGGTAAGAGCAAAAAGTGCGTTAGAGGAGCTACACAATGGAACGTATTAATAATGAAGTCCTATGGATCTTTATCGGGCTCTTCTCTTTCTTAATTGTCGCCAGCATTATTGGTGCTATTTTAGCTGCCGTAAAAGGCCCTACATCCACTATCACTAATCTTAATTCAAGGATCAACGCGTGGTGGGTAATGTGTATTATCGCAGGTGTTGCCATAGGAATTGGAGCAATTGGCTCTGTCGTCCTATTTACCATTATCTCATGGCTTGCATTACGCGAACTGATCACCTTAACGCCCACACATCGTGGCGACCATGAAGCGCTCTTTTGGTGCTTCTTCGTTATATTACCTATCCAATACATTCTTGTTGGCGTGCAATGGTATAACTTAATGGCGGTGTTTATCCCGGTTTACGCCTTCTTATTAATACCAACACGTATGGCACTTTCAGGTGACACTCGCCACTTCTTAGAACGTATGGCAAAAGTACAATGGAGCGTGATGATAGCAATTTATTGCCTAAGTTATGCGCCTGCACTTTTAATGTTACCAATAGAAGGTTTTGAAGGCCGTAATATCAATTTACTGCTCTTCTTAATGATAGTGGTGCAAGTTTCTGACGTACTTCAATATGTGTTTGGTAAATTATTTGGCAAACATCCTATCGTGCCTAAATTAAGTCCAAATAAAACAGTGGAAGGTTTTTTTGGTGGAATTATCTCCGCCAGCCTTATTGGCATGATGTTATGGTGGGCAACACCGTTCTCATGGTGGGCGGCATTTTTACTCTCTTTAGTCATTACATTGGCAGGTTTTGCGGGTGGTTTATGTATGTCTGCAATCAAACGAGACAGTGGCGTAAAAGATTTTGGTACGATGATCGAAGGTCATGGTGGCATGATGGATAGAATGGATTCGCTCTGCTTTGCAGCACCTATATTCTTCCATGTTATTCGCTATTTTTACGTTTAGTTTTCCTTTGTTTAATCAAAAATAAAACTAGCCCAATGTAGACTCAAATGCCGATATTAAACCATCGGCATTTTTATATTCTCTGTTTACTCATGCTAATAACTCACTAATTTAATATCACAAATTGACTATCATTATATAAATTAAACATTTGTTTTAATTTTAGATTAAAAATCAATATTATATATTCTATATATAAATCAAAATATTAAATAAAAATACAGCGAGTAAACAGGTCTGATTTCTCTACTTTTTTATTTATAATGATAGCCTAGAAGGCTGCTATCTTTTACCCTAGCGCTCCTTTTTATTTTAGATCCTTTACAATTATGATCACTTGGCTATTTCTTGCTTTTTCTTTATTATTTCTGGGTTTCAATCGCACGCTTGCGTTTATTACATTGATATTTACAGCGCTTAGCGCATTTATAACAGGTGTTATTACATGGCAAACCTTGCCAGTTATTTTTAGCATTCTCTTACTCGCGTTCGCCTATTCTCGCTATAAAAAACAGCCTCTACTTAGAGCAATCATCATTCTCGCACTTGTTATTATTGCCAGTGGATTAACTTTTCACCTTATTCCTGGTTTTAACAATTTACGTTACCTTTCACATGCCATTATAGGGATGAAAAGCGCCCCTTTTTCTTTTTATTTCAATGCCGATAAAGCATTATTACCTTTTATTCTTCTGATTTTTATTCCTACACTTTTTGTCTGCGATCCATTAAAAAAAGCAAATAAATTACAGTGGGCAATGCTAATTATTGCCATTCCTGCACTATTATTGATCGCTGTAAAGCTGGGAGGATTGGCGATTGAATTACATTTACCATCATGGTTACCTGCCTTTATTCTCGCTAACCTCTTTTTTGTATCACTTGCTGAAGAAGCCTTATTTAGAGGTGTTATTCAACAAACATTATCACGTTATCTTCCCCCTTATGTTGCGCTATTAATAGCAGCCATTATCTTTGGATTAGCGCATTTTGCAGGCGGATTACTGTTAATTATATTTGCTTCACTGGCGGGTATTATTTATGGATTAGCATGGATGTGGAGTGGTCGGCTTTGGGTTTCAACCGCTTTTCACTTTGCACTTAATCTGACTCACCTGCTCTTTTTTACCTATCCATTTAAAATAGCGTGATCTCTATTTTTGGCATCTCAGTGATGATCCACTTTTTATTCTGACTATCACCACCTTTTACTGATATCTTAACTTCGTCAGTAAAAGGATGAGTGAAACGTGAAAGCAATCACACAAATAGAATACAGATATTCTTATTTGCGCCCATCATCTGATGAAATTTTTTGTTAGTATGCTTTATCGCTTATCTATAAATAATCAAAACTTCATACGGCGAACAACAATAAGCCAAAAATAATAACATCCATTAACACGATAAGAAGTTGTCTTACTTTGCGGTATAGACCTCAAAAAAAATAGGTAAGCTTTGCTCTGTTTGCTTTTTTTAGTTCAGCATTATCTGCTGATATTTTGCCTCTCTTATTACCAGGACAAAAGATATGTTAGACCAAGAAATGATACGTACCTTTATACAGGTCGCCGATTGCCAAAGTTTTACCAAAGCAGCCGATGTGCTTCATAAAACATCAGCAGCAATTAGTTACCGTATAAAAACATTAGAAGAAAATATCGGTACACAACTTTTTAATCGCACCACAAGAACCGTTACACTGACACCCGCGGGCGAATATCTATTAGAAAAATGTCGTCAATGGATTGTATGGTTAGAGTCAATGCCTGTGGAACTTCAGCAAATGAACGCGGGTGTCGAACATCAAGTGAATATTGTCATCAATAATCTACTCTATGATCGCACTGCGGTTGCCAGTATGTTGGCTTGTCTTCATCAACGCTTTCCTTCTACTCAGTTTCATATTACTCGCCAAGTCTATATGGGTGTTTGGGATGCGCTTATTAACGAAGATTATCATTTTGCTATCGGCGTTACTGGTAATGAATCCCTTAAGAATAATATTAACATTTGTGCAATGGGCGAAATTCAATGGCAATTTGTTGTCGCGCCTAATCATCCTTTAGCCAATGTTAGTGGTATATTAAGTGATGACCAAATGCGTATGTATTCTGCTGTAAACGTCGAAGATACCTCTCGTCATCTTTCTAAACGCACTGCATGGCGCTTATCAGGTCAGCATGAAATTCGTGTACCTGATTTACACACCAAATTAGCCTGCCATTTAAAAGGCGTGGGAATAGGATTTTTGCCATTAAGTTTATGTAAACCGCTTATTGATAGCGGACAGCTAATTGCAAAAGAAGTGAAAAATCGTCGTCATAACTCCCCTCTATCATTAGCATGGTGTGAAGATAAAAAAGGCGCTGTGGTAAGTTATTTAGTGGAGTTGTTTAAGCAAAATCATCCTAGCGTGCAATCGT
Organism: Proteus vulgaris; assembly: GCF_016647575.1. Classification (GTDB taxonomy): domain Bacteria; phylum Pseudomonadota; class Gammaproteobacteria; order Enterobacterales; family Enterobacteriaceae; genus Proteus; species Proteus mirabilis_B. The sequence continues at coordinate 3,200,341 of NZ_CP032663.1, forward strand.
TTTACGATCCTTTAAATTAAAAAGGCAAACCGAAGTTTGCCCTTTTACTGTTTATTCAGTGATTATCTGAATAGCGTACTACGCTTTAGCTTCTTCATTATTGTTGTTGCTTTCTTTAATAAAGAGACTTGCCACAATACCGATACAAATCAGAATAGCGGCAAAGTAGAAACCAGAGTCCATGCTACCTGTTTTGTCTGATAAGAAACCTGTTAATGTTGGTGCAAAAACAGAGCCCAACATACCGATACAGTTATAAACACCAAACGATGTACCTAGTGCATGTCGCGGTGAGTTATCTGCAACCACAGCAACAAGTACTGGGTTTGTACTGATTTTACCTACAATACCGTAAAGGATCAGAGCACCGATTAATACAGGCATTGATTCTGACATTGGTACAGCAAGAATAGCGACTAATGACAACGGTAACATGATCAGTAATACAGGTTTACGACGACCAATTTTATCTGAAACCCAGCTAAAAATAAGTGAACCAGGAATAGCAAACCATGGCATTAATGATGCGATAGTTGAAATTTGAGTTCCTGTAATTCCACGCTCAGTCTCTAAGTAGTACGGTAACCAAGTTACTAATACAAAGAAGCCATAGATTGAACAAAAGATGGTGACATACGCAAGGTTGATATTGCGATTACCAAATAAATCTTTAAATGTCAGCTTAACTTTCTGTTTTGGAGCGCCATTTTCTGTCGCAGGTTGTCCTTTTGGCTTATCTTTGATGATCCATAACATCACTAAACCAATGATAATGATTGGCACACCAATAATATAGAACGGAGCACGCCAGCTCATTCCCATCTCACCAACAGAAATACTTGAGATGTAATAACCAATAGACAGACCAAATGCCATACCACTATTAATAATCGCACTACCTAATGTAATACGATGCTTTGGTATCGCTTCTGAAGATAAACCATACTGAGGGCCATAATAGAAACCTTGGAATATCCCCACCATGACCCATGCAAACATAAAGGTCACGTAAGTTGGCATCATACCCGCAATGATGGTAAATCCACCAAAGAGAACAACACCTGTTACTAATACTTTTTTCTTACCTAAATAGTCACCAATCATGCCTGATGGAATATTTAGTGCAGTATATCCGATAAAGAAAATACTCATGATGGAGCCAAGTTGAGCTTTAGACAGATCAAACTCAGCACCAATATTTACCATTAAAGGACCAACAATGGCACGGCTACCATACAGCGCAATCCAACCAAAGAAGAAGATAATGGTCAGTTTGACCCAATAAGGGACTTTGCCTTTCTCATTCACTTGTGCATCGTTCATAATGACGCTCCTGAAAGAATTTTTATTAAGACTTATAAATTAAAGTGCCAGACTGACCTTCAATAACTTGTTGAATATTTTGTAATGCACCAATATGAGCTTGTTGCCCTGTTGCATTAACAAAATCACTCACTGCCATAATTTTTGGTCCCATTGCGCCATCAGCGACAGCCATTGGTGCAAGTTCTTCTGGTGTTGCTTCACGAATTGCAGCTTGTTCTGGTGTACCCCAATTTTTATAAATAGCATCAGCCTCTGTTAAAATCACAAAGTGCTCTGCATTTAATTCACGAGAAATTAAAGCCGCAGTTAAATCTTTATCAATAACAGCTTCACTACCAATAAATTCATTATTTGAATTGTTGACTGGAATACCACCGCCGCCACCACAAATAACAATATGACCTTTATCTAATAAAAGTCTTACTGCCTCGATATCAATAATCTTTTTCGGTGTTGGTGATGGAACAACACGGCGATAATGTTTACCGTCTTGTTTAAATGTCCATTGATACTTAGCAATTAATTCTTCTTTATCAGCTTCATCATAAATAGGGCCAATAAATTTACTTGGGTCATTAAATGCTTCATCATTAATATCCACTGAAACTCGAGTCATTACCGTTGTAATAGCTTGTTCAGGGTTATTTTGATTAATTTTTTGCATCATCATATAACCAATCATACCTTGACTTTCTGCTACTAAGATATCCAATGGATATGCAGGAACATCTTGATACGCAAGGTTTTGTAGCGCAAGTAATCCAACTTGAGGCCCATTACCGTGTACTAATACAACACGATACTCTTTAGCTAATTTATTAATTGTCTCTGACATCAATTCAATATTTTTATATTGATTTTCAGCAGACAAAACTTCTCCGCGTTGCAATAATGCATTTCCGCCTAAAGCAATAACAATTGTTTTCATAATTATCCGTATCCGAATGTTTATATAAATTCTTTTATTAAAAAAATTAATAAATATGCTGTTGTTGTTTTTTAGCTTGGTAACCAATCCATAATCCCAGTAATGTATCCGCGCCGGAATGATGACCAATAGAGAGTATTTCCAACATATCCTTAAAAATAATCTCTTTATTCTTTATTTTTTTACCTAGTTGAATGAGATAGGTAGAAAATATTCCCTGTGTGGCATATTCCAAATAATGCTTACTGACAATAGTGGTCAATTCAGATAAAGGCGGTGTGTTATTAAAAAAATGATTAAGTTTATTTTCTGGCTCGACTAAATAATGTGCAAATAACATACCCACCAGCATATCATCTGAACTTGGTGTTAATCCGGGGCCTTTCCCTGTAAAAATAGCCCAGTTAACAGCATTGCCTAATAGCTGATTATGAAACAGCTTAGTTAATAACTTAATTTCACAGAGTTGCGCGATTTGACGGTAATTTTTCAGTGATCCATATAACCCCGTTGCAATCGCGGGTGATAACAGAGAAAAAAAACTTTCTAACCAACGCAAATCTAAATCCGCTTTATCTTGTAAGCGCAAATTCTCACTTTGACCTGCGATCAATGTGAGCTTATTTGCGAGTGTTGCTTGATGATTTTTAAGGTTCATCGCCATCGAGGGATGGCACTGTTTTGCAAAATAATCAAAGTCATCTTGTTTCAGTAACCATCCCATCGGGCTTAATCCTCTTCCTTCACGATGAAAAGTGATTAAGCGTTGTTGAGGGCAAATGAAATTCAAAGCATGGTCATAAATGCCCACACATTTAATCTCACCTTCAAAGTCAGTGATATGCTGGCTGGTTTGAAGTGCTTGAATTTGCATAATGCCCCCTTTATTGCTGCTACTTTGTCGTTAGAAAACGAGATTAAGCGTCGATACCTAGCTCTTCAGCAAGAGCAACTATCGCCTTTTCAAAGCAGCCTAAAGGTGCGCGTACAGTACCTGCACCAATCTGACCAACACCCGGCTCTTTATGTGCAATACCCGTATTAATCAGTGGAGTGATCCCTGTTTCAACAACGCGACGTGCATCTAAGCCTAAACATGCACCTTGGAAATCCCAAGTCGGAATTTGCAACATCATGTTACGAGCAAGGTAGATCTCAGCCATTTCTTCAGTCACTTCGCGCGCTGCATCCATACCACCAGATGCACCAACAAAGCGTGTTACACCAGGAGCCGCAACCATTGCTGCGCCACCAATACCAAAAGTTTCAGTGATTGCACTGTCACCGATATCTGGGTTTGCGTCTGCTTGGCTAAAACCAGAGAAGAACAGACCTTGTGGTGTATTTACTGGAGCGGTAAACCATTGGTCACCCATTCCGCTGATCTTGATACCAAAGTTGCTACCATTACGTGTCATTACAGTGACGATAGTACCTTGCTTGATTTGAGCACCAGCATCCATCGCCGCTTTACAGTAAGCCATTGCTAAGTTCAGGAAGAATTGGTCTGTAATGCTCAGGAATTTAGTCACTTTTGTGATTTCAGCTTCTTCGAAATCTAAAGTGCCTAATACTGGTGCCAGCTGACGCAGTAACAGTGCAGATGCAGCGATGTTACGTTGGTGGAATTCATCACCCATCGTAATTGCTTGACCCATAATTGCAGTCAGATCGATACCGTTTTCAAACGTTGCAATCGCTGCTTTTAATACTGGTGCTAAGCTATTTTGCATCCAATGTAAACGCTCTTGCACATCTGGGCCGTAAGCACCGAAGCGCATCACTTTACCAATACCTTCATTCATGTTGCAGTAAGCGTAGTTACCATGAATGTGGTTTTTGATAACCAGCATTGGCATATGAGCAGAAGTAATACCGCCCATTGGGCCTACTGCATTTACGTTATGGCAAGGAATAAACTCAATTTCACCTGCTTCCAACATAGCTAATGCTTGCTCTTCAGTTTCTGCCCAGCCTTCAAATAAAGAAGCGCCGATACATGCACCGCGAACAGGACCACTCATTTCGCCCCAAGTTACTGGAGGACCAGCATGAAGTAATCTTTTACCTGTTTCTAAAGCAGGAACAACTTCTTTTGCTAAGCTAACATCACACCAGTGAGGGCGGGCTTCACGGATACGTTCGATAACTGCTTCATTCGCTTGTTCGATAGTTGAGTACATATCTGCAATTCCTTATTTCAATTTCTTTAATATTTCAGCCAGTTTTTTATTGCCACCTGCGACAGGTGCCCACTGATAATGAACAACAGGGGTGCCACTTGATTGCAGATCGTCTGCAAAGCTACGTAATCCTGCGTTGATCACAGAGATCCCGTTAAGCAGTGGCGACACTTCAGCATGTGCTTCTGCTGGATGTGGCTGGATTAATTCTTTTGCTAATAAAACGGCTTCTGGCAACGTATCCATCACAATAATGCCCGCTTCTTTCAGCTGTTTTTGCTGTTCGCTACGGTTTTGTGGATCGTCTTCAGTACCAGTGATGGTTGCGATAGTGATCAGTGGATTAGCTTCGCCACGTTTCTCATTCAGTTTTTTGATTTCCTGGATTAACGCGCCGGCTGGATCTTGAGTTGCACCATAACCAATAACAAAATCAACCAGTAACACGCCAGCTTCTGTTTTATTGCTTAGCTCACTGATAAATTTGTTACGTGTAGATGGGTCAATCATTGGGTGTGGTTTACCCTGTGTATAGAAGTCATCACCCATATCGATAATTTTGTGGCCGTCTGCATCTAGCATCGTGCCTTGTTTATGCTCGTTATCGACTTCAACATTAAGTTTTTCAGATAACAACATGGCGCACTCAGCCGCTAACGTACCGCCAGCATAAAGACCAATGATTTTCTTACCTGCAACTTTTGGTAATTCTGCTGCGATATCTTCAACACGCGCTAATTCAGCCGCAATACGTGCGGTTTCATCTAAAGTACGAGTAAAATAGATATTGTCGTCTTGGAATTTCTCAGGTGTTGTTCCTAAGAATTGAGCCACAATCGGTTTATTATGGCGTTTCATTTCTGCAATGATTTTTTGACGAACAGCCGGTGCTGGTGGCTTAGAAACAAAAGCAATAACACGAGTATTAGGATCAGCTGCCAGCATATTGATAGCAGTGATTGCACTGATACCACCAATTTGCTCTGTTAAATCACGACCACCTAAACCAATTGAGTGAGAAATACCTTGGCGTTGTAAAACGATTTGAGAGGTAATTTCTTGAATACCAGTACCTGATGCGCCAACAATACCAATTGAGCCTTTCGGTGCAATGTTAGCGAAAGCAAGAGGAGCACCTGCAATATTTGCCGTACCACAGTCAGGTCCCATAACGATCAGACCTTTCGCCGCTGCTTTTTCTTTTAATGCTTTTTCATCTGCGATAGATACGTTGTCAGAGAACAGCATAACGTTACAACCATCTTCTAAACCAGTATCTGCTAGCTCAGCAGCATATTCACCAGCAATAGAGATGAGCAACATATTGGCATTAGTGCTTTTTTGTTTAGCGGTACGCCAGCTACGTACTGTCGTTAATTTGTTGCCGCCTTTTTGACCGCTTGCAATTTCTGCAAGTGCTTCTTCCAACGCAGTAGAAATCATGTCGATAATGGCTGGATCGTCTGATTCCGCTTTAATCGAAACACAAATGTCATTCGGTGTTGCTTCGTTAAACATGTCATGCCAGAAACCGGTGACATCAAGAAGAGATTTATTCGCTGGTGTTCCCATCATGACGGAAATTTCTTCCACCTCTGGGGCTTCACTTAATTTTCGGGAAATAATCATCAGGCTTACTGAATCCTGAAAGCTCCCTTTTTTAATAAAAGCATGGATCATTATGATATCCTTAACGCATTTAATATATGTAACAGCACATATCTATTTGCATTTCGTTTTTTTGATAATAAGAAGCCTATTTGCTTAAGTTATTAAGCAATATAAATAAATGTCTGATTTATTAATTTCTAATCTCTGCGTATAAACATACTGAAGAAATATCAAAATGTAGAGTGATAGAAGTCACACTTATTTATTGTAAAAAATTTTTATTTAATGGAACGATATTTATTAAATAAATTATGATGAGAAAAGTTTATTGGTTTAGGAATAAAATCAAAAACTCTAGAGGGGAATTTAACGAACAAGAAACAATCATTAAGCTATAATTTTCAAATAAAACAAAGAGAAATGATTTGTAAGTTACAATTTTATAACATACAGCAATAAATAATTATTATCAACAAATAAAAAAAGGCTATTTTTCTTTCTTAAATTTTCAAATTAACCTTTATTTTTAATTACATTTTATTTTATCAAATAACAAAAAAGCCTTGTATTTAATAAGGCTTTTAAAATAGAAAGAATATTTAATATATGACTTAAGTTACTGCTTAATTGCTTCTACTTGAATTTTTAATGTCATATTATCAGCCATCCCTTCTTTAACTAAAAAGTCCACACCCCAATCTGAACGTTTAATGGTTGTTTCAAAATCACCACCACAGACTGGCGCATTAAACACAGGGCTTTCATAACAATTAAACTTGGTTGTTGTTAATTTAACTGGCAATGTTTTTCCTTTCATCGTTAATAGCCCCTCAATGGATGTGGGTTTATTATCAGAGAAATACCATTTTGTTGAAGAAAATTGAATTGTTGGGTATTTATCTGCATCTAAGATATCGGCACTTTTCACATGATTATCAAATGCCGTTAAACCCGTATTTAATGTTTTAACTGGAATAGAAACGTTTATTTTTCCTATATTGTTTTCTGGTGAATAGGTTAAATCACCTTCAATTTCATAGAAACCACCACTGTTAGTTGAAGTCCCAAAATGATCAATATAAAACATGGCTTTAGTATGCGTTGGTTCAAGTTTATATTCATTAGCTTGTACTGCTGGCACAAGTAATAATGATGATATGATGGCAGATAAAATAAGTTTCATTATATTTTCCTAATATATTTTTATAAAAGAATGCCCATAAAGAAAATACTTTATAGGCATTTTTAAACACAGAGAATACAAAGTACAAAGAGAGTTAAAAATTAATTAACGCTGAGAATCTAAAACTTCGTTATTTTTTAATACATCTTGAGCTTTGCTATAACTTTCAATTAATAGCTGATAAGCAGGGAAAATCTGAGTATATGCTTGTGCCCATTCTGCTGCATCAGCACGGTTCCATGTTTTTTGAATTTCAGAAGCAACTGCTGCGGTATCCATCGGTACTACACCCGCTTGAACGACGCGAGCTAAGGTAATTTCTTCAGCCATTTTACTGTAAGTACCTGATGCATCAATCACTGCAAAGACTTGATAACCTTCAGCAACGGCACTAATTGCAGGGAATGCCATACAAACACTCGTAATAGTACCGGCAATAATTAATTGCTTTTTGCCTGTTGCTTTAACGGCTTCAACAAACTCTGGATTATCCCAAGCATTAATTTCACCTTTACGTGCAATATATTTCGCATGCGGTGCATTTTGGTGAATTTCAGGAATTAATGGACCATTAGGACCTTGTGGTACAGAAGCCGTTGTAATAACAGGCATGTTAGCTAATGTTGCTATTTTTGCTAATACTGAAGCACGCGCTCGTAATTCAGTCATTGGCATATCACCAACCGTTTGGAATAAACCACTTTGGTGATCAATTAATAACATAACAGCATCTTCTGGATTAATTACAGGGCGCTGACCATTAAAATTTGCTGGAGTGCTCATTTATTTATTCCTTTTAATTAATAAAGTTGATTATTAACATGATTGAAGAACAATATTAGAGAAAAACATTTTTATATTGTTTCTCTTTCGTTGTAATAAACAATAATCAATTAATTAAAAGCTCGGTAGTAGCAATTCTGATAAACACTATTCTAAAAATAGAACACTGAAACATTTTATTATTGTTCTATTTTTAGGATGATGAAACCTATTTTTGGCACTACTTAAATATATTAGTCGCTCTAAAATAGGCCCTATAGAAATTTTATAGGAACATTTTATGAAAAAGATCATAGGTATTTATAAAGCGCCTCGTCAACATTGGGTTGGTGATGGTTTTCATGTTCGCTCACTCTTTAGTTATGGTAATCATGGTAAGTATTTAAACCCATTTTTACTTTTAGATAGAGCAGGCCCTACTGATTTTCCTGCATCTCAAGGACATAATCGTGGTGTCGGTGAACACCCTCATCGTGGGTTTGAAACGGTCACTATCGTTTATAAAGGTGAAGTTGCACACCATGATTCCACCGGAGAAGGTGGCGTAATCGGCCCTGGTGACGTGCAATGGATGACCGCGGCATCAGGTATTTTACACCAAGAATATCATTCTGATGCATTTACCAAAGAAGGCGGTGTGTTAGATATGGTGCAATTGTGGGTTAATCTTCCATCTGAGGCTAAATCGGAACCTGCTGGCTATCAATTGCTAAAAGAAAGCGCGATCCCTGTACTTCCTTTAGCAGATAATGCCGGACAAATGCGCATTATTGCCGGTGATTATCACGACACACATGGCGCAGCAAAAACTTTTTCACCCGTTGACGTGTGGGACATTCAATTAAAGAGTGCAAAATCGGCCACATTACCAACGAAAAAAGATCGCTATGTTGGCTTAGTGGTTTTACATGGCAGTGTTTATCTTGATAATCAAACTCAACTACAAACAGGTGATTTGGTAATTTTAGATAATGAAGGTGGTTCAGTTAATCTTGAAGCTATTGAAGATGCGATTGTTTTATATCTCAGTGGTGAGCCTATTAATGAGCCTGTTGTAGGTTATGGCCCTTTTGTCATGAATAGCGAAGCTCAAATCAAACAAGCTATTGATGATTTTAACCAAGGTAAATTTGGTCGTATTCCTAACGAATAACACTTTTATTTCATGCAACAAACAATAAAAATCAAACGGCTCCCTTTAATATTTGGAGCCGTTTTTATATTGCACTTACTCTTTCAATGGCGACATATTATCAGCAAGGTATTCCAGCAATACCTGAATAGCAGGCAATAACCCTTTTCTTGACGGATAAACTGCATGAATAACATCTTTAGGAAAACGCCAACTTGGCAACACTTCAATTAACGAGCCGTCTTGTAGATCTTTTTCAACCACACTCAGTGGTAATCGAGTTATTCCTAATCCTTTTAGTGTTGCTTTATAAAGTGTAATAACATCGGTTGTCGCTAATTTCGGAGTCACATGTTGTGTGGAAACCGTACCATTTTCATGAGTTAAAGTAAGTGTATATTGTTGTGAGTGTTCGCTATTTGCCAAAATAGGATAGTCTGCCAGTTGTTCTGGCGAATCGGGGATCTCTTGTCCTTTAAATAATAAAGGGCTGGCGACTAGAACACGCCGAGAATAACCTAGAATTTTCATCGTTAAACCTGAATCATCTAGCGGTAATGCTCTTACTCGCAAGGCTAAATCAAGGCCTTCACTAATTACATCAACAGGACGATTAATAGCTAATATCTGGATATTAATATCCGGATATTTTTCCATAAAATCGACCAAAATATCTTGAATATAAATTTGCAATAATGCGACAGGACACGAGAGTTTAATGGTGCCATGTGGGTGCCCTTGCGCTGAACAAATAACTTCTTCTGCAATTTCAGCTTCTGAGACTACATTTTTACACTGCTGATAAAATGTCTGCCCGATTTTGGTGACATGAAATTGACGTGTAGAACGATAAATCAAAGAGACATTGAGTTTCTGTTCTAAATCAGCAATACGACGACTTAGTTTAGATTTAGGTATACCTAATGTTTCTGCTGCTTGAGAAAAACCGCCAAACTCAACGACTTTCACAAAATAGTAGAGATCATTTAAATCATACTTCATGCGTATCACCTATTAGGTTATTTCAATATTCAGCTGAATTGTTTCAGGCACCGATATTATGGCAAAAGTAATTGTAAATATTATTTACTATTATTCAGCTATTGTTAATAACATTATAATCACATAGGTTAATAAAATAAAGATGACCAAAAATAATAACACAATCTGTTATAACCTTATCAATTTAATATTATAAATGTGACATGGGATAAATTCACATACCATAATTATATTTTATTTCCACCTATCATTGGAATTGGTTTTTATTATTAAAGTTTAGTTGTAATAAAAAAATACCAATAAAAACAAAATGATAAATAGTCACATTATATTTCAATAACATTGAGTTACATAAAATCTCTTATTTTAAAATTAAGTTAATAGATAATTTTATTTTTATGACACTAATCAATGAATATTTAATAATATGTTAATAAGATCATCTTAAATAAAAATACTTATTCGCTTTATTTTTTTACTTCCGATTATTTATTTAACCTGCAACCTAATGGAATACCTGATGAATAAATTAACTCCATTACGACCCATACCTACATTAATCGCCGTTTCTATTACCCTTATTATCTGGTTTCTTATTCCCGTGCCACAAGGAGTTGACCCCAATGCTTGGCATTTATTAGCACTCTTTGTTGGAACTATCGCCGCTATTATTGGTAAAGCTCTCCCTATCGGTGCCGTTTCTATTATTGCTATCGCATTAGTTGCTGTCACTGGTGTCACTAACCCTAATTCAACTAAAGCCGCTATCGGTGATGCATTAAGTGGATTTTCCAATGATCTTATCTGGTTAATTGGTATCTCCATTATGGTCTCTATGAGTCTAAATAAAACCGGACTCGGCGCTCGAATTGGCTATTATTTTATTTCACTATTTGGCAAAAAAACCATTGGAATAGCCTATTCATTGGCTATTGCTGAAACAATATTAGCCCCTGTAACACCAAGTAATACCGCGCGTGGTGGTGGAATTATTCACCCGATTATGCGTTCAATATCAGATAGTTTTAACTCTAAAGCAGAAGATGGCACAAGTGGTAAAATAGGTCGTTATCTCTCTTTAGTGAACTACAATATAAATCCTATTACTTCTGCCATGTTTATTACGGCAACAGCTCCTAACCCACTTATCGTGAGTTTAATTATCAGTGAAACTGATCCTACACATGAGCTTAGTTGGTCTATGTGGGCAATTGCTGCGTTTGTGCCCGCCATCGTTTCATTAATTTTAATGCCTATTGTTATTTATCTACTTTATAAACCTGAAATAACCAGCACCCCAAATGCACCTCATTTTGCTAAAGAGCGTTTAGCACAATTAGGGCCTATTTCATTACCTGAAAAAATAACCCTTGCCGTCTTTGCCTTATTATTAATTATGTGGGCAGGAGTCCCTGCGTTGTTATTTGGAGATGGATTTAGCGTTAATGCGACAACGGCGGCATTTATTGGCTTATCTATTTTATTATGTACAGGTGTTTTGAATTGGGATGATATTTTAAAAAACAAAGGTGCATGGGATACCGTAGTTTGGTTCTCTGCATTAGTAATGATGGCATCCTTCTTAGGAAAATTAGGATTAATTAAATGGTTGTCACTCAGCGTAGGGGCAAGTATTGATAGTATGGGAATAAGTTGGGTCAGTGGCATGATATTACTGGTACTAATCTATGTTTATTCTCACTATTTCTTTGCCAGTACTACCGCCCATATTACCGCCATGTTTGCCGCTTTCTATGCGGCTGGTTTAGCCCTTGGCGCACCACCAATGTTATTAGGGCTTATTTTGGCGTTCTCATCTTCATTAATGATGTCATTAACACATTACGGCACTGGTACTGCGCCCATTATTTTCGGTTCCGGCTACGCCACATTGGGCGAATGGTGGAAAACAGGATTTGTGATGAGTGTCGTTAACCTTATCGTTTGGATAACCCTTGGTAGTGTATGGTGGAAAGTACTGGGATATTGGTAAGGTTTTAATAGTTTAATTTTAAATAAAAAAGAGCAAGGGGCCCCCTTGCTCTGATTTAATATCGGAGTTTTTTTGAATATTTTTATAGAATTAAAATATTACGATTAATTTGAAAACCACTTCTTATTAATCTTAGTCAGCAACATTCTTATCTGGCATATAAGAGCCAATATTATAGGCTTCTAATTTTGGTGCTTTATCAGAATTAAGATCAAAATTAAATATCGTTATTGTGCCCGGTGTTGCGGGTAATAAAAACTCAGGTGACAGATTTAAGAATACTTTGCAGGCTGCACGAATAACACCACTATGCACAACCGCTAATAAATCACTGTCTTCTTTATGTACCCAGCCTTGTAATGCTGCACCAATGCGATCACAAAAATCAAACCAATTTTCGCCTTTAGGTGGTGTATATGTTCCTGCTCGCCAATTTTTGTATTTATCTGCATGATGTCTTATGAGTTCTGGTTTTCGCTGCCCCGTCCATTCCCCCATATTTAATTCACGCAATAATGGCTCTTTAACTGCTTCAGGATGACCAACAATTTCTGCGGTTTGTACTGTTCGCCCTAAATCTGACGTAATAATCCTAGCGGGTGATAACAATTTAATACTCTCTTTTATCGCCATTGCTTGGTTAATGCCTTTTGGTGATAAACAAGAATTAGCATGTCCTTGTAAGCGTGATTCCATATTCCATAAGGTTTCACCGTGTCTTAATAAAATTAGTCTCATTATTATTCCTTAATTTAATGGTTTAAAGACCATATCCAAGAATTTGGAACCAAGTGAATATCGCAATAGAAATTACCGACGCACCGACAAAGCAGGTAATTAATCCATATTTCATTTGCTCTAACACACTAAAGTAGCCGCTTGAGAAATAGATAGTATTTACTTTCGAATGTGGTGGTAAGGTAATGGTATAAGTCAGTGTAAATGACGCAGCTAATGCCAATGTAACCGGATCCATGCCCAATGTTTTAGCAAGTGCAATAATGGCTGGAATTAAGATGGTTGTTTTTACTGTTTTACTGGTAAAAATTAAATGGCTATACATGCAGATAAAGACAACCACAATATAAACCATTGTAGTGCTCATATTTTCTAGCCCAAGTCCATAAACCATCTTACCAATTAGCCATTGTGCGCCTTCTGTAGATTCTAAGGTATTACCTGCCGCATAAGCACCTGCTGCAAATATCATTAGATCCCATTTGATATTGGCTTCATTCCACGTTAATAAGCCAATACGAGGCATCAGACAGAGAATGGCAGCAATAACAGCTGTCATATAAACACTAATTTTGAAACCAAACATATCTTGGTGATAGCTTTCGGTTGCCCATAAGAACACTGCCATTAAAAAGATATACATGGCTTTTTTCTCATTCTTAGTTAATGCACCAAGTTGAGAACGTTCTTTTTTTAATTTCTCTAGTGAACCTTCAAAATCCACTTCCCCTTTAAAAGAGAATAGTTTTAATCCAATAAAAAAGGAGATAGTCATACCAACAATAGCTAATGGGAAAGAGGCAATTAGCCAATCCATATAACCAATAGAACCGCCAGCTTGTGAATTGATAAATCCAACCGCAATAATATTAGCGGCAGTACCCGTCATTACACCGGATGTTGCCAAAGCATCAGCTTGTACACCTTGTAACATCATTAATTTCCCGTAATTACTTTTTCCGGGAATTGCCTTATGTATCTCTAATAAGATCATACAAATAGGCACCATTAATGTCGCGCGTGCAGTCGTTGAAGGAACAAAGAAAACTAAACTGAAGTTAATTAAAATAAGGACAAATAACGCTTTTTTGGGTGTTTGCCCAAATTTGGTGATCATCCATAAAGCAAAGCGTCTGGCAATATTCGATTTGATCATGGCGGACGTTAAAACAAATGCAGAAACCATCAGCCAAATAACGTCATAACCTAATGTACCGAAAACCACTTTCTCTTTTGCGACAGTTCCCGTTATTGGAAGTAAAACAATAACGAGCATTGAGGTTAAATAAATGGGTAAAGAACCACATACCCATAAAATTAACGCAGCACAAAAAATAGCAATGGCTTTTTGCCCTTCAATACTTAATCCATCTGGTGTTGGCATAAAAAATAAAACGAGCAATACCAATAAAGCTAAAGGTATTCCTATTGTTTTTAAGGTTATTTTCTTACCGTTTTGTTTTGGTGATGATGGCGCTGGTTTAGCGATGTCATCTCGCTTCGCAGTCTTTTCCATAACCGATTCCTCTTAATGTGTAGGGTAGGAAGTCCAGTATAGAAATATTGAGGTATAAAGATAATTGTATTAATATATTATAACTATAAAAATAATTTATGGTGTTAATATGAATTTAAGCCAACTTGATGCTTTTCTACTACTTGCCAACGGTTTTAATGTTACTGAAACCGCAGAACGCCTATTCTGCACTCAACCCAGTGTGAGTATTAAAATCAGAAAACTGGAAGAAGAATTGCAAACAACGTTGTTTGAAAGGATCAATAATCGGCTTTATTTAACCCCCCAAGGTAAGGTTTATCAGCAGTACGCAACCCAGATTATTAATTTAGTAAAATCCTCTTCTGAGCATATGCGACAATTTGATGATCCCTCTAAAGGTGAAATTAAGTTTGGCGCTAGCCATTTTGTTGGCGTTTATCTATTACCTCAAATTATGGCGCAGTTTAGAGAGCAATATCCCGATGTGAAATTAAGCATGGATATTTCAAGCTCAACACAACTTATCCGTAAGCTTGATACCCAAGAATTAGAATTTTTGATCATGTCTGATCATATCTATTTAGATCCGACGGAATATCATCTTGATACCTTTCTTATCGATCCCTTAGTACTTATTTGTTCACCTGAACATTGGCTGGCAAAAGAGAAACATTGCAGATTTTCTGATATCGCATCAGAGGTTTTTCTGATCAAACCCGAGCACTCTGCTACCCGTGATTTTTTATTAGATAGGATCCAAGAAAATAATAAAGAACTTAAAAATGTGATGGAAATAAATAGCTTAGAAGGAATAAAGCAGGGGGTTATTCACGGTTTAGGGATCTCAATTTTATCTCGTTTATCTATCATGCAAGAATTAAAATTAGGTCTTTTATGTGAAATTGCATTTGATGATATTCAGTTTAGCCGAGGTATTCGCTACTTTTATCATAAAGAAAAGTATATCTCTCCAGCCACCAAGAATTTTTTATCTATCTTACAATCTCAAGCTCAAATTTTAACGAAAGATATTAATAATTAAATTTATTAGCTGAATTCTTAGCCCTATTATTTTAAGGATATCAGCGTATCAATATCCTCATTAAATCGTTATTATACTCACGTTTATCTCATTCTATTTGCTATTGTTTAAAAGGATTTTATGCGCAGAACACTCTCGTCTTATCACCCTATTCTTTATACTTTGAGAGTGGCACAGCGTCGTTTATTTCGTTCTCTTAGTTGGCGCTTTTCAGGCCGAAAATACAGCAGAGATGTTCAACCAGAACAACGGCTTTCTTACCGTTATTTAAAACACACATCTAAATTAATTAGTCGTCGTGGCGAAAGTGATATTCAATTACAATACAATAAAATAACGAATCTTAAATTAGTTGAAAAAGCGTTAGATGGCGTAGTGATAAAACCGGGAGAATATTTCTCTTTTTGTTATTTAGTCGGTAAGCCTAGCTATAAAAGAGGCTTTATTGATGGTATGCAGCTTTCCTATGGTGAAGCAAGAAAAGGTGTAGGCGGTGGAATTTGTCAGGCGAGTAATTTAATACATTGGTTAGCACTACATTCTGAATTACAAGTGATTGAAAAAGCAAATCATAGTTTTGATCCCTTTCCTGATGAAGGACGAGTACTTCCTTTTGGCTCAGGAGCTGCTATTTTTTATAACTATGTAGATTTAGTCTTATATAATCCAACGCCTTATGATTACCAAATAAGATTACATGTTGCTGAACATCAGTTAGAAGGCGAACTCCTTTGTAGCGAAGCAAGGGAATATCGTTATCATATTTATGAGAAGTCTTCTTCTTTTATCAAAAAGGGAGAGCATGTATATCGCTGTAATGAAATTTGGCGAGATATTTACACTAAAAACAATGTGGGTGCTTTTCCTCAATTAATTACATCAGAATTACTTTATGAAAATAGTGTGATCGTGAAATATGATATTTCAGATGAACAACTAAGTTAATTTACTTAAATATATCTTTATTACTCGATTAAAATATTAATTTAATATTCTAACTTTATCTTCTTATTCTGAATAAATAATGATATCCCTCTTAAAATTAAGAATGCCTTAAATCGGAGTGTTCTTTTTATCTTAAGCTCCTTGAGTTATCAAATAGAAACCTTATGTACTTATTATGGTCAAAAAATGGTGATTATGTTTCTATTTAATAGGTCATATAATGATGATAAAAATTGATTATCCACAAAAATTAGAAGTTGGTGATATCGTATTTACGTGTATTGGTACCTCTTTATTTCGTCAAATTTCCTCAGCTTCTTTATGCTGGAGTAATCATGTTGGCATTATTATTGGTCATAATGGTGAGGATTATTTAGTTGCCGAAAGCCGAGTTCCACTTTCAACCACAACCACATTAACTCGATTTATTAACCGCTCTGCGGGCAAACGTTATGCAATACGCCGGCTATCAACACAACTCTCTGATGAACAAAAAAATGCACTTGTTGCACAAGTTCCTGAAAGATTAAATAAGCTTTACCATACAGGTTTTAAATACGATTCTTCCCGCCAGTTTTGCTCTAAATTTGTTTTTGATATTTATAAATCAGCACTCTCTATTCGTGTGGGTGAAATAGAAACATTCCAAGAATTATTAAGCAAAAATCCTAATGCCAAATTACAATTTTGGAAATTATGGTTTATTGGGCAAATACCTTGGGAAAGGACCACTGTCACTCCAGCAAGTTTATGGCAACATCCACACTTATCTTTAGTTTATCAAAGCCATGAAAATATTAATTAATACAAAGCATTATCGTTATAAAGAATAGAGAAAGAAATAGCATTTACGATATTATTCATTGATAAAAATCCGAATAATAATCAAACCCTCTCTTTGTAATAGAGAGGGTTTTGGTGTAAAACTAAAAAACAATGTTTTGTAAATATAACTTAATTACTATTCATCTATTATTCGTCATTTAGGGATCACTATGAAATACCAAGATGTTACGAAATCACCCTGTGAGAATGCTTATTTTTTAGTTTTTAACCTCACCCATTCATCTGAAAACCGCGATACTCTGATCGATTTTTGTAATAATTTTTCTGGCCTGATACGTAGTATAAGAACACGTTTTCCTGAATTGGAAACAAGCTGTGTAATGGGATTCGGTGCAAATGCATGGACTGTGTTATTTCCCAATCAGCCTAAACCTAAAGAATTAAATACCTTTAAAGAAATTAAGGGTGATACTTATACTGCGGTTTCTACTCCGGGCGATCTTTTTTTCCATATTCGAGCGCTCAAAGTTTCAGCCTGTTACGAATTAGCATCTATCATCAGCCAAAAGCTAAAGAATATTGTTACGCCTGTTGATGAAGTTCATGGATTTAGATATTTTGACGGACGTTCTATTATTGGTTTTGTCGATGGAACTGAAAACCCAGAGTATGAAGATGAACGGGCTTCTTATGCCGTAATTGGTGATGAAGATCCTGAATTTACAGGTGGCAGTTACGCCTTTGTACAAAAATATATACACGATATGGAAGCATGGGAAAAGCAGCCTCTTATCGAACAAGAAAAAGTCATTGGTAGACATAAATTTAATGATGTGGAATTAACCGATGAAGAAAAAGAGCCCGGTTCACACAATGTTGTCACCAATATTCAAGATGAGAACGGTGAAGATTTAAAAATTGTCAGAGCCAATATGCCTTTTTCCAATCCATCTAAAAATGAATATGGTACTTACTTTATTGGTTATGCACGTTATTTTTCAACGACTAACCGTATGTTAGAAAATATGTTTGCAGGCACACCTGAAGGGCATACGGATAAATTACTTAAATTCAGCACCCCTGTAACGGGTACATTATTCTTTGTTCCATCCCCCGAATTTCTGGATGATCTAGCATAATTCCTATTACAAGTAGATATATAGGGCGGTATTTATATATCTACTTTTTATTCTCAGATAGCAGTTCTATTTCTTGGTTTATCTTGTTCAATAACAATTCAAAATTAGAGTAAACCTGCCCATAATCATCGATATATTTCCATCCATACCAATAATTTACTCCTATTTTATAAGAGGCATCAAATACGTTATTTAATAGTTTAGCAATTTCTTCATTAAGTCCTGGTTCTTTATAAGAATGAACTTTCACACCAATATAAATATTCGAACTATCTTTTTCGATAGCAACAGAAAATTTATTTTTATTATAATCGATTAAAACACCAATATACTTTTCATTTATCTCACAGTTGTCATCTGAAAATTCTAACTGAGGATAACCATTTTTTATTTTATTTCCCCATAAAGTAAAAACTCTTTCTATTTCTCTAATTAAGAGAGTATTTAAGTTTTTTCTTAATGATTCTGTATCATTAATGATCTTTTTTATTTCATCAATTCCGTCATCAACGTAATTATCAGATACATTTATTGCATTAAGAATATAGTCATTTATTTCATCATTCATTTTATTTTTTTCTTTTTCATATTTATTTAGAAATTTAATTTTCAGGCTATCTTTATATTGATACACAAAAGAATCAAAAACTTTATTGTTTTTATTTATCTGAGGGTAAACATCTTTTTCTAACCACATTAATATTTCACATTCAAATGAAGAAAGTTTAAAATAAACCTTATTACTCTCTTTATACTTACCAAGACTCTCAGGCAGGTAACCTTCTTTTTTATATCCCGTTAAATATAAAACAAAAATATTCTCTTCTTTATACCCATCAGAGATAAATTTTTCAATATATCTTTCTAATTGTCGTTCTTGATCTGGCGCATTACAAACTTTACTTTCTATTATAATTGCATAAAATCCATCTTCAATACTAATATCAACTCGATTCTTTTCTGTTTTAATTTTTAGTTCTTTATAATTAAAGATAATTTCTTTCTTTAAAACCCGTTTTAAAAAAGAAGGGATAAATTTATACTCATTACCTTTTTTATTATTTAATATTTTCTTTAAAATAATACTATGCTTATTTTCATTAATATTAAGAACATCGACTAAATTAGTAGAGCATAAAAGATTATCTTCTAATTCATCATATTTTAAAACCGTATTTCTTGCTAAATTTATGATGGCTAAGTATTTGTTTTTTAATGATCCATCACAAAAATCTCCCTGTTTATCAAAATCAGTCATATACCCTCTTAAGAAAAAACCATCATAACGATGGTTTTTTATCTGAATCAATTACAAACCAAATACGTTAACGTAAAACTCTTTGCCGTCATCTGTACTTTCAATGGTATAAGTGATCGGAATCGAGTTTTTACCGCCTTTGCCTTCAAAAGAAAGTTCAGCAGCACATGAGTAAGTATCTCTCTTCTCATCATGTTCACGTGTACGTACGCTTTCTACTTTGATCTTAATTTGATCGATCACAGCAGCCATTTTTTGATCACGTAATTCATCTTTTGTAATATCAACCACTAAGTTCTTTGCTTCAGTGCTATCACAATTAGGTGTTGCATCACCACATCCCACTAACGGTAACGCTAATGCACCTAATAAAGCTAATTTTAGAATTCTAGTTTTCATGCTGGTTATTTCTTCCTTGCTCGCGAGATAAAATAAATTTTTCAATATTTTACCTAATAATAATCTCGCAACAATATAGAGCAATAACAGTTAGAATAAGATAACGATAGAGATTAATATTTTGGCGTTAAGGAAAACATTAAGTAAAACCTACAGACTTTAACCCCAATATTAATGTGCTTCGATTTCTTGTTTGTTAATCACACCAATAATATCAACACGAATATTCCGCGTATCAGCTCTTCCTTTATCATCCACTGCACGAATACGATAGCGACCACTCTCTTTGGGATACCATTCTATTGAGCGCTGATTTGTACTATTTCCTAGATAAGCATCATCCACAAACCAATAAATAATATTGCTGTCATTATCCGTTGTTGCATTAAATACAATTGACGTATTTGGTGATGAAGTACGCCTTAAAGTATAAGTGGTATTACGTAATGGTGATAATATACGAGGAGGCATTCCTGTAATAGCCATATCTCCATTTTTACAGTGGGCAGTAGAAGGTGGTGTTCGCTTTGGTAACCCAGCTTGAGCAAATACTTTAGCTAAATCAGAAGGCCAATATTCAAAAACTTCAATTTTGACCTGATCTTCATTATATGGAGGACAAGCAACCTCTCCCGTCGCTTTATCAATTGCTAAAGGACGATAAATTGTATCAACTTTAATTGGTGATTTACCCGGAATAAACCATGTTTTACCTTTCCGTTGACACCATGGCGTAGGTAAATTACCACTCGCCAAACAAATATCGACTTGCTTAATATTTTCAGGAAGCTTAAATCTAGGCTCATTTAAATTCGGATAGTCTGCAACAATATTATCTATGATATTAAAAAATAGAGGTGCTGCTGCTTCAGCCCCAATTAACGCACTATTCCCTTTACCATCAAAATTACCGATCCAAACAACTAAAACATAAGGCCCAAAAATTCCACTACTCCATGCATCTCGAAATCCCCAAGATGTACCAGTTTTCCAATAAACGGGTAGTGTCATTGATTTTTGCGCCAAAGTATCATCAGGTCTTCGATGTTGACTTAACATATCCAACGTAATAAAACTCGCTTCTTCACTTAATAACGGAATAGGCTTAGCAATAGCATCTGTACTTTGCATTCTTAACGGTTTAAGTTGACCTCGATTGGCTAATATTGCATAGAGCTTCGCTAATTCTTGTACTGTAATTTCACCGCCCCCTAATACCAGAGATAGTCCATAATGTCTTTCACTCGCCATATTGCTGATACCCGACATTTGTAGAAACTGGTAAAGCGTTGGTTTTTTCAGTTGAGAGGCTATCGACACAGCGGGAATATTTCGGCTGTAATTTAACGCTTGAGTGGCAGAAATAGGTCCTAAAAAGCGTAAATCAAAGTTTTCTGGTGCGTAGCTACCAAAGGTAGAAGGCACATCTTTTAAAATTGTTCGAGGATGTAAAATGCCTTGCTCTATCCCTAATGCATAGATAAAAGGCTTTAATGTTGAACCTGGTGAACGCTTTGCATTAGTACCATTAACTTGCCCATGAATATCAGCATTATAATAATCAGCCGAACCAACTAACGCTTTAACGCCCATATCTCGTGTATCAACAAGGATCACCGAGGCATTTTTAACACCAAGATGTTTATTTCGTTCAATAAACGCATCAACTTGTTTTTCAACTAGTTTTTGTAATGGAAGATCAATCGTTGTAACTATAGTTGTAAGTTTTCTTGGATTAAACTTTTCCTGTTTTTCAATTTGCTCGACTAGATGGGGGGCTATATAAGGTATTTTTTCAGGCTGGCGTAGCCGAAGCGGTAATTGAAACAGTGCAGATAAATCGGCATCTTTAGGATGTTCTTCCAGCCAATAATCATAAAGCTGATTACGCGTTTTCATTAAAGAAAGACTAATACCATCACTATTTGGCTCGATTCGGTAACTCGGTGATTGAGGTAATACGGCAAGTGTTAACGCTTCAGGTAACGTTAATTCTTTAGGATTTTTATTAAAGTAAATCAGGCTCGCAGCACCAACACTTTCTATATTTCGCCCATAAGGTGCATAGTTGAAATAAGCTTCTAAAATATCATGTTTTGAATAACTGAGTTCTAATTGAATAGCGCGTAATACCTGAACAAATTTGCCTCCTACTGTACGTGTATTTAATTGCCAATGCATGCGAGCCAGTTGCATGGTGATCGTTGAACCACCTTGTAATCGCTCACCATAAACATAACTGACAAAAAAGCCTCGAATTAAACTGTAAGGATTAAATCCAACATGATAATAGAACCAGCGATCTTCATATCGCATAGCGCTATCTACCATCAAGGGCGAAATATCGTCTAAATCCGTCCACAATCGATAACGTTCATCATTAGCGAGTGTTAAACGCAGTAAATTTCCATTGCTATCATAGTAGGCAGTTGAAGATAAAAAGCCTTCTGATAGTGCTGGATGTGGAAAAAGACGAAATCCTACACAAAAGAGGGCGACTAAAAAGCCACCCATCAATATGTTTTGTAAAACTCGCTTGCTTCTCGTCATTCTAAAAAAACCAGAAACAAGCGTTTGAAACCCAAACTAATTTCATTTTACATTGCCATTATTTTGCGTCGGTTTGTTGACAGTCATAGCACCTTTACCAATCGCTAATGCTTGTATTTCTCTGTCATACATAGCTTCTGCAAATGCTGGCGGTATAGAGAATATTCCTGAATTAGTGGCTTTAATTTGGTAGACAAACTCTTGTACTTGTTGAGATGCAGTACCATAAATAATGACACGATCTTCTCGAATATCGCTGTATTCTGGTGACCAACGTGTTCCTTTGCTACTGGTTGGTGATAACCATTCGACTTCAGGATTGTCCACGTCGTCCATTGATTGTTGTACAACTTCAAAACCACCAGGTAGCAAGTCCACCAGCACGACATTATTCACACCTTGTTTTGCATTCGCTCTGATTTTTATGTGCACATAAAGCTTTTCACCCAAGGTTGCACTATTAACAACCTCGCCTTTTTCATTCACATAGTCACGAGAAATTTCTAGTCCTTGTGAAAGTGCTTCTTTAGGTTGTTCACTATCAAAACCAGATTGTGTCACAACATACCAAGCTGCGTTATTCGTTGGGTTATTAAATAAGATCTCTTTAATACCTGCTTTAAACTGGCCTATCGCAGTAGCATTTGTCATAGATGAAATAACAACTGGTGAATTTTCACCACTTTTTACACTTACAGTTAATGGCTGTGTCGGCGTTGCCATATTTTGGATCTGTTTAGTGTAATGCTCTAATGCCAAGATACTCATTGCTGATGACTGTGTGGTATAGCGCTCTTCTTTAAAGCTCATAACCATATTTTCCAGTAGTTGTGGCGGAATATCTCCCGCTTTTTCTGGAAAATGTTTCACAATCAAATACAGCCTTGTACTGTCTTGGATCAGCGGATCTAAATAGTCATGTGACCACCACGCTTTGCTATAAGCTTTGCTTAGCTCTTGCCATGTAGGCTTGAGTAATTCATCCGCTTGTTTATCCATTTTCAGCATTTTGTAAGATGCCGCTAGATATAAAGCACCTAAATCACTTTGCCATGTTTTTGGATAATTCTTTTGCATTCGCGTTTGAATAGCCGCAATTTCACCCGTCGTCACTTTACCTTGGCGTGTTAGCAAATAGACGGCAAAAGCACGCATTCTAAGTTCATCTTGATTATTTAACCCTGCATTGACGGCAAGCTTAGTTAAGTATTCATTGGATGAACGTAATAGCGTATCTGATACAGGGTAATTCGCCTCTTGTGCCTCAAGTAAGAATTGAACGACATATAAGGTCACAAATGGATCAGTCGATGGTGTTGAACGCCATGTTCCGATAGCACCTTGACCATTTTGGCGAGTCAGTAATGTTGCCATTGTCTGTTCAAGTTGAGTGCGAATTTTATCTTGTGAATATATCGCCTTCATTTCAGGATTACGTTGATGGAATAACAACGGTATTGCCTGACTGGTTATTTGCTCTGAACAATTATAAGGATAATTAGCCAGATATTGCGCTAATGCGCTGCTTAGTACTAAAGGCGAGTAAGAAACTCGTGCATCTCTTTTCGCATATTCATCATACATTTGGCGAATATATGTAACACTCTGCTCTTTACCATCCATACGACCTAAGCTTGATTGAGTGCGATAAGCTGAAGCTGGGCGAATAGAGAGATTCACCGTTCTTTGAGTCACTTTACCTTCAGTATTCACTGCGAAAGTGATAGCCCCATTACCCAATTGTGACTTCGCTTTTAGTCTAAAGGAAACTACCGTTTCTTTTTTCTCACCTAATTCTAATTGGTAACTGTTCTGTCCTATAACCTCTAATTGAGCTTTTGGTGTTATCGTCACATCAAGCTTAGTTGCAACACCGTTAAGGTCAGTCAGATTATTTGCGATACCTAAAGTGACATCAAATTCATCATTAGGCGCCACTGTAGTAGGAATATGTGGACTTAATACAAAATCATCACGCACAGTCGTATAGCGCTGCGTATTTCCAATACGATTTGGTGTAACAGATACCGCCATAACTCTTATTTTGCCATTAAAATACTCTGGCACTTTGTAATTAAAGACAGCTTCTCCATCTACTTCTGTAATACCAGACCAATAAGCGACTGGCTCTTCTTTCTTGCGTTTAAATGGATTCAAGTAGAGATCGACACCTTCACCCGCATCACCGCCCGGCGCTGAAGCCAGTGACATCATTTTGCTAAATTCAGGCAAAATAAGATCCAGTATTTGTGTGCTTTCAACTTCTAATGAACGCTTACGGAAGAAGTAATCTAATGGATCTTTTAATTTATATCGAGCGACTTGCAAGATACCTTCATCAACAGCAAAAACAGCAACTTGTTGTGGGCTATCTGTTTTTACCGTAATCGGCAAGGTATCGCCCGGCTTGATAACATCTGGTGACTCTAATTCGATTTGAGCTTGGAAATTTTCACGACTGACTTTAAACGGTACAACACCATAGCTAAGTGGGCTCATAAATATTTCGTCAGAGTTTATATCTCTAACAAATTGAACATTGATGTAGCCATTACCTTGCAATTGCGCAGGAACACGGATTTTTTGTACCGAATTTGTTGTTGAAGATGTAAACCATTGCCAATAATAAACTTTATCTTTCTCTATCGTGATAATACCACTGCCAACATAAGGAGCATTGATGGCAATCTCGATCTCCTCACCCGCTTTATATGTGTCTTTATTTAAAGTGAGTTGTAATTCTGCTTCGCGATCAAGTGAGCGAGTCACATTCGCATTACCCGCAACTGTATAGTTAATGCGATTAAGTACACTGCCTTCTTTGTTTTTGACTAATAACACAAAGTTACCCGGTGTTTGTGTTTCTAATGCAAAAGAACTTCCTTTTTCATCAATGGAAAGTGAAACATCATCAATAAACACTTCTTTGAGTTTAGATTGATATTTATAAACACCTGAATCTTGTCGAGTTAAAACAGAGAGGTATTTTTGCTCATAGCGTTCTAACGTTAATGCTTCTTGAGCAACTTGTTTTAATGTCGGATCAATCGCAATGAAATTGAGATTGCGCTGTGCATTTTGATTAATATAGTCAAGCGTTCCATCTGCTTTAACGCCAATCAGATAATCATGAGGAGATACCATAACTCGCGCAGCAGCTGTTACAGAACGACCACTCCCAGCATCAAATGCTTCAGAAATAAGTTGTAATTGGTAAGTGGCATCATCATAAGATGTTAACCCCAAATCAATATCGGCCAACCCTTCGGCATTCGTTGTTGTTTCTTCTAAATCTGTTTCAAAACTATCGTGATTACGACGGTTTTCATAAAAACGATAATCGGAATAACGTGAAAAATTAGGATAAATTGGCCTTAAGGTTAATTTAGAAACAACTCGTCTATCTTGTGCCGGAGTGCCAAATAAATTTTGTACATCGATTGAAGCTTTTAATTCAGAAGGTTTCACCCATCCTTGTTGTCTATCTGGCGTTAGATTAAGAGCAACCTTAAGTAAATCAGGCTCAAACTCTTTAACCACAATCGTTGTGCTACCTAATAAGCTGGCATCTTCATTATTTTTACCAACTAAATAGAGATAGATATTCCAATCTCCAGTGGGCGAGTTTTCTGATGTGGTATAGCTTAATTCATTGAAACCAAACTCGTTTAACACCATAGATTGATTTAACATCAATGTATTACGAGGGTCTCGGACTTCAACACGCAAAGGTACGCCTTCAAGGGCTGTTTTCCAGTCAAAGGTACGTGTAATAAGACCAATATTGAAGGTTTCACCCGGTCGATAAACGCCTCTATCAGAAAATAAGAAGCTATCGAGAGTACGCGGATCTCTTGGTGTATCATCACCGAAGATATCAAAACGAGATAGGTTAAGTTGCCTATCGTAATAAGCATCTGTTGGTAAAAATGAAATATCGCCATCTTTTTCAACTAAAAAGAGAACGGCAGTTTGTTCATTTCTAAAATCTTTAAGATTAGGGAAAACGACATGACCATCAGCGCTAGTCATTTTGCTCAATAATGTTGTCCCGTTTTTAGCAATAACTGAGACTTTCGCATCGCTAACAGGCGCACCGTTATAGATAGATTGTATAAAGACATCTCGAGAACCATCAATTGATGATTTAGCAATGATCCCTAAATCTGTCACGACAACAAAGCGCCCATCAGAAAGCTCTTCGTCATCATCATCTTCATAGTATTCATCTTCATCTTCGTCTGTTTGGGATGCTTTATTAGGATCCCATGAAGAGAGTTTTAATAAGAATATCCCGCGCCTAGCATTAGGATCAGCAGATAAATAGCGACTTAAATCGATACCTTTATATTGAATTTCACCTTTGTTTTCATTATTCAATGCTGTTTGATAAGTAAAGTGTTCCGTGAAATATTCATCATTAAGGCGAGAAAATCGTGTTGAAGTAAAGTATTTATCTTTAAAGGAAACAATGTGTTGTAACTGACCTGGAATAACTCGTTTTATATCAAGTTGTAGCCCTGGTAAATTACGAGCAGAAACGGTGATCCGCTTGTCACCCGTCATAGAAAGCAAAGCACCTTCAGAAACAAAGTTCAGCATTTGCGGATAGTCAGGCACACTGACAATTTGGTAACGATCTTCTTTTAGTTGGTATCCGCCCACAGATGTTATCCCACTTGGGATTTTAACCAATATATAGCGATAAGCTGGCGCATTGTATTTAAAAGCAAAATTGGCTTGATTTTCTTGCTCATTATCATTCATCTCAAGCGTTAGCTTTTCTGACTGAGCAAGAATAGTTTTACTCACATCATTCAAGTTCCAATCGTAATAATCGTCTTCATCTTGGCGAATGTCAGTATTCTCTAATTCTAAATTGTGTTGAGGCAATAACCACGCAGAAACTTCATTTTTTATCTCTTTTTCATTTAATTCATCACTTAATGAAATGATAATTACCCGCGCATCTTTCCCATTTTCAGACTCAACTAATTCGCTCTCTACATTTGAAACATTAAGGCTATATAGACTTGGGATCTCAACATGATATGTTTTTTCTTTTAATGTTGTATTGGCGGTTACTGTTGTTGCAATACCCGGTTCAATTTTAAGAAAAACCTTGCTACTAATGTCTTTTAGCGTTAATTGCTCTGAGTGAACCCAAGCCGTTAATTTTTTATTATCGTAATTGATGACATATTTCAGCTTTTCATTATCGCCGTATTTCATTGAAAGGCGTTTTTCAAAACTCTGAATATCGACAGGAGCGTTAAAAGAGATCTTTATAATGGCGTGTTTTTGTGATGGATTTTGAGGATCTTGATAAAACTCACTATTTCCTAAACTGTAATCAAAAGAGGTTGTTTTAAATTCATATTTATTTGATTTCAATGAAAATTGTGGTGCTAATAGTTTAGTTTCATCAAGCTGAATTTTATATTCATTGCCCATAGCAAAAGGCTTTTTAGCTGTAAATACAAGGGTCGAGCCATTTTGCCACTGCCAATTACCCTCAATCGCAGGTGTTAATGTCACACCTTCAGTTACCTCTTTATCAATAAGCGTAATAGGTGCCGCAGACCGAGAAAAAGATAAAATAATTTTCTGGGATTGAGGATTATCATTCGCATAATTAATCTGAGCAGGGCCTGTAAGCTTCACATTAACATTTTGTACAACGATAGGAGCGACATCGATAGGAACAGGTCGATTGAGATAACTGTGATAACCGTAATAACTGCCAAATGACGCAACAATAAGAAAAACAATAGAACCTAATGCGGTTTTAGGGTGACCTACTATACCATTTTCGATCTTTCGTAAATGGCGGGCAACAAAGTCAATCCAGACGGGCGTACTCCATTGTATTTTCCCTATAAATGGGCTGAGTATCTTCTCTAAAAGACGAATACAAAAAACAATGATCCACCCAAATAAACGGATCAGTTTAAAAGGGAGAGAAAGTAAAAAACGCAGTACGTCCATATAGATAGTCCTATATTGCACCGATAAAAACGCATTTTTTATCAGTAAAATTAAACCAAAGAGCAAAATAGATAACACAACTATAATAAAGTAAGAATACAGAATAAGAATGAATACTTATCATTAATTTATAATTTTATTATATAAAGATAGATTACATTCTTAATGTTTTTTTCCTAGCATTCCACTCTATTTCAAGACTCTTCTGAGCATTAGTTTGTATCATCTTTTTCTAACAATCATTTAATGTTTAATAAAACACAGTAAAAAAGATAAATTTTGCGAGAAAAATCGCACTATTAAAGTGCGATTTACATTTTTATAGCGTAAATATTACTTCGCTATTAAAGAGTTATAGTTCTCTATCAAGTATTTATATTCATTTGAAATTGTATTTAAGCTACCTGATATATCTTTATTCTCATTGAGTTTTTTCTCTAATACTTTTAACTCAATAACAAGTTGTTGGTATAGTTTTAAATACTCTTTAACTGAATAATCAGTACTTTTCATATTTTCTTTATTTAGCAATGCTTCATCACCAAATACTTTTCCTAACTCAATTGATTGTGCCTCAATTTTGGTAATTGCCGCAGAGAGTGCAGTCACATCAATTTTATCTGGATTCATTGAATCAAGAGTATTGGTTACTGTATCCAATGATTGCATAATTTGATAACGAACAACCAAGCCTTCTTTTTTCACTAATTCAAGCTCTTCAATATGCATTGCTTGGTAATAGTTTTCATATGCCTCAGCGGCTTTTTCTTTCTCATCGATTAGTTTGGCATAAGCATTTTTCACATCTTCATACAAAGTACTTGCTTGTGCAAAATCATCTAAGCGGTATGTTTCTTTTACAACGAGATAATCGCCCAACTTCAGCAGTTTCTTATATAGATCAACATAACTTTCACCATAAGCATTCCCCACAGCGTCTAACTCTGGGAGTGTAGGAGAAAATGTTTTCATAAATTCGAAAGACTCTTGAGCACGTTCGGCGCCTGATTCGCTCAAATGCATAGAGAAGGTACTTCTAACAGGCATTAGCGCACTATTCGCTTTCATTCTTTTTATTTGATCTGTCTCTGCTTCATTTTCGAGTATTTTGAAAGGTGTTAGATCAAGGGTTTTGCCATTATCAGAACTTAAACTTGTTAAAACTTTCTCCGTGTTATCTAAAAGATTAATGTTAATTGTGCCCGAAATTCTGCCGGTTTTTTTCTGAATGATGGTGCCAAAATCTTCGTTAAACGTTGCTAACCACAAGTTACCTTTTTCAATTTTCTGGCTAAATTGAACTTCATCAGATTGAGTGTTTTTTGAATCAGGCTTAGATTGTGTTGTTTGCTCTGTTTTATTTTTATCTTGCGAAGGTGTGCCTGTATTCGAATTTTCATTTGAATTGTCACAACCTACTGCTGATATTAATAAAAGACTTATTATCGATGCCAATATGCTCTTTTTCATAATCCCTCATTATATTATTAAGTAATAACTTCACTATAAACTATAATGAGTTTAATAATTAATGACTATTATTTATTAAATTAATTTGAAGCATCTCAACAATACTCTTTATAAGAGTATTTAGAGTCAATCAGAAAAGTATATTTACTTAAATATAACGTTATATATTTATAAATATTTTTTAAAGAATTTATAGATATCCTATATTAGCTATTTTCAATTCCTTCTTTTAACGCCTGAGCAATAAGCTTTAATATAAAATCAATAAAGCAGGTACTATCACTCTGTTTATCAGCCTCACCTAATACTCGATAATAATCATCTTGATGTTGCTGGATAAGCAAACTCTTTTTATGCGAGTTGTACCGCAAAAGAGATGATTTTCTTATGTTTAGCATCTAAATATCTTGTCTTGTTTTCGTCATTTGCGTATTTATATTTTGTCTGTGAAAGGTATCCCACTTTATTTATCAATGTAATAAAATATCATTAAAATCAATATGTAATAAATTAAAAATAAAGAATTTTCAGAAAAGTGCAGATTGTCATAAATAGTGAATCAACGATATTATAGTGCGTAAAATTATTTGGCTTTTGGTCTAAAAAGATATTTGGATCATTAAAACAATGAACTGAAACCTTGTGATATGATCATACAATGCTTGTGAAATAGAACGATATGCGGTGTAACAACAGATTTTCACAAATAACTCAAAATTCAATACGTTAAGACAGACAACAACATGACTGACATTCAACACTTAGACTCCCACACACCAATGATGCATGGGTGTGTTAGCGTTGAAATGTAACGATATTTATTGATTCTCCGACAAAACCTATAATTTAACCTACACTTAATTAATTCTTTGATTTATAGGTAGTTATTTTTCATTTAACCTAGCCAGCGCTTATACTCTAAATAATTCTAGGAGCATACATAAGTATGTCACTAGTCCGAATGAGCGCAGTCAACAACGCTGCAACTTAAAACATGGCGAGTAAATACCCTAAATAATTCAAGGTGCAGCTAGGCGACAAGTAAATGAGTTGCTAGGAGCATACATAAGTATGTGACTAGTGCGAATTAACGTAGTCAACAACGCTGCAACTTAAAACATGGCGAGTAAATACTCTAAATAATTCAAGGTGCAGCTAGGCGACAAGTAAATGAGTCGCTAGTCACATACATAAGTATGTGACTAGTGCGAATTAACGTAGTCAACAACGCTGCAACTTGAAGTATGGCGAGTATAAAATGAATAGATATGATGTATCTAATAGCGAAGGAAAATTTGCTGATGGTTCTGATGAAGAAGTGCTAGCTAACAAGCTAGGGCTTTCAAACGTTGATGATATCAATGATGCTGAGCTTGTCCTGTTAGAAAAACTGTATCAAGTCATTTTCGAAGAACAATTTCCCACTGAGCAAATTACCGTATCACTTATTCAGCGTTGGCACCGCCAATGGCTAGGGAATGTTTACGAGTGGGCAGGTCAATTACGTACAGTGAATATTAGCAAGGGTGGTTTTATGTTTGCCCCTGCGGGTCGTGTCGCAAAGTTACTTGCTCAATTTGAAAAAGAGTTTCTAGCAAAGTATACGCCTTGCACCAATATGAGCCGAGAACAAGTCATAAAAGCTATTGCCACGGTACATGTGGAGTTAATTCTGATACATCCGTTTAGGGAAGGAAATGGGCGCTTATCGCGTTTACTCGCGGATGTGATGGCAGTACAAGCTGGTTTTCAGCCGTTAGACTATGAAAGTTGGACTCAACATCCCGAGCAGTACATTGCAGCAATCCACGCTGGGTTAAACCTTAACTATGAACCCATGAAATATTGGGTTAACGAAGCCTTGAAAGCGAACTAAATCGCAAGTTTCAAGTGTCCAAACTTCTCACGCTTAGCTTTCATTGCTTCTTCTAGGCGACGAGACTCTTGCCCTGTTTCAATCGCCGTAGAGGTTGCGACCGAACGAATGAGTTGAGTACGAGTTGGTCTTGTTGCTTGAATTAATTCATTCTTTTTCATGGTAGTCTCACTTCAAACTGACGATAGTGCATTTTATCATCGTTGTTTTATATGGCAACATAGATCACTTTTCTAGTTAAAAATTTCACAGCACAACGTTGTTTCATTTCCGTCTACTTAGAGCGAAAAGCGGAAGTTCAGAATGTATACTTACTTCGATGCTTGTTAAGCAATGGGGAGTAGGTCAGCAATTTATTGTGAAAGCAATAACACTAATAGTATTAGTGAAGAGGCTAAAGATTTGTTTAGAATCCGCCCCCTTAAGAGGCGGTATTCTTGGCAAACATTTTATTTACTGTTTATCAATTGCAATAATGGGATCTCAGTTACATCATTAGGAATATAGGGGTCATCTTCTTTTAAATTAACCCCAATACAATCAACATCATTTAACCCAATTTCCCAAGCCCACCTAACATCTAACGTACTCATTTCTATCCCTAAACTATCTCTTTGTGGATGCTCAGGAACAATATTTTTTAACATCGCATCACATCCAAGATAGAATTTTCCACAGGCCTGATACGCAGTAAGAAATCTTTCTAGATTGACATTGCTATCAGGAGTCATCGTATTAATTCTACTGATCATTGTCATTCTTTTAGTTAATGGAGTTGTCATCATATTTTCAGATATTAGTACTCTATAATGAGTTGGGTTTTTAACTGAGATGCCCTTGACAATACAAACCCGTAATCTGGCTTTACTATCTACCAAGCCTACTGATGATATAAGATCTTTAAAAATATCCTCACCTATATCGGGGTGTTTAAATAATAGATATAATCCTGGATAACACGATTTTAATTGAGCGAAACCTACTCCTTGCCAGCGTGTTCTATCCCATAGACGAGGTTTGATTAGACTTTGTATGGAATAATCTTTATGTGTTATATTTTCGAAGTTAAGTTCCTCTTCAGGCATTCTTCCTTTACCGGATGTTGGAGCTTTTATATCCTCGATCTCCAACACTTTCGAAAATTCACTATCCCAGGATTTATCTCTTAAAAGAGGGTAAGTTTTCTTTTCAGAACTGGCGGAATAAATTTTCTTAATTTGTTGATCAATATCATTACCAAGAACATTTTCAATAGATTTGATACAGGCACCAAAACTAATTGCTCTGTCGAATGCAGCATCTTCGAAGATCATTTTTTCAATGTATTCTGTATTTTTTATAAAAAATAATTCGGGGAGAAGATTGAATAATAATCCTTTGAATTCATTAGTGATTTCTTGTTGCGCCTCGATTCTAAAATCACTTACATCAAAACCAGCGCAATTTATTGTAAGATTTAGTTTTCCACTATTGCTATTTATTTCATGTGATAAGGATAAGTCATCATCGTCATCTGCTATTACTTCAATAATTAGAAATGCTTCTTTAAGATAGATGTTGTCAATCGTACAGGTTGCAAAAGCACCCTCTAAAAGTGATAAGACATTAGTTGAAAACTCTATAAATGGTGACCGATTCGGAAAGTTAATTTCTATAGTGCATCCAAAAATAAAAGATGTATGTACTCCTCGTTTGTCATGGTTATCTTTTATGCCCTTACTATTAAATCCAGTATCAAAGTCACGTATTTTTTGCAAGAAATCATTATGATCTTTATCGGCAGTAACTCCGTACTCACGTTCAAAATCTTCAATATAACCTAAAGCATATTTAAGACATCCCGATGATACAAAAAGGCCTAATCTATCGAGTTCATCGGGGATATTACTCTGTCGATTTATTCCCTTTAGGTCAGTGTTCAAAATGAGTTGACTTATGTAAAAATCGACTTGCTGATTTTCTTTATCGCCGAACGAGCTATCACTGATATTCTCGTTAATTATTAAAAACAGTTCATACCATAAAAGAGCATGTGCTAATTTCCCTAGTTTTATTTCTGTTAGACATAAATTATAATAAATTTCAGCCTGCTTTAAAGATATCTCATCATACTTCCAGAAGTTATCTGTAATCAAAGAAGCGGATAGAAGCAAGCATGAACGTGAACTCCATAGCAATCCAATGGATTCGTAAGCATAAGCAATAGCTTTTGATGCTAATATAAATTTATCTCGTGATTCCTCTTTATAGAGTGGAATAAAAGATTTTCCTAAATACTTGATTGCCTGATAAGGGTGACCATTTTGAAGCCTCTTTATACCTCTTCGCAGATTTAATAATGCCCCTTTAACTTCACCACCTCTAACAGCAGATTGCTCAGTCATATAGTCTAATAAATTTTCATATGCATCTACATCGAAAAAAATGTCATCTAGTTCGTTCAAAAGTTGGAAGTTTTTCTCAAACGGATAGCCTATTAAATTCCCACTATTTTTAAAAATTTCATGTAACTCTTCAAATACAACCGAAGCATCTTCTACATCTGAAAACGTTATCAGTTTATAAATGGCTTTGTGAGTTCTCGCTGTGAGCGCATTACTGGGACGTGAATCATCGTCAGCTATCTCATCTAGTTTGGCGAGCATGTTACGTTCAATATTCTCAATGTCGATTGTAGATGTTGCGTTGTTAAGTCTAATATAACTTTTATGAACGGTTATTAAATTTAAAACTTTTTCCCATTTTGAGGAATTAGTTGATGATGCTATACTTTCATACGCTAATTGAAGATTTTCTTCGAAGAGATTAAAATCTTCCATCCAAAAATGGGACTTCCAGGCGTATTGATAATACGCATCTAGCAATTGTTGATTAGTCCCGAATTTTTTTGAGATTTTTATAGCTCTTTCAAATAGACCTTGTGTTTCAATTAGTGGTTTCTCAAGTTCAGCGCTTAACTCTGCAATTACTAAAAATATATCTACTTGTTCATATGAAATTTCAGCAGGGTTTATTTTCTCTCTAATATACTCGGTTAATTCTTCATATTTTTTATGCTTCTTATAATCATTTTCTCCAAAAATAACTTCTCTTTTATATTGTGTTGGAACTGACAATGAATCAATAACCAATTGCTCAAAATGGTTTTTGTAAATTTGATCTAATAGCCAATTAATATCTAATATACGGACATCTATTCCAGTTTTTGTTTTTAGTGTATCCTCGACCTCTGAACGAATATTGGACTTTGCAGATTGATTCGTTATGCAAAATACTTTAGTATACCCACGCTTTGTTTCTTTTATCTTAAGTACATCTTCATGACATTTTTTCTTCCAGTCTTTACGTGTACTTACCGCAAAGGCCCAACGTTCTTTATTTGATGTATCATTAACACCTTCGAACCAAAGAAGCTTATTCTGTTCCGAAACAGGGTATGTTTGTGTGTCAGTTTTACCATCCCCCCCTGCTACAGGACCAGTCTGTTCAAGGAGATTAGGGCAAATTATTTTTTCACATATTTTTTTTGCAAAATCCTCGAATTGTAATTCTTGATTTCTTGTATTTAGCGTAGAGAGGAAGTGTTCCAGTACAACTCTATCTAAAGTACCAGTCTCTCTGATTGTTGAATCAGAAAATTTTTCAGGGCGACGGCGCCTTAGGAATTCTTTAGATGAAAATTTGGTTTTCTGTACATTCATGATTGTGGCGCTCCTCTTGCTATCAACAATAAACCTTTGTATGCATCAACTAGATTTATTGTTCATACTGCTTTTTTTGAAGAAAAAATTGCGGAAGTTTATTTCTAGACAAGCTATCTATGTAATCACTATACCACTGCATCATTTGTTGTCTCCCTTCCAAATACTGTGCATGATTGTAAGCCCCGTGAATAGCGTTCTGATCCACATGTGCAAGCTGTGTTTCGATCCATGCAGAGTTGAATCCTTCTTCGTGCAGAATGGTACTCAATGTGTGACGAAAACCATTCCCCGTCAGCCTTCCTTTTTATCCTAATAGCTCAATTACCTGATTAATGCTTTCCTTTGAGATCGGCTTAGTACGATCATTACGTCCAATGAATGCGATCGGAGATATGCACCTAATCTTATAACATCGTGTTTTCTATGTCCGTTTCTGGCACAGAACTGCCACTTAATTAAGTATGATTCTGTGCCATGGAGATAGTACCTGCTCCCAAAAATTTAATTTCGATTCACTATAAACAATGATGCTTCAATACTATCTCCAAATATGGGTGCATCCAATCACCATCAGACAGTTCATGCAAACTCACAAATCCATCATGTTCTAGCGCACAAACACCGCTGTGCGAGCTTACATAATCATAGACTACACGGCTTTCTAGCCCTTGTATCATATGCGCGAGTAGCTTACGTCGCATCACATCACGACGCCACTTTTTCCATTCCCCATTTTTTGTTTTTCGCTTTGTCGTATTAAATGGTTGCTCAACCGCATTCACGACAAAAAGCCCATACCTATTTTTCTTTCCTGTTTTTAGATACTCGTCAAGGAGTTGATTTATGCTTTCGCGAAGCTCTTTCGTTTCTAACTCCCAATGTTTCAGCATTTCTGATACATAATCGTCGGAATAAAGCTTTTTTAGCTTTTTCGCCATACTTCCTTTCGGTGAC
Source organism: Proteus vulgaris (assembly GCF_016647575.1). GTDB lineage: Bacteria > Pseudomonadota > Gammaproteobacteria > Enterobacterales > Enterobacteriaceae > Proteus > Proteus mirabilis_B. Next base: position 3,236,829 of record NZ_CP032663.1, read on the forward strand.
GAACTAACAGAACCTGCATTGAATATCGAGCCATAACGGATAGTTTTAATGAGGTCATCATCTACCCCTAGTGTATCTTTGATAACGTCAGTTTCTAGTACTGATAGCGGGTCAGTGCCAATACCATATTTCTTGAATTCTTGCTCTAAGATAGCCAACTGACAGCCTTTAATATCATAATTGTACCCATTGACTAAATATGCCCATTTCATCTTGCTGGGTAAATATTGAAAACCTGTACCTAATTCAAAAGAACGGCCACCCAACTCACTACCTCTCTTTCAATACATCAGTCTTTGCAGAACCTATTGAGACAGCACAAACACCGTTATTCCCTGATTCACCACTGGATACTCAATCCCTAGAATACCATTGTTTGATTCAGGCTATCGTCTGGCAATGTATTGTAGTCTGGGTTGAAGTAATCAAGATAGACGGCAGTACAGCCAATGTATTGGGATCTGTTTCACCCTTTGAACACCTGATTGATACCCACAGCGATGACATTTATCAGGACACACTCCGCAACAACGCCAGTTCTTACCGTTTTCTTGCCACGCTGCGCCCTGAAACCCCACTAGACATACTGCGGCAGCATGGGCGTATTAGCTATCAGCCCTTCTGGAAGCTACCCCGTATCGTACAAGAAGAGTGGCAAGGCTTATGGGTGCCAAATGAGGCTGGATGGGAAAACCTATGTGAGGAAAATATTCATCAACCAAAAGGGGTTGGCGAGTGGCCTGACTTACTCCATAAAAGTATGAAACCGTTGGTACATGGGCTGCAAGAGGATGGTGGGGATTATTTAAGGTATTTGATTTATTGGAAAAGTCGGCTTTTATTTAATCTTTTATTTAATCTTTAACTATATACATAACCCAAATAATTTCTTATTATTAATAGAAATAAACTTAATTGTGAGAAAATTAATGAAAAATGACTATAAATATATTTTCACCAGTTTTAAAGAACTTGAAAAAATGAGTTATGAAGTCAGAAAAATATACTCCAAACTCAAAATTAAAATAAGAAAAAATAAAGATTTATATAACATGCTCATATTGTGCGATAATGCTAGTAATATGTTCGAAAATTCTAACGTCAATATAAAATTAAAAATTATTACAGCAAAAAGAATATTTGAAGCTATTTTGGCTTGCTCTAATGAATCCCCTAAACAATTTACAGAAATTCTACACAGAATTGCTACCGAAAATTTAGAACTTAACACCACCACTCACTCTAAAGGTAAAGATGCAGTATTTGAATTGGAATATTTTCTTTATTTAAAAGAATTAGGGTTATCTGTTTCACTCGGTGAACCAGATATAATTGCAACCCTTCCTTGTGGACCTTATTATATTGCATGCAAAACCATAAATAAATCAGAAAATTTCAAAAGTCAATTACGCTCTGGATATAGACAAGTTCGTTTAGGTGGGAGAAATAAAGATGAATCTAAAAAAAATGATTTTGTACCCTTTAATGGAATTGTTGCCTTTAATATTGAACCTCATTTAGATTACAAAAAAAGAAGGTTATCAGAAGAGATTGATAATAAAGAAATAGTCTATAAAGAATTACATAATTTCTTAACTAAAGAAATGGAAGGATATAAACAAATATTTAATAAAATAATTTTGAGTGGTAAGATTGACGCTGTTGTATTTTATACATCTTGTAATGTTAAAATTAAATCCAGTTCTGATAAAATGACTACAGTATCATGTACGATGATTGCTGATGAATATACAGATAGAGTTAAATTAAATAAACAAAATGATTCTATTCAACGTGTAAAATTTTTTGGAGATCCCAGAAGCAAAGATTCTATAGATAGAATAAAACCATATCTTATAAAAAATCACCCAAGGTTTAATCAAGTGATAAAATAATTATTGGAAATATCATGGATTTATTGAAACAGTTTCAAGTCAACTTGAGTGAACTATTAGGCGCTGTTGCTCAAGGAAAAGCACTTCATGATATGCAAAATATCGCAGATAGTGGAGCTCCTTTTGAAAAAGCATTTATGGATATGCTAACTAGGCAATTACCACCTACATATTTAGTAAAGAATGGATATTTTTATAGTCCTGACTCTCAAATTAGTAATGAGATTGATATTATAATCAGTCTAGCTCGTGAATCATTTAACTTAGAAATGAGCCAACAAAAAAAACCTGTACTCCCATTTACATCAGTTATTACTACAATTCAACTAAAAAACTCTTATAGCCAATTAAATAATGCCATTGAACAGTCTCACAGTTCTTTTTCAAAATGGAAGGACATGATAGATACTTCTATGAAAACTAATATATCACCACCTATCTCAATTGTTGTATGTGGCTGTAATAACTTAGGGAAAGATATTGATAAATTATTTATTGACAATTTAATTAGTAAAGATTGGTTGCCTGATTATATATTATTGCTAGAATCCGGCGTTATAATCACTCGATATTCTCCCTTATTTTCAGAACAAGTTAGTTTTCAACAATCTCTCACATCAGGGGAATACAATGGTTTTACAGTTTGTTGCACTAACCAGTCAGAAAAATCCGCTTTAGCTCTTCTTTGGTTATACACTGCCATTACATCCAGACTGAATCAGTTTGCCTCTCCTGAGTTGGATGATATCTATACCATATTAAATAATATAGGAGAATTATTAGATAATATGGATAATTTAAATACATATTTGGTTGGCTTAGTTCAAAACTTAAAAAGAAATGCCAAAAGACATACTATTTTTTCAGATGCTATAAATCGTAAATATCAGTTAACCCCGATTTGATAATTTTTATACCTCATATTAATGAGGTATAAATCTAGCATCAAGCAATTATTATACTCAGATAATTACCAGATTATGGCACTATATATCATATTCTCACCATATGATCCGCCCACTTCTGCAACCACACCTTACATTCACTCTCATAACGATATAAATCATACGTACTGTTCGACGTAAATCATGAGGTGACCAATCAGGGATATCTAACATTTTGTCTTCTTTACGTAAACGCCATGCACATTCTGTTAGATACTTTTGCTGAATGGGTAACTTGGTTACTTGAGATGGAAAAAGGTATTTATCGGAGTTCATGCGCATTGATTTCAAGTAGGTGATTGCTTGATGAGGCAATTGTACGTAGCGTTCAATTCCTGTCTTAGTTTCTTTCAAATGAATAGTGCCTTTTTCAAGATCCACATCATCCCAAGCCATTGCGCACACTTCACCTGTTCGGCAACCCGTCCAAAGCGTCAGACGAAAAACATTTTTCACAACATTTGTGTAAACAGAACTAGGCAACCATGATAGAAATTTCTTGAATTCGTTATCGTCTAAATAGCGAATACCTTTATTACTGGTTAGCTTAAACTTAGCTTGCTGCAAGCTCAATTTCGCCAATAAAGCGGGGTTAGCAAAATTATCATCAAAGTACCTAGACCGATTGCAAACTCATAGGCTACCGACAGTTTACGCATGAGTTCTATCACATCTTTTCGGGTCACCTCATGCGCCATAAACTCACCTAAAACACGGACAGCATCAGCTTCAAGCATACGACGAACATCTATTTGCCCTTTCTTCTTTCTTGAGCCAGAAATTGTTTTACCATCTTTACCTTTACGATCTTCAATCCGTTCAACTAAATAAAGTTCAACAAGTTCCTTTACTGTTAAATGTGTTTTATAAGACTGCAACTATTCCTGTTTTTTATTCAGTTTTTTCTTTTAACTCTGTAGAAGGGAATCGATCTAATTGGTGTAGTTGTTTTAACTCTTGTAATTTGGCTCTCGCCTCCTTCAATCAATGAAGTTTGAGTAAAATTACTAATCCTTGGCTGGGTAAGTTTGTGTAATTGAGCTACTATAACGGTAGAAAAATGTCTTAATGCCTGTTGCGCCACAAAATACACGTAAACCTGTATTCTCACCCGTATCAGCCCTAGCTTTACTATTCGGTTTCATGGCCTCATTTTGCTGACTACTTTTAGCTCATAAGTGTTATCTTGTTTAGTGCTGACTATAAGATAATTAAAACAATGAACTGAAACCTTGTGATATGATCATACAATGCTTGTGAAATAGAACGATATGCGGTGTAACAACAGATTTTCACAAATAACTCAAAATTCAATACGTTAAGACAGACAACAACATGACTGACATTCAACACTTAGACTCCCACACACCAATGATGCAGCAGTATCTTAAAATTAAAGCAGAGCATCCTGAAATCTTACTGTTCTATCGTATGGGTGACTTTTATGAACTGTTTTTTGATGATGCTAAAAAAGCCTCTCGCTTATTAGATATTTCATTAACAAAACGAGGTCAGTCCGCAGGCCAGCCTATTCCTATGGCAGGCGTTCCGCATCATGCTGTTGAAAACTATCTCGCTAAATTAGTTCAACTAGGAGAATCTGTCGCTATTTGTGAACAAATTGGCGATCCTGCAACCAGTAAAGGCCCAGTTGAGCGCAAAGTTATTCGTATTGTAACGCCGGGTACTGTCACTGATGAAGCCTTACTTGAAGAGCGCCAAGACAACCTTTTAGCCGCTATTTGGCAAGATAAGAATGGCGCATTTGGTTATGCAACGTTAGATATCACATCAGGGCGTTTTCGTGTTACTGAAATGCCAGATAGTGAAAGCATGATTGCCGAATTGCAACGTACTCATCCAGCTGAATTACTCTATCCAGAAACTTTTGAGTCGATGGCACTGATTGAGCGCCAGCAAGGCTTGCGCCGTCGCCCTATTTGGGAATTTGAACCAGAAACAGCAAGACAACAACTGAATCTGCAATTTGGTACTCGTGATTTAACAGGCTTTGGTGTTGAAAATGCACAGTTGGCACTCTGTGCTGCTGGGTGCTTATTACAATATGTGAAAGATACACAACGCACTGCATTGCCCCATATTCGTAGCATCACTATGGAACGCCCTCAAGATTCAATTATTTTAGACGCGGCAACTCGTCGTAATCTCGAATTAACTCAAAATCTTGCAGGTGGAACGGATAACACACTCGCATCCGTACTTGACCTTTGTGTTACCCCTATGGGAAGCCGCATGCTGAAACGTTGGATACACTCGCCTTTGCGCCAACGTGAACAACTTATCAAACGTCAAGATGCTATTAGTGCATTACAGCCTCTCTATTTTGAACTGCAACCTTTTTTACGACAAGTTGGTGATCTAGAGCGAGTCTTAGCACGTTTAGCTCTACGCTCCGCACGTCCTCGTGATCTTTCTCGTATGCGCCATGCTTTCCAGCAATATCACGATATTCATCAAGTGCTTGAACAAGCTGATATGCCTTATATTAAAGAATTACAAAAGCGTATTAGCCAGTTCGATGAATTATGTGAATTACTCGAACACGCCATTGTTGAAACACCACCTGTATTAGTACGTGACGGTGGTGTTATTGCCTCTGGCTATAATGCCGAGTTAGATGAATGGCGTGCATTAGCCGATGGTGCAAGTGATTACCTTGATAAACTTGAAATCCGTGAACGAGAAAAATGGGGTATTGATACTCTAAAAGTTGGCTTTAATGGTGTACATGGCTATTACATCCAAGTCAGTCGCGGGCAAAGCAATTTAGTGCCTATGCACTATGTTCGTCGTCAAACGTTGAAAAATGCTGAACGTTATATCATTCCCGAATTAAAAGAGTATGAAGACAAGGTATTAACTTCTAAAGGTAAGGCATTAGCTATCGAAAAAATGCTTTATGAAGAGATTTTTGAAAAGCTATTACCTCACCTTACAGCATTACAAATTAGTGCAGAGGCTTTAGCTGAAACAGATGTTCTTTCTAACCTTGCTGAGCGAGCTGAATCATTAAATTATACTCGCCCAGAATTGAGTGAAAAAACAGGCATTCAAATCACTGGTGGACGTCACCCTGTTGTTGAACAAGTCCTTAGCGAACCGTTTATTTCGAATCCATTACAATTAGCACCTCAACGTCGTTTATTGATCATTACAGGCCCTAATATGGGCGGTAAAAGTACTTATATGCGCCAAGCAGCATTAATTACTTTACTTGCTTATATTGGTAGCTTTGTACCTGCTGAAAAAGCCTTAATTGGTCCAGTCGATCGAATCTTTACGCGTGTCGGTGCTTCTGATGATCTTGCTTCTGGACGTTCTACTTTTATGGTTGAAATGACAGAAACCGCCAATATTTTGCACAATGCGACAGAAAACAGCTTAGTCTTAATGGATGAAATTGGTCGGGGTACATCCACTTATGACGGATTATCTCTGGCTTGGGCTTGTGCTGAAAACTTAGCAAATCGCATTAAAGCGATGACTCTCTTTGCAACCCACTATTTTGAATTAACGACACTACCTGAAAAACTTGAAGGTACTGCAAACATTCACTTAGATGCTGTTGAACATGGCGATACTATTGCCTTTATGCACAGCGTCCAAGAAGGTGCTGCAAGTAAAAGCTATGGTTTAGCCGTTGCATCATTAGCGGGTGTACCAAAAGAGGTGATCCGTCGCGCTAAGCAGAAATTAAAAGAGCTTGAAATGCTATCAGGTCATACTGGCTCTGGTCATGTTGAAACGTCACAGCTGATGTTATTAACAGAAGCTGAGCCTTCTGCCATTGAATTAGCATTAGATAAAATCGATCCTGATGCGTTAACACCTCGACAAGCATTAGAACAACTCTATCGTTTAAAAGAGATGGCAAAATAAGTCACACTAAATGCTAAATACTAAATACTAAATACTGATAGCAAAAAGGCTCTGTTTGATTTTACAGAGCCTTTTTTATGGCTGACTTTTTAATTTTTCAAACTAAGATAATCAAAGATAAATACAGAATTAATTAATTGAAGCATGGCTATATTTCAGTCGCTCACCCAATAACAATAAAGTGTCTTTATCACCATAGTTGTCAAATAAGCGAACAAATGATGATAAAGCAGGGTTAAACATCATATCATCAGTAACTTTCTCATAAGATGTATAATCTTTTGTTTTCAATGAAAAAACTAACGTGACTTTATCATCGTTATAACCTTTATTTAGAATTAAGCTGTCATTACTTACCATTAAATCATTTATATATTTATAACCACTTTCATAGAAAGTGGTTAAATTCCCATCAGATTGACGTCGAACAACAGAATAGAGATCACGAGAAGCGTGTTGAGTGATAAGATAGGTATCACCATTAGCATTTTGGGCAACTTCTTTAACACGCAAAGGGAGCCAGCGCGTTTTTGTCACTTCTTTATTCACTAAATTTAGCGTGATTTCTAACGTATTTGTAGTGTAATGGTGATTATAAAAAATAATGAGGGAATCACCTGATAGAGCGTAATGAAATTGTGTAAACTCACCGAAATCTTCAGCGTAATATTGCTTCACCAGATCTTCAGTATTAACTGAATATTCCCAACTTTCGCCTTCATCTAAACTTGTTAATATCGTCTTATTATCAACTAATACTAATTGCGATGTTGTTTGTGAAAAGAGTAATTTTCCACCAATAAGCGCTAAAGGAAAACGATAATAACCATTGTTAGTCTCTTGCCAAGGAATTAAATCTGCTACTGTAAACTCTGTCAAATCTATAGTTTGTCGTCCCTGCTCTGTAAATAAAACACATTTATCAACAATACAGTAAGCGTTATAAAAGCTACCTTGACCTTGTGATACAAAGCGCATACCTTCTTTATCAGAAAAGTACAACGTATATTTTCTCTGGTTATCTTGGCGATGAAGTCTGCCATAAATATCTACATCATATCGCCCACTATCAGATTCAGTTTTAATTAACATCCCGCTAGAAGCATAAAAAGTATTACGCCAATCATAGTGAGAGTAAGGGTATGAAGATAATTCAGAAGAGTTCTCATTTTTCCATTGCCACTTAGAAGCGAATCCATGAAAAAGCACGCCATAAAAAAGCAATAAGCTTAAAATAAATAAACTTGTGATAATAATAAAAGGCTTACGGAAAAAAGGATTCATTGGCGCAGCTCCGTAATATACAGCGGTTGTTTGCTTTCAACACATTGCTGCTGAAGTAAAAAATAGGTTTGATAACTGCTATGACCTTTTTCTGATAACAAAATATAAAGATTTGAAAACAAGGCAGTTAAAAAGGCTATGCCACTCATGATTAAGCCATAGATAATCCCCATTCCTAAAAAGCTATCACCAATAGAATACCAATCCCATTTATCCCAATAATTGCCATTATCATAAACATCAGAGATAGAGAAACTTGCAACCATTGAGAAAATAAAAACACTGACTAATGCGACTATTAACAGTGATAAACGATATGTACGCTGGTGACCAATATACATTTGTCCTGATATTGAATAAGCGCCATTATCTGTATGATTATAAACACCCAAGACAACAGGTCCCGAGTTCTTATCTTCAGCTTGCCAAAAGAACAGTTCCACATCATCACCATTAGCAAGAAACAGATTATGATCAGAATAAAATGAGCGTTCTCTATAACTTAATACGAAAGGATGATTATCTATCAGGCAGGATACTTGCATTATCACCGTCTCGCCGTTGCGATGATGCATTTTAATTCTATTAGTACTATGAATTTGTATTGTTCCTCGAACTCGTTGTACTTTACTTTGATTTATTTGAGGAAACGATTTTTTACTCACAGTCAATGAAGGTAATGGTGCCGATTTTATTCCAGTAATAATGAGATGCTCGCCATCTGGAGCTATCAAGGCTTGCTTGGCGATAACTTTATCTAATGCTTTTATTCTCTTTCTATGTTTAGGTCTGGTGCGCTGAAAATAGCGATAAGCTTTTTCTCCGATATAACTGATCCCCGCTATCACAGCACCACATGCAATAACCATAGAAACAACGATAAAGAAATTCACTTCAAGATGGAGAATCGAAAAATAGCTCCAATAACCGCCAACAAGCGTCAGAATAAATGCAAGCAATAACCATTTTTGTTGTTTTGTTGTTAGCGTGAATTTTCTTTCAGGCTCAAGCCTTCCTTTTGTATCATGATAAATCCATTGCACCCAGAAACTGCCATCTTTCAATAATTCAGCACAGATTTTAAGCTCATCGCCTTGTTTTAATCGTTTAAGAAAATCTTGAGAATTAGCAAAATCCTCTTCATTAAGATAGAAGTTTTTACCTGATGCTATTAATCTCACCATTCCATTCGGGGAGATTTTACTTTGGTTAAAATCGCAACGTTCTAATTTAACGTTTAAAAAATAATCTTTCATATCTTCCTTTATCACTTTCATCAGGCTAACAAGGTGCAAGACTGCGCTCTTGTTTTATCGTTTTGAATCGCATAATACAAGATAAAGAAAAGCCGATTAGTAAATCCTCTAATCGGCTTTGGTAATAACAATCTGTCAATTAAAGCTATAAACAGAAAAAGGGTGGCTAACTATGCTTTGAAAAGTGCTTCAATACATAATCCCTGACTTTGTAGAATGTCTTTTAAGCGGCGTAGTCCTTCAACTTGAATTTGACGAACTCTTTCTCTTGTTAGACCAATTTCTCTACCAACATCTTCTAAAGTTTCTGCTTCATAGCCTAATAATCCAAAACGACGTGCTAATACTTCACGTTGCTTAGGATTCAATTCAAATAACCACTTTATGATATTTTCCTTGAGGTTATTATTTTGAATTGTTGCTTCCGGCCCTTCTTCATTTTCGTCAGAGATAATATCGAGTAAGGCTTTATCTGAATCACCACCAATTGGGGTATCAACAGAAGTAATACGTTCGTTTAAACGCAGCATCTTACTCACATCTTCAACTGGTTTATCAAGTGTTTGTGCAATCTCTTCAACACTAGGCTCATGATCGAGTTTATGTGCTAATTCTCTTGCTGTTCTTAAATAAACATTCAGCTCTTTAACGATATGAATGGGAAGGCGGATAGTACGAGTCTGGTTCATAATGGCACGTTCAATAGTTTGACGTATCCACCATGTCGCATAAGTTGAAAAACGGAAGCCTTTTTCAGGATCGAATTTTTCAACAGCACGAATAAGTCCTAAGTTCCCTTCTTCAATCAAATCAAGCAGGGCAAGACCTCGGTTTGTATAACGACGAGAGATCTTAACAACTAAACGTAGGTTACTTTCTATCATTCGTTGTCTTGAAGGAATATCGCCTCGCAACGCTCTACGGGCAAAGAAAACTTCTTCTTCCGCGGTCAGCAACGGAGAATAACCAATTTCTCCTAAATAAAGCTGAGTTGCATCGAGCGCACGCTGGTTGACTCCTTCAATAAGTTCAATTTCGTCTTGAGCATCAGACTCATTTTCTGCCTCTTTTGCAGCAACTTCATCGAACTCTTCCATGTTCTCTTCAATTTCATCTGTATATAACTCGTCTACTCTTAGCGTACTTTGGCTCATCAGCTGCTCCTACCCTTGATAATTTAGGTAAACGACTCATAATTAAAGTCTGTTTACCAGTTTATCGCTGTGTCACGACACAACGGGTTTACTGATTTTCCCTTGTAACGAATTACAAAATAAAAGATAACATAATCTATTTTACTGTTAATTTTATTCTTTCTTTATTCAATATATAACTTAACTATTGAGTGCAGGTTATTAACAGTTTTTTTATTATATTTTACGTATATTTATCTATACGTAAAATTACTCCATTTGATGCGCTATTTGTGACTATTTACATCTAAAAAAACAAATAAAAATCCATAATAATAAAATAATATCCAATAATTTATATTACGTACTATTATTAAAAAGATAATCTAATAAAGAAAATACCTACCTAAACAAGAGGTTGTTTTATAGTTCATCTTTTCATAACAACGAATCTTTATTCATTTTTTATATAACAATTTTTAGCATACGCATTCATTGATTGAGAATCAACCATCTAATTTAGCGTTATCTATAATTTTATATTGACCTCTCATTTTTAATAATCTTTAAATAAGCACTTATACTTAGATAAAATTTATTTTGTTTCAATATTTTAATTAATTACAGATAAGAAAAAGCCCTCTTCTTTTTGTAAAAAAGAGGGCTTAACTTTAGGATTATTCACTATACGTGTAAAAAATCACTTACCTATTTCTTAGGTAAATAACTCATTGGGTTGAGTGATTTTTCTTTATAACGGATCTCAAAGTGTAGTCGGACAGAACTGGTTCCAGAGCTACCCATTGTGGCAATTTGCTGACCTGTATTCACATTTTGCTGTTCGCGTACCAAAATGGTGTCGTTATGTGCATATGCGCTGAGGTATTCGTCATTATGCTTGATGATAACGAGGTTACCATAGCCACGTAATGCACTACCTGCATAAACCACTTTACCCGCTGCAGTTGCAACAATTGGTGAACCTTTTGTACCACCGATATCGATACCTTTATTACCACCCGGCGCACTTGAATAGCTTTCGATAATGTTGCCTTGTGCAGGCCAAATCCACTTACCAGAAACCGCCGTAGGTGCAGGTGTTGCCGCAGTTGTGGTATTTGTTGTTGGTGGCGGAGTCGTTGTCTTCGGTTGTGTTGTTGCTGGTTTAGTAATTAATGGTCCCATTGCACCATTGTTTGTTGGTTTGGTATGCGCCGTTTGAACACCAGCATTACTTGATTGATTAATAACCGATGTGTTGACATTGGTATTTGTTCCCGTATTGACCTGACGGTTACCAATATTCAACACTTGCCCTACGTTTAAGCTATAAGGCTCTGGGATGTTATTCATTGACGCCAGTTCTTTTACATCACTATCTGTTATCCAAGCGATATAAAACATGGTATCACCACGTTTTACGGTGTATGTATTACCGTTGTAGTTTCCTTTAGGAATACTCTCGTAGTTACGGTTATACACAATGCGTCCAGTGCCATCAGTACTTACATTTTGAGCTGCAACCGATGTTTGAGGACGAGGCTGGCTTTGCGATTGAACCACGCCTCCATTAGACGAAGCGGAGTTCACCTTAATTGAAGGAGGAGGTGACGATTGTAAGGGGGTAGTTCTTTCAATAGGCGTCGCATTACTGTTAGTCATTACAGGTGCGGTTGATACCGTATTATTTGAAGAGCTATCATTTACAGAGGTAATTGGTGCAGGACGATAAGGTGTATCTGCACAGCCTGTTAATGCAAATCCAATTACCGAACACATGATTGCCCAGCGGACATGCTTAATTGGGCTTTCTGAATTCATACTTCCTTCTCCCTTTAAAAAGGCATTAGCATCTAGCAATTTGTCGAGTTAAACAAAAAGACTGCAATTTTTTGAAAATGTTTCATTTATTAGTGCAGATTACGACAAGCTATTAAAAAGCAGTAATAAAAAACGGTCAGATTTATCTGGAAGTTATGCTAACTCGCCTGCAATTAAAGGAACAAATCTAACTGTTTCTATAGATTGGTAGTGAAAATCATTACCTAAACGTCGGATAAACTTCAGTATTTGTTGTTGTTCACCGACAGGTATTATCATCCTGCCACCATCGGCTAACTGCATCAATAACTGTTGTGGTACTTCTGTTGCACATGCTGTCACTATTATGGCATTAAAAGGGGCTTTTGATGACCAACCTTCCCATCCATCACCATGACGTGTCGAGATATTATGTAAATCAAGATGTTTAAAACGTCGTTTAGCTTGCCATTGCAATATCTTTATACGCTCAACAGAACTAACATGATGGACTAAATTTGCTAATACGGCAGTTTGATATCCCGAACCTGTACCAATTTCTAATACAGAATCTGTACTTTGTAATTCCAGTAATGTTGTCATTTTGGCGACAATATAAGGCTGTGAAATAGTTTGCCCATTGCCAATAGGCAAAGCCGTATTTTCGTAAGCCTTATGAGAAAGCGCTTCATCAATAAAAAGCTCTCTAGGTACTTTACTCATTGCTTCCAACAGGCTCTCATCCTTGATGCCATGTTGTTTTAACATTGTCAGTAAGTCTTTCATTGACCGACTTAACATGTTTTTTTGACCTCTGCTTTATTTAACCAATTTTGTAGTAAATCAAGTGCTTTATAGGCTGTTAAATCAACATGTAATGGGGTTATCGAAACATAACCTTCATCAACAGCAGCAAAATCTGTATCAGGACCTACATCATTTTTTTCGCCTGGAGGCCCAATCCAATAAAGACTATTCCCTCTAGGATCAGTATGTGTATAAACATGTTGTGATGCATGACGACTACCACAGCGTGTAATACGGAAACCTTTTACTTCATCAAGAGGAATATCAGGTACGTTAATATTTAGAATATTGCCCGCTCTTAAAGGTACTTGTTGTAACATTGCCAAGACTTCACAAGTTACTTGAGCAGCTGTCTCAAAGTGCGTTTCACCATCAAGTGAAACAGCAATGGCAGGCAAACCTAAAAAACGCCCTTCTGTTGCCGCAGCAACTGTACCTGAATAAATAACATCATCACCCAAATTAGGACCATGATTAATACCAGAAACCACAATATCAGGACGAGGGCGCACTAAGTGATTTACACCAAGATAAACACAATCTGTTGGTGTCCCCTCAACAATTGCAATATCCCCATTTTCAAGCTCTTGCTTGCGTAGAGGTCTGTCGATTGTTAAAGAGTTAGATGCAGCACTACGATTACGATCAGGTGCAACAATTTGTACATCATAACGCTGGCGTAACGCTTTAGCGAGGGTCTGTATCCCCTTTGCCATCACACCATCATCATTACTCACCAATATTTTCAGCATCATCATTCCCTAATAAAATTAATTCACGTACAACGCTAGTTGCAAAGCTTCCTGCGGGTAAAAAGAATGACAGAGAAACAGTGGTATCGTCTACCCAATTCCATGACATATTTTCTGGTAATACATTGATAGCACGTCTTGTATTATCAACACGTTCTTGTCGAGCTAGCGACCAGAAGGCTTCATATTCTGCCAGATTTTCAGTTTCAAAATCTAATGCTTGTGATTGGGTACCTAAATCACCTTTACCCGGTAAAGGCGCAGTAATATGAACATCGTGCTCTTCATAACGAGTTTGTGTTTGAGCTAGTTCTGCTTCATCAACAACAAACCAGCTACCTCGCCCATGAAGTTGCATTGCATCACCGAGCATCACTTTTGAATATAAATCACATTCCAATCTTTTGCTGACAATATGATTAAACATCGCACTACGGGCTGCGGAGAGGTAAAAGCTACGCTTTCCTCGTTCTTTTACGCGGATTTCGTCTGTTGCCCAACGCATGGCTTGTCGTAAATTATCACCATTACGACCAAATCGTTGAGCACCAAAATAGTTGGGGATACCTTTTGCTTTTATTTGCGCCAAACGAGCATCAACAAAATCACGATCAGAAATCTCTCGTAACACCAATGTAAAGTGATTACCTTTTAGTGTTCCTATACGTAATTTACGTTGTTGACGAGTCGTTTCTAGAATTTCACAACCTTCTAAAGCGAGCTGGCTGAAATCAGGCATCTCTTTACCCGGCATACGCAGACAAAACCATTGTTCAGTCACTGCATTTCTGTCTTTTAGACCAGCGTAACTGGCATCACGAGGATGGATCCCAACAAATTTTGCTAATTTTTCAGCAACAAAAGCCGTATTACAACCTGTTTTTCTGATTTTCACCATGACATGCTCGCCTTCCCCATCAAGGGTGAAGCCAAGATCTTCACAGACAATAAAATCTTCAGGGATTGACTTTAATAAACCTGTTGCTTGTGGTTTTCCATGTAACCAATGGAGTTCGGGTAAATCACTCATTCAGGTAATGACTCTTTCATTAGTAAAACAACGGCTTCACAGGCAATGCCTTCTTTTCTACCGACAAATCCAAGCTTTTCTGTTGTGGTCGCTTTCACATTGATGTCATCAACGTGGCAATGAAGATCTTCTGCGATATTGACGCGCATTTGTGGTGTATGAGGTAGCATTTTTGGAGCCTGAGCAATGATCGTGACATCTAAATTACCAATTCGGTAACCTTTTGCTCTTACGCGGGAGAAGGCTTCACGAAGGAGTACACGGCTATCTGCACCTTTGTATGCAGGGTCGGTATCAGGAAACAATGTGCCAATGTCACCCATTGCCACTGCACCTAAAATAGCATCTGTCACTGCATGTAATACGACATCGCCATCAGAGTGAGCTAACAGCCCTTGTTCATAAGGAACTCTGACACCGCCAATAATAATAGGGCCTTCACCGCCAAATTTATGTACGTCGTAACCGTGTCCAATTCTCATTTTATTATGTGTTCCTTATACTGGTGATTTGGCGTGAGAGGAAAAACTCTGCAAGCGCTAAATCTTCTGGCTGAGTAACTTTGATATTATCTGCACGACCTTTAACTAATAAAGGTTCATATCCAGCAAACTCCATCGCTGAGGCTTCATCAGTGATCGTTGCTTTTTGAGAGAGTGCATTTTCTATATTTTGTTTTAATAACAATGCAGGAAAGAATTGTGGCGTTAAAGCATGCCATAGCGTTGTTCTTTCTACTGTTTGTTCAATATGATTATCTTGTTGATGACTACGTTTCATTGTATCGCGAACAGGTGTCGCAAGAATGCCACCACAAAAGTGAGGTTCCATAACGTTTTCATCAATGAGTTTAATTAAATGGTCAAGATCGCCAAAATGTAGGCAAGGTCTTGCTGCATCGTGAACTAATGCCCATGTGTTTTCAGGAAAATGTTGAGTAACATACGCTAAACCTGACAATACTGAGTCAGCACGTTCGCCACCACCATTAACCGTTATTATTCTTTCATCTTGCGCTAAAGGTAAAGTGTGAAAGTAGCTGTCATTAGGGCTGATCGCCACGATAATTTGCGTTATACGTGGGTGTTTCAATAAGGCATTAATGGTATGTTCAAGAATAGTCAATCCGCCAATCTTCAAATATTGTTTTGGACAGACTGATTGCATTCGACTTCCGATACCGGCTGCCGGAATAACGGCAACAATAGGAAGAGTAGAGTTTGTTATATTCATTATGATATTTGTATCAGGACACACTATTAATTCAATAAATTAACGACGTGGTTGAGATTTATCGCTCACAATACGGAAAAATGTCTCATTAGGCTTTATCATTCCTAATTCACTACGAGCACGCTCTTCTAGTGCTTCTTGCCCGCCATTGAGGTCATCAATCTCTGCAAATAGACGATCATTACGCTCTTTTAACTGCGTATTTTGCGCCAATGCAGATTCAACTTCTTGAGTTACTTTGTTGTAATCATGGATACCATTTTTACCTAACCACAATGAATATTGTAGCCAGCCAAGTAAAATCAGAAGTAAGACTGTTAATTTCCCCATTACCACCCCCAAGATTAATGGGCTAATCATCCCACAACTCAACCACAGACGCCACAAAAGTGCTGGAATATATTACATTATTATTCCTATTATCCTCACTATAAACGTGAATAACTTCTATAAAATTCAGACTAAGGTTTGATTTTTTCTTATTAAGATGAAGTGCTATGGGGGTTATTTATAAATAAATGGACACTTAATTAATGTGTGAATCCGCATTGAAATAGCATGGCGTAATACGCATTTTTTACTCTAAATACATACATTATCTCTACACATATCCCCTTTTTATCGGGTATTTGTGTAGAGATAATTTAATACCATCATAAAATTAACAGTAAATTTGTTTTTGCCGTAGGTATGTGAGGATCTGCTGGATAAGGGTATTTATAGGAAGTGTGCCGTCTAAATGTAATTCAGGATCAATGGGCGGCTCATAAGGCGAATCAATACCTGAGAACTGCTTTATCTCACCGCGTCTTGCTTTTTGATAAAGCCCTTTCGGATCACGGGCTTCACAAATAGAAAGTGGTGTATCAACAAAGATCTCAATAAATCTTCCTTGATCAAAGCTTCCTCTAACTTGTTGTCTGTCTTTTTGGTAAGGCGAGATAAAAGCCGTTAAGACAATCAGTCCCGCATCTACCATCAATTTAGCCACTTCACCCACACGGCGGATATTTTCGTGCCTATCTTCAGCACTAAATCCGAGATCACGACATAATCCATGACGTAAGTTATCGCCATCCAATAGATAGGTATGAATGAGTGAATGTTTTTGTGAATGCTGATAAAGCGCTTGTTCTAGTGCATCGGCAAGTGTGGATTTACCTGAGCCAGATAAACCTGTAAACCAAAGCACACATCCTTTGTGTGCTTGTTGTGATTCGCGTTCATTTAATCCAATTTTATGAGGATGCCAAATAATATCGTTGCTTATCACCACTATTTTCCTCCAAGAAGATCTCTCGCTCCCCAATGGGGAAAATGGCGACGGATAAGTTGATTTAACTCGACTTCAAAAGCATCATATTGTGTCGTAGTTTGTATCGCGTTATCTCTTGTTTCTCGAATAAGCCCAGCGCCAACTGTGACATTGCTTAGTCGATCAATAAAGATAAGCCCCCCCATATCTGCATTAGCTTGATAGTTATCCAGCACCAGTGGCTCTTCAAATGAGGCTTCAACACTACCAATCGCATTTAAACTTAAGTTATCTGTTACTTGTTGGGTGAGCTTATTCACATCCACTTGATAATGGATATTCTCTATTTTGGCACGGCTTTTTTTGCCTGCGATCTTGATGTCTAGAGTATGCCCTTGCACTAAGGGTTGCTCTGACATCCACACTACGTCAATTAATGCATGAGTACTAATATTGGCAGTTGTATCGTTATCATCAACGATAATATCCCCTCGACTAATATCAATTTCATCAGCTAAAACAAGTGTGATGGCTTGTCCTGCACTCGCTTGTGTTAAATCGCCATCAAAAGTAACAATACGTTTGATAGTAGAACGTTGCCCCGAAGGTAATACTTTGATTTGTTGACCTTGATAAAGAACACCAGAAGACACCGTACCGCTGTACCCTCTAAAATCTAAATCTGGGCGATTTACATATTGCACAGGAAAACGTAGCAATTGCATGTCTGAACCTAATTTAACCGGCGCATCTTCCAATAATGAAAGCAATGTTTTTCCTTGATACCAAGGCATATTCAATGAGGGAGAAACCACATTGTCACCATCAAGGGCGGAAATAGGGACAAACTCAATGGTTAGATCCGTTGGGAGCTGATCGGCAAAATGAAGATAATCTTGTTGGATCGAATCAAAAGTTGCTTGCTGATAATCCACCAGATCCATTTTATTGATTGCAACGATTAAATGGCGGATCCCAAGGAGTGTGCTGATAAAACTGTGTCGTCGAGTTTGTTCTTGTACACCTTTTCGAGCATCGATCAGCAGAATAGAAAGCGTACTGGTTGATGCACCTGTCGCCATATTGCGGGTATATTGAGCATGTCCGGGTGTATCAGCAATAATAAACTTACGCTTTGAAGTTGAAAAATAGCGATAAGCAACATCAATAGTGATCCCTTGCTCTCTTTCTGCTGCTAATCCATCCACCAGCAAAGCAAGATCGAGTTTTTCACCTTGAGTGCCGATCTTTTTACTTTCATTTTGTAATGTAGAAAGCTGATCTTCATAGATCTGCCTTGTATCATGAAGTAAACGTCCTATTAGTGTGCTTTTTCCATCATCGACATTGCCACAGGTTAGAAATCGCAGTAATCCTTTATTCTGTTGAGTCTTGAGATAGCGCTCTACACCGCCCTGTTGTGCAATTTCACCTGCGACAAGTTGATTCGTTTTTATGGCTAAAAGTCCCATATTTCCTCCGATTAAAAATAACCTTGGCGTTTTTTCAGTTCCATTGATGCCGACTGATCACTGTCAATTAAACGCCCTTGTCGTTCACTGCTGGTGGAAATCAGCATTTCTTCAATAATGGCAGGGAGTGTTTCTGCTTGAGAAGGGATCGCCCCCGTTAATGGCCAGCATCCCAACGTTCTAAATCTCACTTTTTGCTGTGCGATAACTTCACCCGGTTTTAGATCAATTCTGTCGTCATCAACCATAATTAAAGTGCCATCACGCTCAATAACAGGTCTATTTTTTGCAAAATAGAGCGGAACAATGTCGATATTTTCTAAATAGATATATTGCCAAATATCGAGTTCTGTCCAATTAGATAACGGAAATACTCGGATACTTTCGCCTTTATTAATCTGTCCGTTATAGTTTCTCCATAATTCAGGGCGCTGGTTTTTCGGGTCCCAGCGATGCTTTCTATCTCTAAACGAATAAATACGCTCTTTGGCTCGTGATTTTTCTTCATCGCGGCGTGCACCACCAAATGCTGCATCAAAACCATATTTATCTAAGGCTTGCTTTAGCCCTTCTGTTTTCATGATATCGGTGTGTTTTGCACTACCATGAATAAACGGATTAATTCCAAGCTCTACACCTTGTGGATTTCGATAAACTTTAAGATCAAAGCCATATTCTTTAGCCGTTTTATCTCGAAATTCATACATTTCTCGAAATTTCCAGCCTGTATCAACATGCAATAAAGGAAAAGGTAATTTCGCGGGATAAAACGCCTTGCGAGCTAAATGCAACATCACCGAGGAATCTTTGCCTATTGAATAAAGCATGACGGGATTTTCAAATTCAGCGACAACTTCGCGCAGAATATAAATACTTTCTGCTTCTAATTGCTGAAGATGAGTTAACTGTGTTTCATTCATAACAACCTCATTTAGGCAAAATGAACCAAAGGTGAATGGAGTGACGGTAAGGATTGATAAGCATGTCTGTCACCAAACCACGCAAGTTGGTGATGTAGTGCAGCGACTTCCCCAACAATTAATAAAGCGGGAGTCGGTGCTTTTTCAGCTAACTGCGCTAATTGTGTTAGATTTCCCGTGAAGACTTGCTGATCACGACGCGTGCCACAACTAATCACGGCGATAGGCGTTAATGGAGAACGTCCGAGTTTGATTAAACGCTGGCTAATAAGCTCTGCTTTTGCTGTCCCCATATAAATAGCGAGAGTGTGATTAGCTTGCGCTAACGATGCCCAATCCGGTTCGATCCCATCTGCTTTACAATGCCCAGTCATAAAGGTGACACTTTGAGCATATTGCCGATGGGTTAATGGGATACCCGCATAGGCACTCGCTCCGCTTGCAGCCGTGATCCCCGGTACTACTTGAAAAGAGATCCCATGCGCAATAGCAACTTCAATTTCTTCACCACCTCGTCCAAAAATAAAGGGATCGCCCCCTTTTAATCGAACAACACGTTTGCCAAGTTGCGCATATTTCACGATCAGTGCATTGGTTTCTTCTTGAGAAATACTATGGTGTCCGGCTCTTTTACCTACGCAAATAGTGTCAGCATCACGGCGAACAAGCTCTAAAACCTCTGGACTCACTAAACTGTCATAGAGCACAACTTCAGCTTGTTGAATAACCTGTAAACCGCGCAGTGTTAATAACCCTGCATCACCGGGACCAGCCCCAACTAATGCAAGTTCTCCTTGTTGGCACTCTTGTTGTTTCAATTGTTGTTCGAGCAAAGCTTCTGCTTGTGCTAATTGATCGCTTGCCACTAAAGAAGCAAATTTACCACTGAAGGCTTGCTCCCAAAAACGACAACGAGCTTGAAAAGTCTCTAAGTGCTGTTTCACTTTATTGCGCCATTTTCCGGCTATTGTCGCCATTGCGCCTAAAGAGCTTGGCAATAAGGCTTCTAATTTCTCGCGGATCATACGCACCAAAACGGGTGCTTTTCCCGCCGATGAAATGGCAATCAAAATGGGGTTTCTATCGATAATTGCCGGAAAAATAAATGAGCATTGAGGTTGTGAATCCACCACATTGACAAAAATATGCCGTGCTTGTGCATCAAGATAAACTTGCTGATTAAGCACACTGTCATCAGTGGCTACAATCACAAGCATCATTCCTAATAGATGTTCAGATTGATATTTTGCTGATACCCATTCAATTTTATCTTGCTGATAAGCAAGGTGTAATTCATCACATAGCTGAGGTGCAATTACTCTTAAGCTAGCGCCTGCTCTTAACAACAGTAAAGCTTTACGCGCAGCAACATGACCACCACCAACCAATAACACTGGGCGTTCTTTTAATTCCACAAATAAGGGTAGGTAATCCATACGCGCATTTCACCTTCGTTGTTCACTTTATAACTAATGACTATAAAAGGTGCTTTAGAGGTTATGAAATGACAAAAAGCTATGTGATGGAACAGAAAGGAATAAGAGAAAACAAAGTATTTTCAATTAGTTATTTATTTTAGAAAAGACAAAAAGGGCAATAGATAAACTCTATTCCCCCAATTATTTATTGGTAGATAATGGCGTTATTCGTGTAATCCACACTCGCGTTTTAAGCCAAAAAATCGTGTTTCTTCTTCACTCATACCCTCTTCCCATTTTCGAGTTGTATGAGTATCTCCCACAGAGAGATAACCTTGCTCCCATAAAGGGTGATAAGATAAGTCGTTTTCTTTAAGATATTGATAGACCTGCTTATTATCCCAATCAACGATAGGTAAAAACTTAAAGATCCCTTTTGCGATTGAAAGCACTGGCAAATGCTCGCGGCTTTTAGCTTGTTGTCGGCGAAGACCTGCAAACCATGTTTGAGCCTGCAATGTTTTTAATGCCCTCTCCATCGGCTCTACTTTGTTTATCTGGTTATAACGTTCAATACCGTCAATACCTTCTAACCAAAGTTTGCCGTAGCGCGCTTCTTGCCAAGATGAAGATATTTCAGCTCGATAGACTTTCAAGTTAAGTTGTAACTGCTCAGTCAGCGTATCAATAAATTGATAGGTTTCAGGAAATAAATAACCTGTATCGGTCAAAACCACAGGAATATCAGGATATTGTCGAGTGATTAAATGCAGACATACCGCAGCTTGGATACCAAAACTAGAGCTTAATACATAGGCTTTAGGCAAATGTTCTAAAGCCCAAGTAACCCGTTCAATGGCGCTTAATTGATCTAACTGTTGATTAATCTCACTCAAAGCATGTGTTTGCTCTTCAACAGGTAACTGTTTTAGCGAAGCAAGCTGAAATAGACTCATACCGCCTCCTGCACTTCATAAAAATCAATCGCTGAATTCAGTACAGGTTTAACAATATTAGTGCGGATAAGAAAATCACCGAACCCTTCATTGTTATGACGAGAAATCGCCCATTCGCCAATCAGTGGATCGAGTATTGCAATGATTTCTTGCGAAGTAATATTTTCACGATACATTCTAGGAATACGTGTCCCAATGCGATTGCCCCCTAAATGCAAGTTGTAGCGATCAGGAGCTTTACCCACCAGCCCAACTTCTGCCAACATAGCACGACCACAACCATTTGGGCATCCCGTTACACGTACAACAATATGCTCGTCACTCACACCATGTTTTGTCATCAAACTATCAAGGGTATCGGTGAATGAAGGCAAAAAGCGCTCAGCTTCTGCCATTGCCAATGGACATGTAGGGAAAGAAACACACGCCATCGCATGTTCACGCAGTGCTGTAACTTCACTATTAATCAAACCGTATCGACGAGCAATCGCTTCAATATTGGCTTTTTCACTTTCTGGTACACCTGCCACAATCAAATTTTGATTGGCAGTCAGTCGGAAATCACCCTGATGAATTTTGGCAATTTCCGCCACGCCCGTTTTTAATGGAGCATCAGGCGTATCAATCAATCGCCCACTTTCAATAAATAAAGTAAGGTGCCATTTATCATCAACACCTTTTAACCAACCGATTTGATCGCCTCGATGGGTAAATTCATAAGGTCGAATAGCTTCAAAAGTTACTCCTGAACGGCGTTCAACCTCTTGTTTAAATGTCTCTACGCCAACACGTTCCAATGTGTATTTTGTTTTTGCATTTTTGCGTTCAGTTCGATTTCCCCAATCACGCTGAGTCGTCACAATGGCTTCTGCAATTGCCAATGTATTCTCAATAGGGATATAACCAAACTCACTGGCTAAGCGGGGAAAGGTATTTTTATCGCCATGCGTCATTGCAAGACCGCCCCCCACAAGCACGTTAAAACCAACTAAATGCCCGTTTTCAGCAATCGCAATAAAATTCATATCATTAGCATGAAGATCAACATCATTGTGAGGTGGGATCACCACCGTGGTTTTAAATTTCCGCGGTAAATAGGTTTCTCCTAAAATAGGCTCTTCATCTGTTGTTGCTACTTTCTCTTTATCTAACCAAATTTCCGCATAAGCATGAGTACGAGGTAACAGATGTTCTGATATTTTTTTCGCCCACTCATACGCTTCTTGGTGTAATGAAGATTGCACTGGGTTTGAAGTACATAACACGTTACGGTTAACATCGTTCGCTGTCGCTAAAGCATCAAGACCTGTTGCCACCAGCATTTGATGTGCGGGTTTTACATTGCCTTTTAAAATGCCATGAAATTGAAATGTTTGACGATTAGTAATACGAATACTGCCATAAAGCGTATTTTCAGTCGCAAACTTATCGATGCTAAGCCACTGTTTAGGCGAAATAATGCCCCCGGGTAAACGGCAACGCAGCATCATTGCATGACGAGGTTCTAACATTTGCTCCGCACGCTCAGCGCGAATATCTCTGTCATCTTGTTGATACATGCCATGAAAGCGGATCAATAGAAAGTTATCGCCTTCAAAACCACCCGTTAAACCATTTTGTAAGTCTTCTGTAATAGTGCCGCGTAAAAAGTGACTCTCTTTTTTCATGCGTTCACTATCAGCCAGTTTCCCTTCAACCACTAAGGGCGCTTGAGTGTGTGATTTCATTTAATAGACATCCCTCTGATAACGCCGTTCTAGGCGTAGCTCACTTAAGTATTCATCTGCTTCTTCAATATTTTTATTGCCATACTCCATCACAATATCTAACAACGCCTGCTCAACATCTTTTGCCATTCGTGACGCATCGCCACAGACATAAAGATAAGCACCTTGCTGTAACCATTGCCAAATCTCACTACCACGTTCGCGTAATTTATCTTGTACATAAATTTTATGTGCTTGATCTCGTGACCATGCTAAATCGATATGAGTTAACAGACCGCTTTTGACATAACGTTGCCATTCCACTTGATAGAGAAAATCTTCTACAAAATGAGGATTACCAAAAAATAACCAGTTTTTACCTGTTGCAGCGTCATTGTCGCGCTGTTGCATAAAACCTCGAAAAGGTGCGATACCTGTACCTGGACCAATCATAATGACGGGTGCGGTGTTATCTTCAGGTAGGCGAAAATGCGCATTTTTTTCGATAAAAACATTGATGCTATCGCCTTCTTTTAAGTTATCAGCTAAAAATCCAGAGGCTCCACCGGTATAAGCTCGAGAGTTAACGTCATAACGTACAACCCCTAAAGTAAGGTGTACTTCGTCTTCGACTTCTTGTTGTGACGATGCAATAGAGTAAAGGCGAGGAGTCAGTGGACGTAAAATATCAACAAAATCTTGTGCCGTAGGTTGAGCACAATATTGGCGTACCATCTCATTAATAGGGTGTTTGTCTGCATATTGCTGAAGCATGGTTTTATCAGCCACTAATGACAATAGATCTTCATGCCGCGTCAATTGGGCATAGGCTTTTACGATAGGTGCGCTATTTTGAGTTAGCTCACAATGATGCAGTAACGCTTCTTTTAAGGTGAATGTTTGAGATTTTAATGTGACAGACTCATTACCCTTTAGCCACAACAAAGCAATCAGTTCATCAACTTTTTCAGGCGAGTTATTAAACCAAACTCCCAGTGCATCACCGGGTTGATATTGCAAATCAGAACCGTCAAGGCTGATTTCAATATGGCGAATGTCTCTATCTGAATTTCTGCCTGTAATTTTTTGATTAGTCAGTAATGTGGCAGTAAAAGGGGCATCTCGATGATAAATAGATGACTCAATTGTATCCGTCGTACCTGATTGCGTTTGTTGTAAGACTTGCGTGCTTTGTGTCGGAACTCTTGCCTTTAAGATCTCTGTAAGCTGTTTTATCCATTCATCCGCAACGGCTTGATATTCAACATCAGCATCAACTCTTGGTAATAAGCGTGTCGCGCCCAGTTGTGCAATTCGCTCATCAAAGTCTTTTCCTGCCTTACAGAAATGCTCATAGGAAGTATCACCTAAGCTCAGTACTGCATAAGACGTTTCTTTCATTTCAGTCGCTTTTTTAGAGTTCAGATATTTATAAAAAGCGATTGCTTCTTCAGGAGGATCACCTTCTCCTTGCGTAGATGTAATGATGATCAAGGTTGTTGTTTTATGGATCTGCTTAAACTTATATTCACCTGCGGAATATAGTTCTACATTCAATTTGTGAGCAACCAGATTATCTCGTAACTGTTCGGCAAGATGACGCGCATTACCCGTTTGAGAAGCAGAGATCAATGTAATGGTTTCCTGCTCTGGTACGTGTACTGAAGTAACCGCTGTCGATGCGGATACAACAGAAGGATTAAGCTGCCCCCACAAATAGCCAGATAACCACGCAATTTGCGCTGTTGAGAGATCTTTTGTTGCGTCCTGTAATTTATTCAATTGCTCCGGTGTTAATGGAAGCATTGATAATAATGGAGGTTGATTGCTCATTTATCCTGCCTTAAAAAGCGAAGCACTTATCTGTGCTTTATTGTTCTTTGATAATATTTCTAATATTGAGAGGGTATCCCACGACTAGAAGGTGAATTAAAGACCTGTTGGCTCTATCTAATAACCTTAAATGCTAAATTTATTTATCGGTTTCCTTTACCAATATAATCAATAAGCAAAAAGGAACATAATAAGCCATTAAGATTAAGGGAGATTAGGCGTGATACGCTAAATCGGCTACACTGGTACACTTCGTACTATTTGTGTCTTTTTTTTACTAATTAAGTCAAGAGAGTTTTGATGACAACCACCATCTTTAAAGATTTTCAGTTTGAAGCCGCTCACCATTTGCCACATGTTCCTGAAGGCCACAAATGTGGACGTCTTCATGGGCACTCCTTTCTTGTTAGATTAGAGCTAACAGGTGAAGTTGATGCACATTCAGGTTGGCTTATTGATTTTGCTGATGTGAAAGCCGCATTTAAACCTACTCTTGAGCGTTTAGATCACTACTATCTTAATGAAATTGAAGGTCTAGAAAATCCGACCAGCGAAGTGCTGGCAAAATGGATTTGGCAACAAGTAAAACCGTCATTGCCATTATTATCTGCGGTGATGGTGAAAGAGACGTGTACAGCAGGATGTATTTATCGCGGTGAATAAATCGGTTTTAACATTAACCCATTATCACCTAAAAGAAAATCAGCCTTTATTGGCTGATTTTTTTATATTAAAAATACGGTCACGCAATATTTAAATATTTATGCGTTTGCATTGAGAAACGCCAATTACGCGCTATGCAGGTTTTAATACATAGTGCTGTCGCACTCTCTTTACAGCTAATAGGTTGTAAAGCAACAACAGGTGCAGGGTGCTCTGAGCGTAATGTCAGTAAGGCATCCAGTGCTTCAATATCTTTTTCACGTCCAACTGGGTGCTTTATCTCATTAGCACGATTGATTGCGCTGGTTAATACCGTAAAGCCCCCCTTCATGCCCACTTTTGGAGAAAGTGTCACCCATGTCTTCTCACTACATAAAATATCGTGAGTGCCACTGGTTTCTATCTGACAGGCAAAACCTGCTTGCTCTAGCCCTTCTGTTAAAGGACGTAAATCATATAAGCAAGGCTCGCCTCCTGTGATAACCACGTGTTTTGCACTATAACCTTGTTGTTGGAAAAGTGATAAAATCTGAGCAACGCTGGCTTCTCCCCAAGCATCACTTTCTTGCGTTTTAATAGGAATATCACCAAGAGGAACTTTTTTTTCGTCTTCTTTTTCCCAAGTATGTTTGGTATCACACCAACTACAACCTACAGGACAACCTTGTAATCGAACAAAAAGCGCAGGAACGCCAGTAAAAACACCTTCACCCTGTAAGGTTTGAAACACTTCATTAATGGGGTATTGCATAAGAAACTCTGATATCCAATGAATGCTGATGATTATTACAGATAACTATCTCACCGTAAGAGGCTTTATGATAAGGTACATGGTTTGTTTTGAATAGCTAACGTGCGAGAAGACACTGAAAAAGAGGATAGCATTCCTCTGTTGGACAGAGATGGGAATACTTTAGATGCAAAAAGAGAATCAACTTTCACGAGGATTATCAGGGCGGCACATTCGTTTCATGGCGCTAGGCTCTGCAATCGGTACAGGTTTATTTTATGGCTCTGCGGCTGCCATTGAGAAAGCGGGTCCTGCTGTATTGCTTGCTTACCTTATTGGTGGTGCGGCAGTATTTATGGTTATGCGTGCATTAGGTGAAATGGCGGTTCATCATCCTGTTGCAGGCTCTTTTTCACAATATGCAAGCCATTATATGGGGCCTTTAGCTGGCTTCTTAACGGGCTGGAACTACGTTTTTGAAATGCTGATTGTCTGTCTAGCTGACGTCACGGCATTTGGTTTCTATATGAAACTCTGGTTCCCAGATGTTGATCAATGGATATGGGTATTAGGGATAGTTTGCTTTATTGGTGCCTTAAACCTTTGCCATGTGAAGATATTTGGTGAAATGGAATTTTGGCTTTCTATTGTTAAAGTCACTGCAATTATCGCCATGATAATTGGTGGTGTTGTCATTATGATGTATGGCTTTGGTCAACAAACTGAACACCCTATTGGTATCTCTAACTTATGGGAGTTTGGTGGCTTTATGCCAAATGGTATTGAAGGGGTTATCGCCTCGCTCGCCATTGTCATGTTTGCCTTTGGTGGGATTGAAGTAATTGGTATTACTGCCAGTGAAGCTAAAGATCCTGAAAAAACCATTCCTAAAGCTATCAATGCTGTACCGTTTCGTATCTTATTGTTCTATGTACTGACGATTTTTATTCTAATGTGCATTTTTCCTTGGCAACAAATCGGCCATAACGGTAGCCCATTTGTACAGATTTTCTCAAATCTAGGGATCAATTCAGCTGCAAATATCTTAAACCTCGTGGTTATCACAGCCGCAATTTCTGCGATTAACAGTGATATCTTTGGTGCTGGTCGTATGATGTATGGCATGGCTCAAGAAGGACAAGCACCAAAATCCTTTATGAAGCTCACTCGCAATGGTGTGCCTTGGATGACTGTGCTAGTAATGTCTGTCGTCTTGCTGCTGGGCGTAGTACTTAACTACCTTATCCCAGAGCAAATCTTCGTTTTAATCGCCTCTATTGCGACATTTGCAACAGTTTGGGTGTGGTTAATGATTTTACTTTCTCAAGTTGCGATGCGTCGTAAGATGAGCGCAGATGAAGTGAAAACACTGAAATTCCCTGTTCCACTATGGCCTGTTGCTCCAGCACTGACTATCGTCTTTATGGCGTTTGTTATTGCAATTTTAGGCTATTTTGAGTCAACCAGAATGGCTTTGGTTGTCGGTATGGTATGGGTAGCTATTTTAACTATCGGCTACTATGTAGGTATCAAACCAAGAATGAACCAGAAATAAATCACTTTTCTGAGTCAACAATTCTGAGCTAAACAATAAAGGCTGTGGATTAATTCACAGCCTTTTTCTTTATTATGCGATCTTCACTAAGCCAGCGCTTGTTTTAAATCAGCAATTAAATCATTCACATCTTCAAGACCAATTGATAATCGAATCAAACCATCACTAATACCATGCCTTTGTCGTTCTTCTGCACTATAAGTAGCATGGGTCATTGTCGCGGGATGTTGAGCTAAAGACTCACAATCTCCTAAACTCACCGCTCGGCTAAAGAGATTTAAGCGATTCAAAAACTCTCTACCTGCTTTTATTCCTCCCTTTAATTCAATGGCGATCATACCTCCAGCTAAACGCATTTGACGCTTAGCAAGTTCGTATTGAGGAAATGAAGCTAGCCCAGGATAATAAATAGTTTCGACTTTAGGATTATCTTCAAGATATTGTGCAATACACTGCGCATTTTGGCAGATCTGTTCCATTCTTATGCCTAACGTTTTTATGCCTCGTAAAATTAACGAGGCATCGTGAGGAGACAGACAAGCACCAGTCATATCCTTTAAACCTTCAACTCGTATTTTATCTGCTAGGGCATGCGTAGTAATAATTGCACCTGCTGTTACATCACCATGACCCGATAAATATTTAGTCATAGAATGCACAACAATATCAGCACCAAGCCCCAAAGGTTGCTGTAAATAAGGCGAGCAATAAGTGCTATCTACCATGACTAAAATATTATGCTGATGTGCAATTTCTGATATTTTTGTGATATCACTCACTCGCATATTGGGATTAGCTGGAGTCTCAAAGAAAATGAGTTTTGTTTTCTCTGTGATCGCTTCTTTTAATTTTTCGAGATTAGTTAAATCAACATGCTTTATTTTAACGCCGAATTTAGCGAGCCCATGATTGAAAAACGTAAAAGTACAGCCATAAAGAGTCATATCTGCAATAAGTTCATCACCAGGTTTAAGCAATGACCAACAACTAGAAGTAATTGCGCCTATACCAGATGAAAAAACAACAGCACCTTCACCATTTTCTAATTGAGCTAAACGCTTTTCTAATAACTCTAATGTAGGGTTTGAGATCCGAGAATAAAAATGCCCTTTTTGTTTTCCGGCAAAACAATCAGCACCATATTGTGCCGTTGGAAAAACAAAAGTAGATGTTTGAAAAACAGGAGGCACTAATGCCCCCTGAGAATCTAACGGAGAATAACCATAATGTATTGCTTGAGTATTAAAATGTTTATTACTTTGCGTCATTATATCTCCTAAATATTAATTAACTTTCTATTCGCTGGTTATTTTCCCCGATAATTTGAACTGTTCTTAGAATAATTGAGATCCCTTTAAGGGTATCAGGATTTCTTAATAATGCAAAAGTTGAACCTAATGTATATTTTTTATCTTGATAAATAGATTCTTTCTTTGCCATATTATAAGCAGCACTTAATTCCCAAACTGGAATTAATGTTTCTTCAAATGCAACAGAAAGTTTTTCAACTGTTGCATTATCCATAATATCTATTGAATCTGATATTAAAGATAATAAATCGACGATATTATCAAACCGCTTTAATGCCAATAATGGTCTTGCTTTTTCTAATAAATGTTGAAGATGTAATTTATCTTCATCAGATAATAGTTGAATATCTGCTGGGCTTAAATTATTCTCACTCATTATTGTATCCCCTATAATAATCCTCTAACGGTTGCCCAATATAAGCCTCGGTTATAACTATTACGCAATAGCCCGCCCAGCTTTGTTGGTGGTGTAGGAATTACGTCATGTTTATAGTCATACTGTAATGGCATACCTGCTGATAATCCCATTTGTGCAACAGCTTGCACTCGACCATCATAAATCGCAGCAGGATAACCATAACGAAGCTCACCACAGATATTATTTGCAATCACTCCCGCTTGGTTATGACAACTACCACCGGCTTTACTAATTGGTAAATCAACCGTATCACCAAGAACATACACTTGATTTAGACCATAGACTTGCAATGTTTCAGGATCAGTAGGTAACCAACCTTCACCATTATTATGTTCACTTAAACCTGTGTTACGGATCGCCTCAACCGCAGTGATAGGTGGAGTACTCATAAGGATATCAAACGGTTCTGCCTCGCCCTCTTTTGAGTAAGCAATTTTCTTATCAGGATCAACATGACTCAATGTAAAGCCTCGCTTCGCTTTAATATCTCGTTCAGAGAATACCGCAGGAAGAACTTCACAAACCTCTTGTTGCATAAACAGGCAGTTTCTTAAAAGTTGAGCAACTGTTGGATAGGTATAAACAATCTCAATATTATTTCTCACTCGACGCTGGCGAAGAAGTTCATCCAGCATCAATGTTGTCTCCATAGGGGCAATACCACATTGATGAGGTACATTAGGTGTTTCAGGAAAACTAACCGTAATAAATACACGACCTTTTTCAATTTTAGCTAATTTATCAGCAAGTGTTCTAGCGGCTTCATATTGGTAGAAATGATTTCCCGCTTCTTTTAAGCCTTCAATTCTATGAGGACTAGGAACACAACCTGTTGCTAATACTAAAAAGTCATAATTGTATTTTTTATTAGACTCGCAATAAATAATTTTATTATTAAAGTCAAAACGTTCTGCTTTATCAATAATAAATTCGATTTCAGGTCTTAATAAGCTTCGTTCTGATCGCATCAGCTCTTCTTTTAAAAAAAGATTGAATGCAATATACATAAATGCAGGTTTGTAATAGTGATTAGGATTATCTGAAATAAGCGTTATTTTAATTTTATTTGAAAATATTTCGTCATTTAATTTTTTAGCAAGGATATTAGCAAGAATAGTTCCGCCGGTACCACCGCCAATAATAACTATATTTTTTGTTGGCATTTTATTTCCTATATCTAGTGATATTAGATAGAACAAAAAAAGTATAGTAAAAGGTATTAATAT
This sequence comes from Proteus vulgaris, assembly GCF_016647575.1. Classification (GTDB taxonomy): domain Bacteria; phylum Pseudomonadota; class Gammaproteobacteria; order Enterobacterales; family Enterobacteriaceae; genus Proteus; species Proteus mirabilis_B. The sequence goes on from NZ_CP032663.1 coordinate 3,268,325, forward strand.
AACAAATAGATTAAATAGATAGATAAATTACTTATAAAATAATATATCTAATTGATAATTGATATAATCATATTTAATTTTAATATTAACGCTTGAATATTAACTAATATTATAATCACTCATTAATAAAATGTTGCTATTAAAGGATGATGATCTGAGGCATCAGTGATCAGTACTTCTGCATTATTTAGCGATAATCCTCGATAAAAAATATAATCCAAAGGCTTACCAAAGGCTTTTGTTCGCCAATCATTATCAAAAATAACTTCTTTAAGTCTTAACGTTCTCGCAAAACGTTTTAATACATTGACTCTTGGGCGACTCCATGCATTAAAATCACCCGCTAAAATAACGGGTCCTTTATGATGCGTGATGTGAACAGATAAATTACTTAATTGACGCTGATAAACATCAACACCAAAACTAAAATTAATTGCATGTACATTAATGACCATTAAATGATCACCCGTAATGAGCGGATATACCGTAATTAATGCGGATTTGGGTAATCTTAAAAAAGGCTCTTTTTCTCTGAGAGGACAACAATAGATAGGATGAGAACTTGATAATGTCATCACACCTGCTGGGTGTTGTTGAAAAGCCAAGGCTGGAACTTGATCTGCAATTAAATGATGAGTGCCAGCAAAACGGACAAGCTCTGGTGTGGTTTGCGCTTCTTGTAACAAAAGCAAATGCGTATCTGTTGAAAGCGTTTCCAACATATTACGCCAATTGAGTCGTTGCTGTTTATAGATATTCCAAACCGCAATTTTTAGAGTGCCTTCAGTGTAAAGAGGCATTCCGATAGGTAGTGTATCCTTTCTTTCACTTAAAGGCGGGCTGGGCTCAATCCTTTCAACAGGTTGACCTGCCACAAAACGCACTGAATAAGTCGGTTTTTTCGCCATTAGCAACCTCAGATAAACAGCAAGATATCTTGCTATAACTGAAGTATACCAAAGGCAAGCTTCGCTCTCACCCTTTAAAAGGATACTATAATCAACAAAAGTAATTATTTTTATGCATAATAGTTATGATTACTTAAAAATTTCTGATTAATTTGTGGTTTATTCTAAATTTTAAGCAAAAAAAAACCTAAGTCGTTAGACTTAGGTTTCTTAATGTTGGCGGAACGGACGGGACTCGAACCCGCGACCCCCTGCGTGACAGGCAGGTATTCTAACCAACTGAACTACCGCTCCGCGTATTCTTTGCGCGATTAATGTTATTGAACACTAACGCTTTAATTGATGCCTGGCAGTTCCCTACTCTCACATGGGGAGACCCCACACTACCATCGGCGCTACAACGTTTCACTTCTGAGTTCGGCATGGGTTCAGGTGGGTCCGCTGCGCTATGGCCGCCAAGCAAATTCGGTTTTATTACCCGTTACTTCGATTTCTCGTCATAACCAGCAATATTCAATCTTAAACAAGCTTACTTCATCTACTGTTTGTCTCTCAGACAAAACACCTTCGGTGTTGTCAGGTTAAGCCTCACGGTTCATTAGTACTGGTTAGCTCAACGTATCGCTACGCTTACACACCCAGCCTATCAACGTCTTAGTCTTAAACGTTCCTTTAGGTCACTCAAGGTGACAGGGAAGACTCATCTCGAGGCAAGTTTCCCGCTTAGATGCTTTCAGCGGTTATCTCTTCCGCACTTAGCTACCGGGCAATGCCATTGGCATGACAACCCGAACACCAGTGGTGCGTTCACTCCGGTCCTCTCGTACTAGGAGCAACCCCTCTCAATCTTCCAACGCCCACGGCAGATAGGGACCGAACTGTCTCACGACGTTCTAAACCCAGCTCGCGTACCACTTTAAATGGCGAACAGCCATACCCTTGGGACCTACTTCAGCCCCAGGATGTGATGAGCCGACATCGAGGTGCCAAACACCGCCGTCGATATGAACTCTTGGGCGGTATCAGCCTGTTATCCCCGGAGTACCTTTTATCCGTTGAGCGATGGCCCTTCCATTCAGAACCACCGGATCACTAAGACCTACTTTCGTACCTGCTCGAGCCGTCACTCTCACAGTCAAGCTGGCTTATGCCTTTGCACTAACCGCATGATGTCCGACCATGCTTAGCCAACCTTCGTGCTCCTCCGTTACTCTTTAGGAGGAGACCGCCCCAGTCAAACTACCCACCAGACACGGTCCCCGATCCAGATTATGGACCTAGGTTAGAACATCAAACGTTAAAGGGTGGTATTTCAAGGTTGACTCCATGCAGACTGGCGTCCACACTTCATAGTCTCCCACCTATCCTACACATCAAGGCTCAATGTTCAGTGTCAAGCTATAGTAAAGGTTCACGGGGTCTTTCCGTCTTGCCGCGGGTACACTGCATCTTCACAGCGAGTTCAATTTCACTGAGTCTCGGGTGGAGACAGCCTGGCCATCATTACGCCATTCGTGCAGGTCGGAACTTACCCGACAAGGAATTTCGCTACCTTAGGACCGTTATAGTTACGGCCGCCGTTTACTGGGGCTTCGATCAAGAGCTTCTCCTTACGGATAACCCCATCAATTAACCTTCCAGCACCGGGCAGGCGTCACACCGTATACGTCCACTTTCGTGTTTGCACAGTGCTGTGTTTTTAATAAACAGTTGCAGCCAGCTGGTATCTTCGACTGGCTTCGGCTCCGTCCGCAAGGGACTTCACTTACCGCCAGCGTGCCTTCTCCCGAAGTTACGGCACCATTTTGCCTAGTTCCTTCACCCGAGTTCTCTCAAGCGCCTGAGTATTCTCTACCTGACCACCTGTGTCGGTTTGGGGTACGATTGTTGGTAACCTGAAGCTTAGAGGCTTTTCCTGGAAGCAGGGCATCAATTGCTTCACCACCTTAGTGGCTCGTCATCACACCTCAGCATTAAGTGACCGGATTTGCCTAATCACTCTGCCTACATGCTTGAACCGGGACGACCGTCGCCCGGACAACCTAGCCTTCTCCGTTCCCCCATCGCAGTTACCACCAGTACGGGAATATTAACCCGTTTCCCATCGACTACGCTTTTCAGCCTCGCCTTAGGGGTCGACTCACCCTGCCCCGATTAACGTTGGACAGGAACCCTTGGTCTTCCGGCGTGCGGGTTTTTCACCCGCATTATCGTTACTTATGTCAGCATTCGCACTTCTGATACCTCCAGCATACCTCACAGTACACCTTCGCAGGCTTACAGAACGCTCCCCTACCCAACAACACATAGTGTCGCTGCCGCAGCTTCGGTGCATGGTTTAGCCCCGTTACATCTTCCGCGCGGGCCGACTCGACCAGTGAGCTATTACGCTTTCTTTAAATGATGGCTGCTTCTAAGCCAACATCCTGGCTGTCTGAGCCTTCCCACTTCGTTTCCCACTTAACCATGACTTTGGGACCTTAGCTGGCGGTCTGGGTTGTTTCCCTCTTCACGACGGACGTTAGCACCCGCCGTGTGTCTCCCGTGATAACATTCTTCGGTATTCGCAGTTTGCATCGAGTTGGTAAGTCGGGATGACCCCCTAGTCGAAACAGTGCTCTACCCCCGAAGATGAGTTCACGAGGCGCTACCTAAATAGCTTTCGGGGAGAACCAGCTATCTCCCGGTTTGATTGGCCTTTCACCCCCATCCACAAGTCATCCGCTAATTTTTCAACATTAGTCGGTTCGGTCCTCCAGTTAGTGTTACCCAACCTTCAACCTGCCCATGGATAGATCACCGGGTTTCGGGTCTATACCCTGCAACTCATTCGCCCAGTTAAGACTCGGTTTCCCTACGGCTCCCCTATACGGTTAACCTTGCTACAGAATATAAGTCGCTGACCCATTATACAAAAGGTACGCAGTCACCCCACCACTAAGCCTCCTCTGCTTGATTTTGTTGGTTGGACGTCGCTTTCGCTCCGTCTACCGCACATTATCATGCAAAAGAATCGCTGTGAGTTCACCACTAGCTTAGTGGTGGGGCTCCTACTGCTTGTACGTACACGGTTTCAGGTTCTTTTTCACTCCCCTCGCCGGGGTTCTTTTCGCCTTTCCCTCACGGTACTGGTTCACTATCGGTCAATCAGGAGTATTTAGCCTTGGAGGATGGTCCCCCCATATTCAGACAGGATAACACGTGTCCCGCCCTACTCGTCGAGTTCACAATAACAGCATCTTCGGATACGGGGCTATCACCCTTTACTGCCGGACTTTCCAGACCGTTCTCCTGATGCTGCTATTGATTAAGACTCTGGGCTGTTCCCCGTTCGCTCGCCGCTACTAGGGGAATCTCGGTTGATTTCTTTTCCTCGGGGTACTGAGATGTTTCAGTTCTCCCGGTTCGCTTCATGACGCTATGTATTCACGTCATGATAATATCCATTGGATATTGGGTTTCCCCATTCGGAAATCGTCGGGTATAACGGTTCATATCACCTTACCGACGCTTATCGCAGATTAGCACGTCCTTCATCGCCTCTGATTGCCTAGGCATCCACCGTGTACGCTTATTCGCTTAACCTCACAACCCGAAGATGTTTCTCTCGAAGACCAATGTCTTGAGTTCACACTTCAAGGTCTGAGATTTTGAGAGACTCATCAATATACCTCGGTGATATATTGATTTGTTTTCAATTTTTCAGCTTGTTCCAGATTGTTAAAGAGCATAATAGGTAAAATAACTCATGCGAATTATCTTAACTATTCTCTGATTTTCATCAGACATAGTGTGGTACGCCTTTCACTCATACCGCGCAATTGGCGTCCCCTAGGGGATTCGAACCCCTGTTACCGCCGTGAAAGGGCGGTGTCCTAGGCCTCTAGACGAAGGGGACTCTTGTCAGCTTCGCAGACGCGCTTTTGCTCGTTCTTCATCAGACAATCTGTGTGAGCACTGCACATAACACGTATCTCTTAGGTAAGGAGGTGATCCAACCGCAGGTTCCCCTACGGTTACCTTGTTACGACTTCACCCCAGTCATGAATCACAAAGTGGTAAGCGCCCTCCCGAAGGTTAAGCTACCTACTTCTTTTGCAACCCACTCCCATGGTGTGACGGGCGGTGTGTACAAGGCCCGGGAACGTATTCACCGTAGCATTCTGATCTACGATTACTAGCGATTCCGACTTCATGGAGTCGAGTTGCAGACTCCAATCCGGACTACGACAGACTTTATGAGTTCCGCTTGCTCTCGCGAGGTCGCTTCTCTTTGTATCTGCCATTGTAGCACGTGTGTAGCCCTACTCGTAAGGGCCATGATGACTTGACGTCATCCCCACCTTCCTCCGGTTTATCACCGGCAGTCTCCTTTGAGTTCCCGCCATCACGCGCTGGCAACAAAGGATAAGGGTTGCGCTCGTTGCGGGACTTAACCCAACATTTCACAACACGAGCTGACGACAGCCATGCAGCACCTGTCTCAGAGTTCCCGAAGGCACTCCTCTATCTCTAAAGGATTCTCTGGATGTCAAGAGTAGGTAAGGTTCTTCGCGTTGCATCGAATTAAACCACATGCTCCACCGCTTGTGCGGGCCCCCGTCAATTCATTTGAGTTTTAACCTTGCGGCCGTACTCCCCAGGCGGTCGATTTAACGCGTTAGCTCCAGAAGCCACGGTTCAAGACCACAACCTCTAAATCGACATCGTTTACAGCGTGGACTACCAGGGTATCTAATCCTGTTTGCTCCCCACGCTTTCGCACCTGAGCGTCAGTCTTTGTCCAGGGGGCCGCCTTCGCCACCGGTATTCCTCCACATCTCTACGCATTTCACCGCTACACGTGGAATTCTACCCCCCTCTACAAGACTCTAGCCAACCAGTTTCAGATGCAATTCCCAAGTTAAGCTCGGGGCTTTCACATCTGACTTAATTGACCGCCTGCGTGCGCTTTACGCCCAGTAATTCCGATTAACGCTTGCACCCTCCGTATTACCGCGGCTGCTGGCACGGAGTTAGCCGGTGCTTCTTCTGCGGGTAACGTCAATTGCTAAGAGTATTAATCTTAACACCTTCCTCCCCGCTGAAAGTACTTTACAACCCTAAGGCCTTCTTCATACACGCGGCATGGCTGCATCAGGCTTGCGCCCATTGTGCAATATTCCCCACTGCTGCCTCCCGTAGGAGTCTGGGCCGTGTCTCAGTCCCAGTGTGGCTGATCATCCTCTCAGACCAGCTAGAGATCGTCGCCTAGGTGAGCCATTACCTCACCTACTAGCTAATCCCATATGGGTTCATCCGATAGCGCAAGGTCCGAAGAGCCCCTGCTTTGGTCCGTAGACGTCATGCGGTATTAGCCACCGTTTCCAGTAGTTATCCCCCTCTATCGGGCAGATCCCCATACATTACTCACCCGTCCGCCGCTCGTCAGCAAGAAAGCAAGCTTTCCCCTGTTACCGCTCGACTTGCATGTGTTAGGCCTGCCGCCAGCGTTCAATCTGAGCCATGATCAAACTCTTCAATTAAAAGTGTTTGATGCTCAAAGAAATCGAAAACTTAGCTATTCATAAATGAATTTACTTTTGTTGTTCACTCTTCAAGACTTGATACATCTAATATTTTAGAAGATATCGTCTCTGCGAGTGCCCACACAGATTGTCTGATAATTTGTTAAAGAGCAGTGCAACTTTCGCTGCCGTTTCCGGTCTTCTGCGTTGTTGCGAGGAGGTGCATTCTACATCTTCCTCATTCAGTGTCAAGCGTTTATTTCCAAGGCTTTTCACTTTTTTTCTTCGTTCTCTCAGTCAGTTCGCTTAGCGCCCTGTGCCGTGACAACGAGGACGCATTATAGGGAGTTTTCTGAGGCTGGCAATAGTTTTTTAAAAAAAAATGTTCGTTTGTTGGTAAATTAAACGAAGTGCCTATTTTTTGTGGCTTTTTAGCCATTTTGGCAAGTCTGCAAGGCTATCGAGAACGAAATCTGCACACTGTTGTGCCTCTTCAGTTATCTCTTTTCCTGTGCGAACAAGAATTTTATGCCCCACTCCTGCACCTTTTGCTGCCAACATATCTTCTTTTTTATCGCCAACCATATAAGAAGAAGCCATATCGATGTTTAATTGTGCTTTCGCATCCATAAACATACCTGAGGCTGGTTTGCGACAATCACACTCTTTCTTATATTCTTCTACAGCGGCATCTGGATGATGAGGACAATAATAGATACCGTCTAAATCAACACCTCTATCAGCCAAAGACCAATCCATCCACTCTGTTAGATGTAAAAATTGATCTTCACTATAGTAGCCACGACCAATACCCGATTGATTCGTTACTAGTACCAAGGCATATCCCATAGCTTTTAATTCAGCCATTGCCTCAATAACACCATCGATAAATTCAAAGTTATCAATTTCAGACACATAACCATGGTCTATATTAATAGTTCCATCGCGATCTAAGAAAATCGCAGAAATCCCCTTGCTCACAGCATTACTCCATTTAGATATTTTTATTAGTATCGCATGTTTTTTCTTATATAGAGAATGATATCCATGGCTTTCTTTCTTTATTACTCTTCAACTCTTTTTTATTGACTTAGCCGTCTAGACGCCTTAACATCTATTTTAACTCGGGCAGAATAGTCTTTATGTCCCATATCTACTTATATAAAGAAAAACATGATTAAACTGACGAATATAAACAAAGTGTTTAAGCAGGGAGAGCGTTCTATACAAGCGCTATCAAACATTAACCTGCATGTGCCTCAAGGGCAGATTTTTGGTGTTATCGGATCGTCAGGAGCGGGTAAAAGTACACTTATACGTTGTGTGAACATGTTAGAAAAACCAACTTCAGGTGAAGTACTTGTTGATGGTCGTGATCTAACTAAGTTATCTGATAAAGAATTAACAAAAGCACGTCGCGGTATTGGTATGATTTTCCAACATTTCAACTTACTGTCTTCTCGTACAGTGTTTGATAATGTGGCACTGCCATTAGAACTTGATAGTACGCCTCGTGCTGAAATTAATAAGCGTGTTAATGAGTTACTTGAATTAGTCGGTTTGTCAGATAAGAAAGAGTATTACCCAGCAAACTTATCTGGCGGACAAAAGCAACGTGTTGCAATTGCACGCGCACTAGCAAATTCACCAAACGTTTTATTGTGTGATGAAGCAACTAGCGCACTTGATCCAGCAACAACACGTTCTATTTTAGAATTATTAAAAGACATTAACCGTCGTTTAGGCCTTACCATTTTATTAATCACGCATGAAATGGATGTTGTAAAACGCATTTGTGATCAGGTTGCAGTAATAAGTGGTGGTGAATTAGTTGAAAGTGATGCAGTGAGTGAAGTTTTCTCTCATCCAAAAACACCTGTTTCTCAGGCTTTTATTCAATCAACACTACAATTAGATATTCCTGAAGATTACAAAGAACGAATGAAACCAGAGTGGGAAGAAGGTTTATTCCCATTATTGAAACTTGAATTTAATGGTCAATCAGTCGATGCACCATTAATGTCCATCGTTGCTCGCCGTTTTGACGCAGATATTAATATCTTGAGTTCACAAATGGACTATGCCGGTGGAGTGAAGTTTGGCGTGATGTTAGCTGAACTACACGGTAAGAATGGTAATACTGAAAAGTCGATTGCGTTTTTAGAAGAGCATCATGTGAAAGTAGAGGTTCTCGGTTATGTCTGAAGGAATGGTTTATTTATTAATTAGTGGGATCTGGGAAACCTTAGTCATGACCTTCGTTTCAGGCTTCTTTGGTTTTGTTATCGGACTACCGCTTGGTGTTTTACTTTATGTCACACGTCCTGAACAGATTATGGCAAATCCACCTGCCTATCGTGTCATCTCAGCACTTGTGAATATCTTTAGGGCTATTCCTTTTATTATCCTGCTTGTATGGATGATCCCTTTTACTCGCTTGGTTGTAGGAACATCTATTGGCTTGCAAGCAGCCATCGTGCCATTAACAGTTGCAGCAGCACCTTTTATTGCTCGTATGGTCGAAAATACACTATTGGAAATCCCACAAGGATTAATTGAAGCATCTCGTTCTATGGGTGCAACACCAATGCAAATTATTAAGAAAATTTTATTACCAGAATCTTTACCAGGCTTGATTAACGCTGCAACTATTACACTGATTACATTAGTGGGTTACTCCGCAATGGGTGGTGCCGTTGGTGCAGGTGGTTTAGGTCAAATTGGCTATCAATATGGTTACGTTGGCTATAATGCAACTGTAATGAATATTGTGATTGTTCTACTCGTTATTCTTGTTTTTATCATTCAGTTTTTCGGCGATCGCTTAGTGAAGCTGACAACACATAAATAATTAAATTGAAGGTTCCAATTATTAAATCGAAACCTTTTAATTAACGGATCAAATAAGGGTAAATGTATGTCATTGAAATTTAAATCGCTCGCAGTCGTAAGTGCTTTAGTTGGCGCATTAGCATTAGCTGGTTGTGGTGAAAAAGAAAAAGATCCAAACCATATTCGTGTTGGTGTTATTTCTGGCTCTGAGCAACAAGTTGCCGAAGTAGCAAAACAAGTTGCTAAAGATAAATATGGTCTTGATGTAGAACTCGTTACTTTCAATGACTTCGTAATGCCGAATGAATCATTAAGTCGTGGTGATATCGATCTTAATGCATTCCAGCACAAACCTTATTTAGATCAGCAAATTAAAGATCGTAATTTCAAAATTACAGCAGTAGGAAATACGTTTATTTATCCTATCGCAGGTTACTCTAAAAAAATTACTGATTTAGCTGATTTACCTGATGGCGCTCAAGTGGCTATCCCTAACGACCCAACTAATTTAGGTCGTTCGCTGCTGTTATTAGAAAAGGTAGGATTAATTAAATTAAAAGATGGTGTGGGCTTATTACCAACGTCTTTAGATATTATTGAAAATCCTAAAAATCTAAAATTAGTCGAGTTAGAAGCACCTCAATTACCTCGTTCATTAGATGATCAAAAAATCTATTTAGCGGTAATCAATACAACTTATGCTAGCCAAGTAAACTTAACGCCAGCAAAAGACGGTATTTTTGTTGAAGATAAAGACTCTCCATATGTAAATATCATTGTTGCCCGTGAAGATAATAAAGACAGTGAAAATGTGAAGAAATTTATCCAAGCTTACCAAACGGATGAAGTAGATAGTGCTGCAAATAAAATCTTTAACGGCGGTGCTGTAAAAGGCTGGTAATACGTTAAAATTTAACTTAATTATAAAAAAGGCGGACATTTGTTCGCCTTTCTCTTTTTTACTTGGTTAATTTGCATTAAATTAGTGCCGTTTAATTTTTGTATAGACAATAATAAAGAGGATATTACCCATGCACATGCGCTTGCTACTTATTGGCATCATGGCGCTGTTTATGACAGGCTGTTCAATGCAAAAATCATCTGATGTTGATCAGTCTAAATTTACGGATATGCGTTTAAATAAACCTGGGCAACCACAAAAACCAAGGTCACAAACTTTACCTTCAGTACGTATTGTTGAAAAAACTGAAGACCTTTTAGGAGCTCCTTTTAAAGATCTCGGGATTGTCGCCGGTGAATCTTGTCGTCAAACATTACAAGATCCACCAGCAAGTCTACCTATTGCTAAAAAAAGAATGGCAACAAAAGCTGCCTACAAAAATGCGAATGCCGTTTTATTACATGAATGCCAAATTGTCACAGGCTTAGGTTGCTACCAATCTGCTATTTGTGAAGGCACAGCATTACTCATTACAAAATGAACACCTACCAAATGAATCCTATAGGGTATATTTCGAGCCCTTATAAAGAAAAATTTGCCGTTCCACGCCAACCTGGATTAATCCAGGATGGCGGCGGCCAACTTATTCTACACACGCCTTATAATCACCCTGATGCAGTTCGAGGCTTAGAGCAATTTAGTCACCTTTGGTTGATCTTTGTTTTTCATCAAACAGCCCAACAAGGTTGGCATCCTCTCGTTCGCCCCCCGAGATTAGGCGGAAACGCCAAAATTGGAGTATTTGCAACGCGCTCAACCTTTCGCCCTAACCCAATTGGCATGTCATTGGTTGAATTGAAAAAAGTAAATACGGACAACCAGTCTGTTATTTTAGAATTAGGTAGCCTTGATTTAGTGGATGGCACTCCTATTCTTGATATCAAACCTTATTTACCGTTTGCAGAATCGCGCCCAAATGCAATTGCAGGGTTTGCACAAGAAGCACCAAGTAACGAAATGCCCATTTTCTTTTCACAGGTTGCATCAGAACAACTGCAACACTATGCCAATGACTACCCTCATCTTTCACGTTTTATTACCCAAGTATTACAGCAAGATCCTCGTCCTGCTTATAAAAAAGGCGAACAAAGTGATAGAATTTATGCGGTACACTTACTCAAATTTAATGTTCGCTGGCAAGTCAATGGACAACAGACACTTGTTCTTAGTATAGAACCGCGGTAACTTGCTATTATCTTCATTGATATTGCTATCATGAATAGTCTAATCTGAGAGTCATTCTCATGTCTTTAGACAAATCAGATTGAAAAAAATGCTTTGCCCCTTTTGGCAGACCTAAGTCACTGGTAGACTAGAGCGTGTTGACCTTTGATGGTCGATTTTATTCGAATTAAAAGCATTTTAGGCAAGGAGAGGGACTTGCCGCCTAGTGAACTAAGCTAGCGCCTCTCAACGCAGAATAAAATGAGTGAAACGTCTTTTAATCGAACCCGTAGGGCTGTTTTTATTTTTAAGTGGTCATTGTTAATGTCAATCAATGCCCAAACTCAAAATAGTTGAATATGTTGCTTGTTTTATAAATTTCTTTTGCTGTAAAAATAAGCAGCAAAGATCAACACGCTCTAGAGTCTTTCTCTAATTATATTGATGTAGACTGGCGTGACAGTCAGCCTAAGTATTTTTGTTCTAATGGAACCTAATAATGCGTACTAGCCACTATTTGCTCTCTACTTTAAAAGAGACACCTGCTGATGCAGAAATTGTCAGCCATCAACTTATGCTTCGCGCAGGCATGATCCGTAAACTCGCTTCTGGTCTTTATGATTGGATGCCGACAGGGGTTCGTGTTCTAAGAAAAATTGAAAAAATTGTTCGTGAAGAGATGGATAACGCTGGATCACTTGAGATTTCAATGCCCGTTGTTCAACCCGCTGACTTATGGCTAGAAAGTGGTCGTTGGGAACAATACGGCCCTGAATTACTGCGTTTTTCAGACAGAGGCGAGCGCCCATTTGTTTTAGGCCCAACTCACGAAGAAGTTGTTACTGATATTGTTCGTAATGAAATTACCTCTTACAAACAACTTCCGCTGAACTTATATCAAATTCAAACTAAATTCCGCGACGAAGTACGCCCTCGTTTTGGTGTTATGCGCTCTCGCGAATTTATCATGAAAGATGCTTACTCTTTCCATATCTCTCAAGAGTCTTTACAAGAGACTTACGACAGAATGTATGAAGCCTACAGCAAAATTTTCTCTCGTATTGGTTTAGATTTTCGTCCAGTGCTTGCAGATACAGGCTCTATTGGTGGTAACGCCTCTCATGAATTCCAAGTTTTAGCTGACAGCGGTGAAGATGATATCGTCTTCTCAACAGGCTCTGACTATGCAGCCAATATCGAATTAGCAGAAGCAGTAATGCCTGCAACGCCACGTGCAGTTGCAACTGAAGAATTACGTTTAGTAGATACCCCAAATGCTAAAACAATTGCTGAATTAGTTGAACAGTTCAATTTGCCAATTGAAAAAACAGTTAAGACACTGATTGTTCATGGTACGAAAGAAAGTGGTCACCCATTAGTTGCATTATTAGTTCGTGGCGACCACGAGCTTAATGAAGTTAAAGCAGAAAAATGCGCTATCGTTGCAGCACCTTTAACTTTCGCTACTGAAGCTGAAATCCGCCAAGCTGTAAATGCAGGTCCAGGCTCATTAGGCCCAGTTAATCTGCCACTGCCAGTAATTATGGATCGTTCTGTCTCTGTAATGAGTGATTTCGGTGCTGGTGCAAACGTTGATGGTAAACACTATTTTGGTATCAACTGGGAGCGTGACCTGCCTGTTGCTGAAATTGCTGATATCCGTAATGTTGTTGAAGGCGATCCAAGCCCAGACGGCAAAGGAACATTACTGATCAAACGTGGTATTGAAGTTGGTCATATTTTCCAACTTGGCACAAAATACTCAGAAGCATTAAAAGCAACGGTACAAAACGAAGAAGGTCATAACCAAATCGTCACTATGGGTTGTTATGGTATCGGTGTAACTCGTATTGTTGCTGCCGCTATTGAACAAAACCATGATGCTCGCGGTATTATTTGGCCAGATGCGATTGCTCCATTCCAAGTAGCTATTTTACCAATGAATATGCATCGTTCTTATCGTGTTAAAGAAGTTGCTGACAGACTTTATGACGAGTTACGTGCTCAAGGTATTGATGTTCTGTTTGATGACCGTAAAGAGCGTCCAGGTGTGATGTTTGCTGATATGGAACTTATTGGTATTCCACACACTATCGTGATCGGCGATCGTAACCTAGACAACGATCAAATCGAATATAAAGCGCGTCGTAGTGATGATAAATCACTAGTCAATGTTGACGATGTTGTTGCCTTTATTAAAGAGCAACTCGCTTAATTATTAGGCCCCTTATCTTTAAGGGGCTTGATTGATAAATAACAAGCGTGTCTCTCAGACACGCTTGTAACTATAATCAGAATAATATATCAATCGCCGATTACATCTTTTTTATACGTTTCCTTCCTGCTCTAACTTCCCGAATAAAGTCATATACTGCTGATAAACACTCATTTCAGCATATTGAGGTTCTTTGACCCAAATCATTATAATCGCGCAGTTAGCTGTTTTTATCAGAATGATCTAGTAATAAATATAAATTAAAACGAGTATGTTATTTATTATTTCGTTATATAAATGGCTATTTTAACTCACTATTTTTCTATTATTTTAAATTTACATAGGAAATATTATGAAAAGATTTGGAGCAATAGTTGGTATTCTTTTTATATTATCTGGATGTGGAACAATAAATAGAGCAAAGAGTAGTAATGATTATTACCGAGGTACTGATACTGATGTCGAAATTATTAATGAACCTTATGCTTGGTTAATTACTTTGGGAATGTACCCTATATTCTCAATTATCAGTTTACCTATTGATGTTGTCCTTGATACCGCCCTTCTTCCCGTTGATCATGTGATAAAAACCCAGAAAGAAAAGGCGCGCGCCGAAGAACGCAATAGACATAAACAAGAAACTGAAAGTAGTATCTCAGATGAACAGCAACATTCAACGTTAACGCCTTCCACTCCCCCCTCTCCAGTTTCTCCTACTCATGAGCGCTGGCTAGAGAACAATATAAAATAAGTTATTGTTGTAATATCTTTAAAAATAATAGGTTATTTAAAATACATTACGAAAAGGAAATTATTTAGATAATGCAGTAATAGGAAATTTCTTTGATATATTAAAAATAAAATTTTTTTTATACGAAGTAATTTAAAGAGATAGATGAATTAGAAAAATACTTTATGAAGATATCAAGCACAATAATACTGCACAGATAAACTTAAAATGAAAAAGACTGAGTTCAGCTCAATACCGGACTCAGTCTTTACTCAACTCATTTTAACTGTCTAATAAACGCAAGGCTATTCAATAAGCGATTTTTTTATCAAAACAAAACCGCCAAAACTTAACTTCTGCCACCACGATGGTTTCCGCAAGAGCCATGGCGATTAAAACGAGGCTTATCATCTGTAACCACTAAAGCTCGATCATATTTACCATCTTCCATTGAAGGACGAATGCTGTAATAACCATTAACTTCGAGGTAAACAGGTGTTCCACCATCAACACCGGTTGAGAAATAGCCTTTTTCTAATTCAATACCATTAGCTGCATAAACTCGCCCTGATTGGCAATCTTTAAACGTACCTGCATCGGCAAAGTAGGTAAATTCACCCGCAAGCTGTTTAGGCTGAACCTTAGCTAAAGTATAATTTAGTTCTGAATTAATGACGTTGCCATCAATATCAAGCATGACTAATTTATCTTCACGAGGTAAATAATAGCTCTTTTCACCGTAACTATTAGTCAACGTCAGCTTATCTTTACCTAATACCCATGTTCCTGATTCAAAGAAACTACGTTTATCATCAGGTGAACCTTGATAGCTTTGCTCCATAACATAAGAGCCATCTTGATTAACAAGAATTGTCGTGTCGATACCAGAGCAATCGGCACAAGGCAGAATACTGTTGTAAGTTTGGTCTACAATTTTTCCATCAAGTGATAAGCCAATGTTATTTTGGCAACCTGACAGTACAAATAACCCAGCAGCAACGGCTGCAAATAAAAGTTTTTTCCCCATCATCGACTCCCTACATTCTGGGTACTTTTTAATAAATCATTCTCAATATGATTCTAACATTTTTTAAAATAAAAGGGGGCAATAAAACAAGCTTTAAGACAAATGCACCCATAATTGTTAATTATTTCTCAAATCACTTCTAATAAAGAACTATTTCAGAAAATTATTATAATAACTATTGTGCTCACATCGAATAACAGCATAATGATTTTATTCTGAATTATTCACTGGCGGCAACACCGCCACGAAAGAGTGGTGAGGGAATATGTCAACAAATACAGAATATCAACCAATTAACTGTGATGATTACGAGTATCTGGAGTTAGCATGCCAGCGTGGTTTAGCACTCCATATTGAACTGCATGATGGTGAGCTTATTGAAGGTATCGCGGATGACCTTTTCTTAAGCAAGAAAGTTGAATACCTAAAAGTCAAAACGTCTGAAGGCTCTAAAGATTTGCGACTGGATATTATTGCCAGTTTTTCTAATCCCGAACTTGGGACAATCATTATAAAATCGGAATAACCGAATAAGGAACAACCGCCAGCCGGCGGTTGTTCATTCATGAGCCTCTCGCCACTCAATAGTAATAGCGTGTTCTGATGTTGCTTTTCCCTCAAAAGTAACAAACGTATTAATAGCTGCAATTAACGTATCATTATAATAAATCAAAGGAATTTTGGTTCTACGCCAAGGTGCAACTTCAAACTCTTGCCAAATCTTTTTACTATGTCGAGCGTGCTCTCGCCCTACAATACGCAGAGATGCTTGTGTTAAACCAAAACGCACTGTGACTTTTTCATCACTTGAAGGCGCTCTAACGGTATTTTTTCCTGTTTCGGCAACGAGTGATAAAGCCCCTAATCCATTAGGTAAATACAAAGGCTCATTGAGCTGCCACTCAATAATGTGTCCAACAGGCTCTTTAATGATTGGAACTAGATAAAGACGCTGTTTATAGCGTCTAACTTCATCTTGATAAAATTGTAATCGAGGCTCAGCATCTTCTTTGGCTAAAGCGACCTCTTGCCATAATCGTAAAATTTGTTGTCTTGATGGCATGGTCTTATTGTGTTCAGCAAACCAGCGCCTCAATAAAGCATTTCGCTTGATAACACTACAATGAGCCAATTGATTGATATCTAAACTATGATCACTGTCCATTAAGGCATTAAGTTCAGAATCTAATAGTTCATCTAGTAGTGCTTCTTGTTCTCCACACAATGCCGCACTTCGAGTCACCGCTTGTGAAAAGTGAGGCCATCGTTGAGCCAATAAGGGCATAACTCGCAACCGTAAAAAATTGCGATCATAGCGGTCATCTTGATTACTATCGTCTTCTATCCAATCTAACCCTTGTTCAGTAGCATAAGATTCGATTTGTTCACGCGTAATATTGAGTAATGGTCGAAGTAAATAGCCATTTTCAAATGCCATTTTTGCTGGCATTGAAGAAAGCCCAGCAGGGCCGCTGCCTCGCTTTAAAGCCAGTAAAAAGGTCTCGGCTTGATCATCTTGATGTTGAGCAGTCACTAGCACTTGTTGTGGCTGTAAATATCGACGAAAGGCTTGGTAACGCGCCTCTCTTGCACCATTTTCAAGACCGCCTTCTTTAGGATCTACATTCACTTTTTCACTGATAAAATCAACACTCCATTGCTGACAACATTGTTCACAATGAGCAAGCCACTCATCTGCTTTGATGTTTAATCCATGATGAATATAGATAGCCGTTAATTCTAAAGGTAATTGGAATTCATCACGTAAACGTACAAGCCCTTGTAATAAAACTGTGGAATCTACTCCACCACTAAAACCCACCAAAATTTTAGTGTAAGGATCAATTTGTTGTTTGATTTCTTTAAGGAGTAAGCCGTATTCCTGTTTCATCGTATCGTCATTTATCAGTGAATTCAGATGATTATGTTAAGCTTTTCTACCTGATTTTGCACGAATACAAAGTATTCCTGCAATTAATACCAAACCTAGCCCTACTGCATAAGCAATAACAAAAGGATCGTGAAATATAACGACTAACCAAATCATTGAAAGCACAGGCGAAAGGAAAACAACAGAAGCTATTTTAGTCGACTCACCACTGTTCATGGCTTTAAACCATAAAATATAAGAGACACCGTTGATTAATACACCATTTAAAATGACAGGGAGCCAAGATGGAGCATCTGGTAGTTTAAACTCACTAAACATCCACATTAGGATCAATGAAATAAGTGTTGAAAAAACAAACAACCATACCGTACTCATGTAAGCATCGAGTGAGAATTGTTTGGAAAGTACAGACATTAATGCAAAACAAAAGGCACCAGCAAAAACGAGTAATAAGGCTTGAGGATTATCGACAGCAATTGATGTAATATTTCCTTTGGTGAAGGTGATAATAACGGCAATAAAACCTAAAATAACCCCAATGATTTGCCCTAAAGTCAGCCTATCCTTCAGTAAAATAACCGATAATCCAATAATTAATAATGGCCAACTATACTGTATCACCAATACCGCAATGCCATTCTCTAATGTGTAACCGTAATAGAGCAATAAATAGAATAGACAATCTAACCCACCAAGAATAAACACTTTCCAATAGGTCGATTTAGACAAAATAAATAATTGTGTTGGTGTTTTCTTCATAAAAAGTGCAGTGAGAATAACTGCAATCATTGAGAAAACATTGGACCAGAATAAAAATTGAAAACTGTCTAAAGAAGCTTGCCCTATACGAGAAATAACGGGAATAAAACTCCAAATCAACACACATAACAATGCGTAGATAAGAGATCTTATGGTAATTGAAAATGCCATATAAAAACCAAAATAGTTGATTTATTGTTAAAATTGTATTTTTGATAATAAAGCGTTTAAACAAAAAAGACAGTAAAGAATAGAAGTAAGAGATAAATAAAAAATCAGCAGAATAGTGATTATTCTGCTTTATATTAAAAATAGCGTTAGGCAGTAAAACCACCATCTACTAAATAAGAAGCTCCGGTAACAAACGACGCGGCATCACTAGCTAAAAACACCACAACATTAGCGACTTCTTCTGGTGTACCGAGGCGACCAATAGGATGTAGCGTCGCTAGCTTTTGCTTATCTAGCTCACGACCATCTAATAAAGGTGTATCGATATATCCCGGACAAACCGCATTAACACGAATACCTTTGCTTGCATAATCAATAGCAAGTGTTTGTGTCAATAATTTAACACCGCCTTTTGATGCACAATAGGCAGGAAATTCATGTTGACCAACAAAGGAACAAATCGAACTACAATTAACAATCGCACCTGATAATTGATTTTTCAGCCAATATTGAATTGCTGCACGATTAATCAGAAAGAGTCCATTAAGGTTAACATCTAATACTCCTTTCCATTTTTCATACTCTAATTTATCTGCGATGTTATCAGTTAAAACACCAGCATTAGCAAAGATGAAATCCAATCGTCCATATTTATTTACGACATAATCAATAAGTTGTTCGTTCTCTTTTTCGCTTTTCACATCCATTTGTATAAATTCACCTAAAAGCCCTTTCTCTTTTAGGTATTTTTCTGCTTTTTGCCCTCGAGCTAAATTACTGCCAGTGATAACAACTGATGCACCTAAGGATAAAAACTTTTCCGCAGAAGCTAAACCAATACCACTATTACCGCCTGTAATAATTCCAACTTTACCATTAAACGATATCATCGCTTTTTCCTCATAAAAGAAGTAAATGACTCTATAAAATAATAGATACGACTTATTATTCTTTTAGTGAAAAAGTAAATTAATATTGTTTTTGAGATCGACTTAACACATTGATATATAATATATTACAGTTAATATCACTTGATTTTATTGTCTTAGGAAGAGATAGTTCTAGGGATAAAAAAAACCTCATGTTATCAACATGAGGCTCTCT
This sequence comes from Proteus vulgaris, assembly GCF_016647575.1. Taxonomy (GTDB): domain Bacteria; phylum Pseudomonadota; class Gammaproteobacteria; order Enterobacterales; family Enterobacteriaceae; genus Proteus; species Proteus mirabilis_B. Next base: position 3,287,594 of record NZ_CP032663.1, read on the forward strand.
TTTATTTTTAAATAGCATCACACTATCAGCAGTAACCGTATTCCATTAAACGTTGGTAACGACGGTTTGTTAACTCTTCAGAGTCAAATGCATCTAACTCTTCTAAATCAGATTTAATTTGTGCTTTTAAAGACGCTGCAATTTCATCATGGTGACGATGTGCGCCACCTAAAGGCTCAGGAATAACCGTATCAATTAACTTAAGCTCTTTTAAACGGTTTGCAGTGATGCCCATCGCTTCAGCAGCTAATGGTGCTTTGTCTGCACTTTTCCAAAGGATAGATGCGCAACCTTCTGGTGAAATAACAGAATAAGTGCTGTATTGCAGCATATTCACTTTGTCGCCAACACCAATGGCTAACGCACCACCAGAACCACCTTCACCAATAACAGTACAGATGATTGGCACACCAAAGCGTGACATTTCACGTAAGTTACGTGCGATTGCTTCTGATTGACCACGCTCTTCTGCACCCACTCCCGGATAAGCACCCGGAGTATCAATAAAGGTGATAATAGGAAGATTAAAACGTTGTGCCATTTCCATTAAACGAAGCGCTTTACGATAGCCTTCCGGCGCTGGCATACCAAAATTACGGCGGATTTTCTCTTTTGTTTCGCGTCCTTTCTGGTGCCCAATAACCATAACAGGACGACCATCTAAACGCGCGATACCACCAACAATAGCTTTATCATCAGCATAAGCACGATCGCCTGCTAATTCTTGGAAGTCAGTAAAGATACGATGAATATAATCCAGTGTGTAAGGTCTTAATGGATGACGTGCAAGTTGTGCAACTTGCCATGCACCAAGATCAGAAAAAATCTTACGCGTTAGCTCTAGGCTTTTTTCTCTTAAGCGTGAAACTTCTTCATCGATATTAATATCAATTTTTTCATCATGTTGGCTAACTGCGGTTAGCGAATCAATTTTCGCTTCTAACTCGGCAATTGGCTGTTCAAAATCCAGAAAATTAAGACTCATAACATTCCTATTTTAGTCAAATTCTAATTCTACCTGCTCATTACCCAGCAGAGTTCGCAGATCCGTTAAAAGCATATCTGTTGGCGTTACACGCCAAGTCGCACCAAATCGTAAACGTGCACAGGCATCATGCTTTTCAAAATAAAGGTGAACCGGTATCGTGCCTGAACGATGAGGTTCTAAAACGTCGCGAAGACGATTTAATAATTGCTCATTAATTTGCCTGTCCGATAATGAGATAGCAAGTCCTCGTGCATATTTTTCACGAGCTTCGTTGATATCCATAAGTTCGCGGACTGTCATTTTAAGCCCACCATTGAAATCATCAAAGCTGACCTGCCCAGTAGCAATTAAAATCTTGTCTTGTTCTAATAAATGTTGGTATTTATCCAATGCATCAGAAAATAACATAATTTCTAAGCGACCTGAACGATCATCTAAGGTACAAACGCCGATCCGATTTCCACGTTTCGTTGTAAACACTTTAGAAGCAAGTACTAAGCCTGCTACCTTCACCATTTGACCACGAGGTGTTGGTACTAAATCTTTTAGACGTGTTCCTGCCGCATATCGTTCAATTTCTTTTAAATAACGAGTGATCGGATGACCTGTTAAATATAAACCTAAAGTCTCTCGCTCACCTTCTAAAACGACTTGGTCTGGCCATTTAGGGATATTGGCATAAGAGCGCTCAACTTGTTCAGGAGCTTCAGCTAACACACCGAACATGTCCGATTGCCCTATTGCTTCAGCTTTAGCATGTTGATCTGCAGCTTTTAATGCATCTTCTAATGAAGACATCAAAGCAGCACGATGAGGCCCCAGTTTGTCGAATGCGCCTGACATTATCAGTTTTTCCATCACTCGGCGATTCAATTTTTTCGTTTCTGTTCTAGCACAGAGATCAAAAATATCTTTAAAGTGACCGCCTTGCTGACGCGCTTCTACAATTGCTTCAATCGGACCTTCACCCACACCTTTAATGGCACCAATACCATAAACGATTTCGCCTTCATCATTTACGTGGAAATGATAAAGACCGCTATTAATATCAGGAGGAAGAACCTTTAAGCCCATTCTCCAACATTCATCAACCAATCCCACTACTTTTTCAGTGTTATCCATATCTGCCGTCATTACAGCAGCCATAAATTCAGCTGGATAGTGGGCTTTTAACCATAATGTTTGATAAGAAACTAATGCATACGCTGCTGAGTGTGATTTGTTAAATCCATAACCGGCGAATTTCTCCACCAAGTCAAAGATCCTCATAGCAAGCTCACCATCGACGCCGTTTTTGATAGCACCATCTTCAAAAACAGAACGTTGCTTTGCCATCTCTTCAGGCTTTTTCTTACCCATTGCGCGTCGTAACATATCCGCGCCACCTAATGTATATCCCGCAAGAACCTGTGCGATTTGCATAACTTGTTCTTGATATAAGATAACACCATAGGTTGGTTCTAAAACGGGCTGTAAACTTTCATGTTGCCACTTAACATCAGGATATGAAATCTCTTCAACACCATGTTTACGGTCGATAAAGTTATCCACCATACCTGACTGTAATGGCCCTGGGCGAAATAGGGCAACAAGTGCAATCATATCTTCAAAACAGTCAGGACGTAGGCGTTTGATAAGATCTTTCATACCGCGAGATTCCAACTGGAATACCGCAGTTGTTTCTGAACGCTGCAACATATCAAAGCTACGCTGATCCGTTAATGGGATCGCCGCAATATCAACAGGTTCGAGTGACTTTTTAGCACGCCGGGCATTAATCATCTCTAATGCCCAGTTAATAATGGTTAGTGTTCTTAAACCTAAGAAGTCAAATTTAACAAGACCAGCATACTCAACGTCGTTCTTATCAAATTGTGTAACGGGGTTATTTCCCTCGGCATCACAATAGAGTGGCGCAAAATCGGTAATTTTTGTTGGTGAAATAACAACACCACCAGCATGTTTACCCGCATTACGTGTTACCCCTTCTAATTTACGAGCCATATCAATAAGAGATTTAACCTCTTCATCGGCTTCATAAATTTCAGGTAATTGAGGTTCGGCAGCAAACGCTTTTTCTAGCGTCATACCCGGATCAGGAGGGACAAGTTTTGAGATTCTATCAACAAAACCGTAAGGGTGCCCTAAAACACGACCAACATCTCGAATAACCGCTTTCGCCGCCATCGTACCAAACGTAATGATCTGAGATACTGCATCTCGACCGTACATTTCAGCAACGTGATCGATAACTCTATCGCGTTTTTCCATACAGAAATCGACGTCAAAGTCAGGCATCGAAACACGTTCAGGGTTAAGGAAACGTTCGAAAAGCAAGTCAAACTCAAGAGGATCGAGATCCGTGATTTTCAGTGAGTAAGCCACTAGTGAACCGGCACCTGAACCTCGTCCAGGACCAACAGGAACACCATTATCTTTAGACCACTGAATAAACTCCATCACGATGAGGAAGTAACCAGGGAATCCCATCTGGTTAATCACTTTCAGCTCGATATCAAGACGCTCATCATATTCAGGACGTCTTTTTTGTCGCTCTTCAGGATCTGGAAATAAAAAAGCTAAACGCTCTTCCAAACCTTCTTGTGATTTTTTGACGAGGAAATCTTCTGTACTCATATCCCCAGTTGGGAATTGTGGAAGGAAGTATTCCCCTAAGCGGATCGTGACATTACAGCGTTTAGCGATTTCAACACTGTTTTCTAATGCTTCGGGTATGTCAGCAAATAATTCACACATTTCTTCTTCTGTGCGCATATATTGCTGAGGGCTATAGTTCTTAGGACGCTTAGGATCAGATAATGTAAAACCATCATGAATTGCGACACGAATTTCGTGTGCATCAAAATCATCACTATCAAGAAAGCAAACATCATTGGTTGCAACGACAGGCAGACCTTTTTCAGAAGCCAGTGCAACAGCTTCATGAAGATAAGTTTCCTCATCAGTACGACCTGTACGGATCAGTTCTAGGTAATAACTATCAGGGAAATGAGTTTGATAATACTCAAGGCATTGATCGACTAAAGCTCGATTACCACGAAGTAGGAACTTACCTACATCCCCCATTCTACCGCCTGAAAGTAACAAGAGCCCTTCTTTATAGGTTGTTAACCACTCTTGTTTAATCGTCGGTCCAGCAGCGCCGTAGCCGTGTTTGTAAGCTTCTGAAATCAGTAAAGTGAGGTTTTGGTATCCTACATTATTGCGTGCAAGAATAGTGAGATGAGCATATTCATCACCTAATAATTCTGTTTCAAGGTAAACATCTGCACCAATGATAGGTTTAATGCCTGCACCATGTGCAGCACCATAAAATTTCACTAGCCCACACAAGTTAGTGAAATCAGTAATCGCAAAAGCAGGCATTCCCAGCGAAGCCACTTTCTTCACAAGAGGCCCTGTTTTTGCCAATCCATCGATCATTGAATAATCGCTGTGTACCCTAAGATGGATAAAACGAGGATCTGCCATAGTGTTTAATTACTCTGTGGATTACTTTAAATTTAAAGCACGTTTTACAGGCGCAAAACTTTTTCGATGATAGGGTGTTGCCCCTAATAAGGCTAGTTTTTCCATATGGAAAACAGTTGGATACCCTTTATGTTTAGCAAAACCATAATCAGGGTAAAGCTTATCTAACTCTTCCATTTCTCTATCACGAGTCACTTTAGCAAGTATAGAAGCCGCACTAATTTCTTGAACTAAACTATCACCTTTTATAACCGCTTGAGAGGCCATAGGTAATTTAGGGCAACGGTTACCATCAATTAAAACCATATCAGGTGTTATTGATAATCCCGCAACAGCACGTTCCATTGCTTTCATAGTTGCCCAAAGGATATTTAATTCATCAATTTCTTCAGGCTCTGCACGACCTATCGCCCAACATAATGCTTTTTCTTTTATTTCGTCATAAAGGGCATTACGCTTTTTTTCTGTTAGCTTTTTGGAGTCTGTTAACCCTTCAATTGGATTTGCCGGATCAAGAATAACGGCAGCAGTAACCACTGCCCCCACTAATGGACCTCGACCAACTTCATCAACTCCAGCAATAAGATTTGCTTTTGGATATACAAATTCCATTATTTCTCTACCAATTCTAATACTGCATTTGCTGCTTGCTCATCCGCATTACAACGAATGGCGCTATGTAGCTGTAAAAATATCTCTTTTAATTGACGTACTTTTTCTTCATCAGTCAAAAGAGGTAAAAGCTGTTGTGCTAATGCCGAAGGCTCGCACTCTTCTTGCAATAATTCTTTGATAATTTCTCGACCAGCTAACAAGTTAGGTAACGAGACATAAGGCGTTTTAACTAATCGTTTTGCTAACCAGAAAGTAAATGGTTTCATGCGATAGCCAACAACCATTGGGCATTTTGTGAGCATACATTCTAATGCAGCTGTACCTGATGCTAACAAAGTCGCATCACTCGCAGTCATTGCTTCTCTTGCTTGCCCATCGAGAAGTTGTATCTCAAGTTCTGGCGCCACATTTTGATGTATCTGTTCAAATTGGGCTCGTCGCTTGGCATTAACTAATGGCACAACAATATGAAGAGAGGGAATTTGCTGTTTTAGTAACTGGGCTGTTTTTATAAAATCAGCACTTAGCATCTCAACTTCAGCATGACGACTACCAGGAAGAAGTGCTAAACAAGGAGTTTCTTCAGATATCCCTAAATGTTCACGAGCCGCCTTTTTGTCTGGATTTAAGGCTATGGCATCAGCCATTGTGTGACCAATAAAACGACAAGGAACCTGATACTTATCATAAAACGCTTTTTCAAAAGGCAGAAAAGCTAAGACAAGATCTGTCGCTTTACCAATTTTGAAAACACGTTTTTGACGCCAAGCCCATACAGATGGACTGACATAGTGAATAGTTTTGATCCCTTTTTGCTTTAAACGACCTTCAAGGGTGATATTAAAATCAGGTGCATCGATCCCCACGAAAACATCAGGCTTTAATTCTGAGAATCGTTGAGTGAGATCTTTTCTGATCTTTAATAAGCGAGGTAATCGTTCAAGAACTTCAACGATCCCCATGACGGCAAGCTCTTCCATTTCATACCAAGCTTCACAACCTTCAGCTTGCATAAGAGGTCCAGCAACACCGACAAAGCGGACATTGGGATGCATTTGTTTTAGAGCGCGGATTAATCCCGCGCCCAAGATATCACCGGACGTTTCACCAGCAACTAAGCCGATAACTAACGGACGCTGAGTAGTAGATAATTGGCCTGACAAGGTCATATCCTAATTAGCGAATGATACCGCGGTTAGATTTTGCTGAGTTTTCCAGAAAATCACTGAACAATTTGACGTGCGGATTATTATTATCAGCAACTAATTGTCCAATTTCTTCACGCGCTTCTTCCAGTGTTTTACCATTACGATAGAGCACTTTGTAAGCATTACGGATTGCATGAAGATCTTCTTTAGCAAAACCTCTGCGCTTTAATCCTTCAATATTCAGCCCATAAGGGGTTGCGTGGTTTCCTTGTGCAATAACAAAAGGAGGTACATCTTGTGCCACACCTGAACATCCACCGACCATCACGTGAGAGCCAATTTGGCAAAACTGATGAACTGCACTCATACCACCGATAATCACAAAATCACCTAACGTGACGTGACCACCCAGAGTGCCGTTATTTGCAATAATACAACGATCGCCAATGATACAATCATGTGCGACGTGGGTATTAATCATCAGTAAGTTATCGTTACCAATTTTTGTGATATTACCACCTTGGGTTGTTCCACGATGGATAGTCACACTTTCACGAATAAGGTTTCGATCACCAATAATCACTTGCGTTGGTTCACCTCGATATTTCAGATCCTGATTAACTTCACCAATAGAAGTAAATTGATAGATCTGATTATCTCGACCAATGCGTGTGTGCCCATTGATAACAACGTGAGATTTGATGTCAGTTCCTTCACCAATCTCAACATTAGCACCAATGACACAAAAAGGGCCAATGCGAACATTAGCACCAATTACCGCACCCTCTTCAATAATTGAGGAAGGGTGAATTACTGCGGATTTATCTATCATAGGCTAGACCTCACGGCGGCGAGCACACATCATTTCAGCTTCGCAAGCAATTTCCCCATCAACTTTAGCGACGCCTTTAAAGCGAGCAACACCACGACGTTCTTTAATGAATTCTACCTCTAGGATCATTTGATCCCCAGGTAAGACAGGACGTTTAAAGCGAGCACCGTCAATAGCAGCAAAATAGTAGAGTTCACCAGGTTCCAGCTTTCCTACGCTTTTGAATGCTAAAATACCCGTTGCCTGTGCCATGGCTTCGAGGATCAGTACGCCCGGGAAAATTGGTTTTCCTGGAAAGTGACCTTGAAAGAAAGGCTCATTAAAAGATACATTTTTTACTGCTCTTAGAAATTTCTTTTCTTCAAAATCAAGGACACGATCAACCAATAAGAATGGGTAACGGTGTGGAAGTAAATCTAAAATTTCTTCGATTTGCAGAGTATGATTCTCACTCATTGCAATACTCTTCCTGTCTAATAAAACTGAGTCTAATTAATAATGACACGACCTGCTGTGACTCAAAAAGTGAGTTAACCCGCAGGTCGCAAAATGGGTAACATTCGTCAATGACGTATATTGTTACTTGTCGCTACTTTCTACTTGACGTTCAAGCGACTTGAGCCTTTTTTGCATTTCATCAATTCGCAACACAAGTGCTGCGGTTTTACGCCATGCTTTATTCGATTGCAGCGGAATTCCTGAAGAATAAACACCCGGCTCAGTGATAGGACGCATTACCATTCCCATACCTGTTACCGTGACTTTATCACAGATTTCCATATGACCATTGATAACACTTGCTCCACCAATCATACAATAGCGACCTATTTTCAGGCTGCCCGCCATGATGACACCACCAGCAACAGCGGTATTATCACCAATAATGACGTTATGTGCGATTTGGCACTGGTTATCAATGATAACACCATTACCGATAACTGTGTTATCTAATGCGCCTCGGTCGATTGTAGTACATGCACCGATTTCAACGCGATCACCAATTACCACTGAACCTAATTGTGGAATTTTAATCCAATTACCACGTTCATTAGCATAACCAAAACCATCTGAACCAATCACAGTACCTGATTGAACCAGACAATCTTTACCAATGATAACCTCATGATAAACAGATACATTTGCCCATAAACGGCTATTATCGCCAATATGTGCTTTTTTACCCACAAAACAACCGGCACCAATCACAACATTATCACCAAGGATAACATCAGATTCGATAACGGCATTTGCACCCACTGATACATTCTTTCCTAACTTAGCGTCAGGAGAAATAACAGCACTTGGGTGAATATCCTCTGCTGGCTGCGGTGTTGTATCCATAATCTGTGCCATTTGAGCATAGGCAAGATAAGGGTTTTTCACCACAAGTGCGGCTACGGGACAAAATGGAAGATCAGCCTCTGTTAATACAACGGCAGCAGCCTGACATTCACTTAATTTTTCACGATAGCGACTATCAGAAAGAAATGTAATTTGTTCGCTATTTGCTAGGCTCATTGAAGCAAGACCGGCGATAGTGATATCACCATCGCCGTGTAACTGTGCATTCAACTGCTGAGCAAGATCAGCTAATCGAATTGAAAACATCTATTATTTAACCTGTTTTTGAACCTGAGCAGTAATATCTTTACCATCTGCGAAATAAGGTACAGTGTTAGCGTCAAGGATCACATCATAGCCTTCTTTCTTCGCTACTGCATCAACAGCGTCTAATACACGTTTCATGATTTTGTTACGTTCTTCAGCTTGACGACGGCTAAAGTCTTGCTCAAAAGCTTGTGCTTTTTGTGCATATGCTTCACGTTTGGCAACCAGATCTTTCTCTGTATTTGCACGTTGTGTTGCATTCATAGTTGGTGCATCTTTTTGATATTTCTCAACAGCGGTCTGTAGTGCTTTACCTAAGTTCTGCAATTCAGTGTCACGTGATTTGAATTCATTTTCCAATTGTTTCTCTACCGCATCACGGTTAGGAATTTGTTGGAGAACTTGACCGATGTTCACAACACCTACTTTATCTGCGGCTTGAACACCTGCTGACATGGTCAATGCCATTCCTAGGGCAGCGGCACATAACAATTTTTTCACGATTAAACTCCTTAAAACCAAAAATAATTTTTTGTCAGAAATCGGATGCCTTTTTCAGCATTGTGAATCAGGCATCAACTTTACTTACATCGCTACCACGTTCTACCAATATTAAACTGGAATTGCTCTGATTTATCGCCTTCGTAATCTTTTATCGGCTTAGCATAAGAGAATACTAACGGACCTAAAGGAGATAACCATTGTAACGCAACACCGGTCGAAACACGTATATCACTTGCACGACTATAATCTGGCATACCTGCTGTCCAAGCTGAGTTAGTGCTACTCCAGTTGGTATCCCATACTGTACCTGCATCAACAAACAGAGATGTTCTGACTGAAGATGAGTATTTATCATCTACAAATGGCGTTGGTGTAATCAGCTCAAAACTTGCCACAGCCATTGCGTTACCACCGATAGCATCGCTAGATGGCTCGCCCGGTTTTGGTGTTACAGTACCGTCTGCATTTTTCTGCAGATAAATCGCTTTAGGACCGATATTATTTGAACGGAAACCACGAACTGTACCAGAACCACCGGCATAGAAGTTTTCATAGAATGGTAATTCTTTACCACCTAAACCATCACCGTAGCCTAAACGACCTTTAAATAGCGTTACCCAAGATTCTTTTTCATCAATTGGATAATACGCCATACCGTCCCAAGTCACTTTATAGTACTTGTTGTCAGAGCCCGGTACAGTCACACGTCCACTTAAGTTACTTCTCACACCAGATGTTGGGAAGAAACCTTTGTTTAAGTTATTGAATGTCCAACCAAGGCTAACACTATAGTCATCAGCATTAAACGATTCACGTTTATCAAAACCTGGGTTTTCACCCATACTTTCTAGGTAACGCCACATTGCAACCTGAGGTTCCATACGTGACAGACCATTGTGAGTATAGCCTAAGCCAAGACGTGCTGAGTTATATTCATTAATTGGGAAGCCTAGCGTACCATCTACACCATAAGATTTATTGGTATAACCTGATAAATCAGCATCATTAGCACGGAAGTCATTATAGAAAACTCGACCACCTAAACTCACACCATTAACGGTAAAGTATGGGTCAGTAACAGATAATTCTGCGTAAGTTGAGTAATCATTTTTACTCGCATTAATAGCGACTGCGTTACCTGTACCTAACCAGTTATCTTGAGTAACACCCACTTGGAAGCTCACACCACTTTCAGTACCGAAACCGACACCAAAGTTAAGAGAACCCGTGTTACGCTCTTTTACGCGATAAACGATATCAACCTGATCAGGAGAACCTGGAATACGCTGAGTTTCTGTTTCAACCGTTTCGAAATAACCTAAACGATTTAAACGCTCTTTACCTTGTTCAACTAAATCGCTGCCTAACCACGCACCTTCCATTTGACGCATTTCACGGCGTAAAACAGAGTCTTTAGTGATGTCATTACCCGCAAAACGTACTTGACGAACATAGAAACGGTTTCCTGCATCTACGTTTACATGCAGTTTTACAGTTTTATTTTCATCATTAATTTCAGGGTTTGTCATAACGCGAGGATAAGCATATCCATAACGACCTAACAGATTTTTAATATCATTTTCTGTTTTAGTTACTTGCGCACCATTATAAAGAGAGCCCGGTGCAATTTCGATAAGCTCTTCAATTTGTTTAGTGTAGCCCGCCGTATTACCATTGATTTCAGTATTTTCTACTGTGTATTTGTCACCTTCTTTCAGGTTAATGGTAATGTAAATTCCTTTTTTGTCTGGCGTTAAACTGACATTCGTCGATTCAATATCAAAACGTGCATAACCACGATCAAGATAGAAGCTTCTTAATGTCTCTAAGTCACCAGCCAGTTTTTGCTTCTGATATTTTTCATCAGCCGCTAAGTTCCACCAAGGAACATCGTCACGTAATTGGAAGCGGTTAACGAGCTCGGCAGTAGAAAACGCTTTATTACCAACAATGTTGATTTGCTGAATAGTTGCTGAAACACCCTCTGCAAACACGAGTTTTAAGTCAACACGGTTACGAGGAAGAGGTGTAACAACCACTTTTACAGTTGCATTATATTTACCAACACTATAATAGAAATCTTCAAGCCCTTTCTCGATATTCGCTAGCATTGTACGGTCGAGTGTTTCGCCGATACGAATGTTAGAAGCATCAAGGTTCTGTTTTAGCATCTCTTCCTTGATTGCTTTATTACCAGAGAAAGTAATGCTGGCAATAGTTGGACGCTCTTTTACTTGAACAATCAGAGTATTTCCGTCACGCAGGACACGAACATCATCAAAGTTTCCTGTCGCAAATAATGAGCGGATAGTTCGGCTGATATCATCATTACCGACCGAGTCTCCAACCCGGACAGGCATGTTCAGTAATGCTGCACCAACGGCGACGCGTTGAAGACCTTCAAATTGAATGTCCTGAACTACGAATCCGTCTGAACCGTATGCAGTGGCGCTGCCCAGCAGCAGCGACGCTATAAGCAACTTTTTCATCGCCATCGTTGTTTTGTGTTTTCCTAACCGGTCTCTGCTTACCAATTATAAGCGAGAGAAATCATTGAAAAGTGCAAGTCCCATTAAAAGCATCAGTGCCATAATACCAATACGATAACAGAAATCTTGTACACGCTCAGATACCGGCCCTCCCTTTATCTTCTCGATAACCAGGAAAAGCAGGTGCCCACCATCTAAGACAGGCAGGGGAAACAAGTTAATGATCCCCAAATTGACACTGATAAGCGCCATAAACATCAAATAATAAATAAAACCAGAATCAGCGGACATTCCAGCGCCTTTCGCGATAGAAACAGGCCCACTAAGGTTAGTTAATTTGACGTCACCTACGACTAACTTGCCAATCATTTTGACAGTTAAACCCATCAACTGCCATGTTTTATCAGATGCTTCATAGAGCGCCGAAAATGGGTTGTATTGCTGCATTATCAAATATTGCTCATCAGGAGGTAATATTTGTAATTGCGCACCAACTTGCCCTATTTCAGTGCCATCTTTCAGTGCAACAGCTGTCGGTGTAACATTCAGCATCAACGACGAGCCGTTACGTTCAACAAGAAGTTCCAAAGCTTTATTTGGACTTTGTCGAACGAAATAAGTAAATGGATGCCATGTATCAATTGGCTGACCATCAACTTTAACGATACGATCCCCTGCCTGTAAACCCGCTTTTTCAGCAGCAGAACCTACCGTAACCTCAATAATTTTTGAGTCTAATCGCGCGCCAACAGGCATTATTCCTAGGGACAAGATAGGATCTTGTTTTTCAGGATCAAAACTCCACTGTTGTAAATTCAGTATATTCTCACTCTCAGAAAGAGAATTAGGATCTGAAACAACGAATGAAACCTCTTTGGCACCAATTTTACTGACTAATGCTAAACGAACTGCATTCTGATCAGGCGTTTCGATACCTGCAACGGATTTTAGTTCCATCCCAGGCGTTAATTTTGCTTGTTCTGCGATAGAATTCGGACGAATGTCTGCAATTATAGGTTTTAATGCAGGAACACCTATCATAAAAACTATCCAATAGGCGACTATTGCTAACAAAAAGTTGGCAATAGGCCCCGCGGCAACAACCGCAGCACGTTGACCAACTGTTTTATTATTAAATGCAAGATGACGGCGCTCAGGTGCAACCTCAGCGACTCTCTCATCTAACATTTTTACATAGCCACCCAAAGGTATCCATGCGATAACAAATTCAGTACCATGTTTATCTGTTTTTCGCCAAATTGCTTTTCCAAAACCAATAGAAAAACGCTCGACATAGATACCACAGCGCCTAGCTACCCAAAAATGTCCAAACTCATGTACCGTAATTAGAATACCTAAAACGATAATAAACGCGGCAAGATTCCACAGGATACCCATTACTTACCTTTATAGTTTAAAGCCAGAAGAAATCAGAAAGACCAATCCTGCAAAGACTGGGATAGCCGCAGTCAAACTATCAATTCTATCAAGCACACCACCATGCCCCGGTATCAATTGGCTACTGTCTTTAATGCCTGAAACACGTTTAAACATGCTTTCTGCTAGATCACCAAATACCGAGACGATAACAACAACGCCAGATATTAATAACAAGTTATTAGGTACTTCAGTCACAGGTGCAAAATAAGTAAATAACCACGATGCAACACCTGCCGTAATCAACCCACCAACTAACCCTTCAAGGGTTTTACCCGGTGATACTTTAGGCGCCATTTTATGTTTACCCATTAGGCGTCCGAAAGCGTAGGCACCAGAGTCAGCAGCCCAAACTAATAACATGACATACAATAACCACCATGCGCCCGTATAAGTGTCAGTGTTATAACCCAACATACGCAGCGCCATCATGCCACAATAAAAGGGAACAATCGTCAATATACCGAACAATAGCTTAATAAAAACTGAATTTTTCCACATATTGGCTGAATTCGGATAACTTACAACTAATAAAATTGCTGCCATCCACCAAATTAAACCCGCCCACAAACCATTTTTTATCATTGGAGTATCGAGTAGGTGGTCAAAATTAGGCAAAGAAAACTGCATAACGAGTAACAATGCAGCAAAGCCGATCCCTGTCGCAATACGTTTACCTTGAGAATGCCAGCCAATAAATTGTGCCCATTCCCAACCCGCTAAGCCTGATATTGCGATAATAACTAATCCAAAACCTGCTGGAGGAAGTAGGAATAGTGCAGCAATAACAATAGGGATTAAAATTAATGCAGTGATGACACGATACTTAAGCAAGTTATCCTCCCAGATTTATAGTATCTGTTTCTGATGTAGTACCACCGAAACGTCTTTCCCGTTTAGCAAAAGCATCTAGTGCATTCTGAAAAACTTGTTCATCAAAATCAGGCCATAAAACCTGTGTAAAATAAAGCTCAGCATAAGCAATCTGCCAGATAAGAAAATTACTTATACGATGCTCACCACCTGTTCGAATAACAAGATCGACGCCAGGCTGATTATGCAAGCAAAGATGTGAAGATATTGCATTTTCATTGATATCTTCGAGATTAATTTCCCCTTTTGCGAGGGATGTCGCTAATTGTTTTACACTTTGAGTAATATCCCATCGACCGCCATAATTAGCTGCAATATTTAAATTAAGCCCTGTATTATTTGCAGTGAGTGCCACAGAACTTTTAATTCGGTCTTGTAAACGGCGGCTAAAACGGCTGATATCACCAATGACAGTCAATTTAACATTATGTTTATGTAGGCTCTTCACTTCGTTATCTAAAGCAAAAACAAATAATTCCATGAGGGAACTCACTTCCTGCTCTGGTCTATTCCAGTTTTCGCTACTAAATGCATATAACGTTAGTGATTCAATTTTGTGTTTTACGGAAAAGCTAACCGCATCCCGAACTGCTTTAATTCCCGCGCGATGCCCCGTTACTCGGAGTTTCCCTTGCTTTTTAGCCCAACGCCCATTGCCATCCATAATGATAGCAACATGCTTTGGTTTTGATGCGGATGAATCGTCACTGGATAAGTTCACTCAATTTAACCCTTTGCTAATCTGATACTGATACAGACAGTCCTCTTCGGATAACCTATGCACAAAAAAAAACCGTGTCACCCACGGCCTTTGGCAAAGCCTCAAAGTTGCTAAAGCAATAGCCTTAGTAATGAACTGTTAATTTTCATTATTGTCTTTAGTGATTCGGCAACTATACCATTAGCCAGAAAGACGAACAAACACCCTATATTAAATATAATCACCATTATACAAATTGAGTGATTATCTGATGAGTTTCTAATCTCGCTAATTTATCAATTTCTAGAACATCATTAATACTTTGAGGCTCTGATAGGTCAAAATGTTCAACAACTTTG
Source organism: Proteus vulgaris (assembly GCF_016647575.1). Taxonomy (GTDB): domain Bacteria; phylum Pseudomonadota; class Gammaproteobacteria; order Enterobacterales; family Enterobacteriaceae; genus Proteus; species Proteus mirabilis_B. Next base: position 3,302,639 of record NZ_CP032663.1, read on the forward strand.
CGATTAATTTTAGCAATATCAGTAAACTTCACTTTTTCGTGTAAAAATGCATCAACAACAACTTCATTAGCTGCATTTAACACTGTTGTTGCCGCTTGCCCACGTTTTGACGCTTCAATAGCAAGCGCTAAACAAGGGTAACGTTGATAGTCAGGGCGAATAAACTCTAGAGATTGAATCTCAAAGAAATCTAATGCTTTTGCACCGGATTGAGTACGATGAGGATAAGCCATTGAGTACGCAATTGGCGTTCTCATATCGGGTTCACCAATTTGAGCGATAATACTGCCATCACGATAACGAACCATTGAATGAATAACAGATTGTGGATGAATGATTACTTCCATTTCTTCTTCAGAAGCATTGAAGAAATAACGAGCTTCAATATACTCAAGCCCTTTATTCATCATTGTTGCAGAATCAACTGAAATTTTACGTCCCATAGACCAATTTGGATGCGCGCACGCTTGATCTGGTGTCATTGCTTCCAGCTGTTCTAATGGTGTGTAGCGAAATGGTCCGCCAGAACCTGTTAACAGAATACTTGTCACACCCTCATCAGCTAAGGACGCATGACCTAGGTTTTCTTGAATTGCTTTAGGTAAGCTTTGATAAATTGCATTATGTTCGCTATCAATGGGTAAAATTGTCGCGCCATATCTAGCAACTGCATCAAAGAAAAGACGCCCACTGGTTATCAGTGATTCTTTATTTGCTAACAGAATTCTCTTGCCTTTTTCAATGGCTGCAAGTGTCGGTTTTAATCCTGCAACACCTGTTATAGCGGACATGACTTGATCAGCTTCATCAAGAGCTGCAATTTCATTGATCGAGTGAGACCCAGATAGAATTTCTGTTTTACAAGATGTATTAGCGAGTAGCTGTTTAAGCTGATTTGCACTTTTTTCATCAGACATCACAGCGTATTTAGGCTGGAAAGCAAGGCATTGTTGCGCCATTTTGTCTGCATTTTTTCCTGCGGCTAAAGCAAGAACCTGATACTCATCAGGATTATTTTCAATTACGGAAAGAGTGCTAGTTCCGATAGATCCTGTTGAGCCTAATATAGTTATTTGTTTCATTTATTAATCAATCAGTATGTCTACAACGTTTTAATTAAAGAGAATTATATCAGTATGACGAGGTAAATGAGGATTAAAGATGAAAACTTTAATAAATAATGTGACAAAAGAAGGTATTAAGCACGAATTTTCAAATAAATAGTTAAAAATAATGCCGCTAAAAAGCGGCATTATCGAAAAAAGATATAAAAATTAGAATTCCATTAACTCTGCTTCTTTCAGCGCTAATGCATCATCAATTTTTTTAATGAACATGTCAGTTAATTTCTGAATATCATCTTGTGAGCGGCGCTCATCATCTTCACTGATTTCTTTATCTTTCAGTAATGCTTTTACTTTATCGTTAGCATCACGACGGATATTACGAACAGAAACGCGACCTTGTTCTGCATCACCACGAACAACTTTGATTAGGTCTTTACGACGTTCTTCAGTTAATGGAGGCAGTGGAACACGGATAATGGTACCAGCAGATGAAGGATTTAAACCTAAATCTGATGCCATAATTGCTTTTTCAACGGCAGGAGCTAAAGTACGGTCGAATACAGTGATTGCCAGTGTACGGCCATCTTCTGCGACAACGTTAGCAACTTGGTTTAATGGAGTTGGCGCTCCGTAGTATTCAACTACAATGCCATCTAAAAGGGCAGGAGACGCACGACCAGTACGAACTTTATTAATCTGGCTTTTTAGTGCTTCAACGCTTTTATCCATGCGTTCTTGAGCATCTTTTTTGATTTCATTAATCACGTTATAAACCCTTGGGAACTGGTTATCTTCCAGTCGATATGAAAAACATACCGACATAAATGAATTGGCGTACTCTAGATGTTAACGCCAAATTATACCGTTGTCTCTGTGTATTAAGCGTGAGAAATCAAAGTTCCTTCACTTTCACCCATTACAACCCGACGTAATGCACCCGGTTTATTCATATTGAATACGCGGATAGGTAAATTATGATCTCGGGCTAATGTGAATGCAGCAAGATCCATGACTTTCAATTCACGTTCTAATACATCCTGATAAGTCAGTGTTTCATAAAGTACTGCATCAGGATCTTTGGTTGGATCGGCAGAATAAACGCCGTCCACTTTCGTTGCTTTTAATACAACGTCAGCTTCAATTTCAATACCGCGTAAACACGCAGCAGAATCGGTAGTAAAGAATGGGTTACCTGTACCAGCCGAGAAAATAACGACTCGACCGTGGCGTAATAAGCTAATTGCTTCTGCCCAACTGTAGTTATCGCAGACACCATTCAATGGAAATGCAGACATAAGACGCGCGTTTACATAAGCACGGTGCAATGAATCACGCATTGCTAAACCATTCATTACTGTCGCGAGCATTCCCATGTGGTCACCCACAACACGGTTCATACCTGCCGCAGCAAGACCCGCGCCACGGAACAAGTTACCACCGCCAATTACGACACCGACTTGTATACCTAATTCAACGAGTTCTTTGATTTCCTGAGCCATGCGATCAAGTACGCTCGCATCGATACCGAAACCTTCTGCGCCTTGCAGGGCTTCGCCACTCAGCTTTAATAAAATTCGCTGATATACAGGTTTTGCATTGGTAGCCATGGTGTTCTGTCCTAAGCAGATTAGTTAATTGGAGGTTTTAGATAGCTTCTCTTTTTAACAAAAAAAAGCAAACAGCCAGTGGAGATTACAACAAAACAGAACCGCCATTAGGCGGTTCTGTTAACGCTAAGCGTTATTATTTGCTCATTGCAGCAACTTCAGCTGCGAAATCAGCTTCAACTTTCTCAATACCTTCACCAACTTCGAAACGAACGAAGTTGATAACATCAGCATTGTTTTCTTTCAGCAGTTCGCCAACAGTTTTGCTTGGATCCATTACGAAATGCTGACCAGTCAGAGAAATCTCACCGGTGAATTTGTTCATGCGACCGATAACCATTTTTTCTGCGATTTCGCGTGGTTTACCTGATTGCATTGCGATATCCATCTGAATTTGGTGCTCATGTTCAACAACATCAGCAGGAACATCTTCAGGACGAACATATTCTGGTTTGCTTGCAGCAACGTGCATAGCAATGTGTTTGATCAGTTCTTCGTTAGCGCCTTTAGCTGAAACTAAAACACCGATGCGAGCACCGTGTAGGTAAGTACCTAATTCTTCAGCTTCTAATACAGCAACACGACGAATGTTGATGTTTTCACCGATTTTAGCAACTAATGCAGTACGAGCTTCTTCGAATTTAGCTTTCAGAGCCTCGATATCATCAGTTTTGTCTGCTAATACAGCAGCCATAACTTCTTTACCGAAAGCGATGAAACCAGCATCTTTAGCAACGAAGTCTGTTTCACAGTTCAGTTCAACCAGCGCACCGAATTTACCATCAGCAGCAACTTCTGCAAGGATGATACCTTCAGCAGCAACACGGCCTGCTTTTTTAGCAGCTTTAGCTTGACCTGATTTACGCATGTTGTCGATTGCTAATTCGATATCACCATTAGCTTCAACCAGCGCTTTTTTACATTCCATCATGCCTGCGCCAGTACGTTCACGCAGTTCTTTTACCAATGCAGCGGTAATTCCAGACATTTGTTTCTTCCTCGACTTTTCTATGGGCTAGCCATAGATGTTCTCATAGCAGATGTGTAAAGGGGGCCTATTGAGGCCCCCTAACCAATATATAGCAATACCTGGTTAAATAAGGGCTCTTACGAGCATGCCTTATTATTCAGCTTCGACTAAGCCTTCTTCAGCCTGAACAGCCAGATCTTGAGAACGACCTTCACGAACAGCTGTAGCTGCAGCGGTCAGATATAATTTAACCGCACGGATTGCATCGTCATTACCAGGGATAATGAAGTCGATACCATCTGGATCAGAGTTAGTATCAACGATAGCAAATACTGGGATACCCAGGTTGTTTGCTTCTTTGATAGCAATGTGTTCGTGTTCAGCATCGATAACAAACAGAGCGTCAGGTAAACCGCCCATGTCTTTGATACCACCCAGGCTGTTTTCTAACTTACCAAGTTCACGAGAACGCATTAACGCTTCTTTCTTGGTCAGTTTGTCAAAAGTACCGTCCTGAGATTGTGATTCTAAATCTTTCAGGCGTTTGATTGACTGACGAACAGTTTTCCAGTTAGTCAGCATACCGCCTAACCAGCGGTGGTTTACATAAAACTGGTCACAGCTTTCTGCTGCTTCTTTAACAGCTTCAACGGCAGAGCGCTTAGTACCAACAAACAGGATTTTGCCTTTACGAGAAGCAATTTTGTTCAGTTCAACCAGAGCTTCATTGAACATTGGAACAGTTTTTTCCAAGTTAATGATATGAACTTTGTTACGTGCACCAAAGATGAATGGTTTCATTTTTGGATTCCAGTAACGAGTTTGGTGACCGAAGTGAACACCGGCTTGCAGCATATCGCGCATTGAAACAGTTGCCATTTTAGACCTCTATAAATTTAAATTTGGGGTTATTTCGTCCACAAATCCCATACGACCGACTCATCAGCTGTAAAGGTTTAGCCTTTACATAAGAGCACCCCGGCGTTATGTGCCGATTTGTGTGTGTAATTAACACAATTGAATGTTTCAGATTTACTGCCATTACTCACAGTGTGATGCAATAACAGAACTCCGGCGCGCTTTATACCATAAATAACCTTAAGAAACCACCATTACTTACGATTGCCACAGCCTTATTTGACATAAAAACGCATCATTTAGACAAAGAAAAAAGCGAGATTAGTGCAGTGATGATAAATATTGCTCTAATATCAATTTGCTAGAAAAACACCAAATAGAAAAGCGCAATATGTAAAGACAATCAGATTAAGAAGGCGTAATGTTCGTCATTATTCTCGATATCAGACAGATTGCACACATCCTCTTTATTGGCACACCTACTTTCTGCTGATATCATAAATGGTAATCAGAATTATTTCTCATCATCATTCATTCAACCTGCAATACAAAATATGAATACAACAAAGCGTGTTATCTAATTCGTATTGTGGCTTTTAATCTAGACGAAGAACTCAAATGGCTATTGTAATCAAGACAGAAGAAGATATTCAAAAAATGCGCGTCGCAGGTCGTCTTGCGGCAGAAGTTCTTGAAATTATCGCACCGTTCGTAAAACCTGGCGTAAACACCGCTGAATTAGACCGTATTTGTCACGAACATATTGTTAACGCACAACAGGCTATTCCTGCTTGTCTTAACTATCATGGTTTTCCTAAATCGGTCTGTATTTCGGTTAACGATGTTATTTGCCACGGTATTCCTAGTGAAGAAAAAATCCTTAAAGATGGCGATATCGTTAATATTGACGTCACTGTGATTAAAGATGGTTTTCATGGCGATACCTCAAAAATGTTTATTGTAGGTAAACCAACAATCCAAGGTGAACGCTTATGTCGTATCACTCAGGAAAGCCTCTACCTTGCCATTAAAATGGTTAAACCGGGCATTCGCTTACGTGAACTTGGCAAAGCAATTCAAAAATTTGTTGAAGGTCATGACTATTCTGTTGTTCGCGAATATTGCGGCCATGGTATTGGTGAAGGATTCCATGAAGAACCTCAAGTTCTACATTATGATGCAGATGATAGCGGTGTTGTGTTACAAAAAGGCATGGCATTCACTATCGAGCCAATGGTAAACACTGGTGATTACCGTATTCGTACAATGAAAGATGGCTGGACTGTTAAAACCAAAGACAGAGGTTGGTCAGCACAGTACGAACACACATTAGTTGTTACCGATAATGGCTGTGAAATCATGACATTACGCAAAGAAGAAGAGCCATTTATTTCTGCGGTATTAATCAACGAATAAGCTTCTTTAGCTAAAAATGTAAAAGCGACATATTTTTTCGAGATGTGTCGCTTTTTTTATTTTATTTGCTGTGAAATGGCAGAATCACTAGTCAGGTTATCGTTTTAACATTAGTCTTAATGTCATAAGCAAACATTGAGAAAGAAGACGCATAATGACTAATAAAAACGCATTTCAAACACCGCCCCCTTCCCCTTTTTTGCTGACAGAAAATACCCAAAATTGTGCTGAGCTGAAGCAATCAATCGAACAATTTCAGTCTTGGTTAACAGATGCTTTTCATCATGATGTTGATGTGGCTTTATTACTTCAAGCTCGTAGCCATTTCATTGACCAACTCTTAACACAATTGTGGCACTTTACACAGCTATCTGATTATTCTGATCTTAGTATCATTGCTGTTGGTGGTTACGGTAGACAAGAATTACATCCGCTTTCTGATATTGACCTTCTCTTTTTAAGTGAAGCTCCTTTATCACCAAAGGCTGAAGATAAAGTCAGCAAACTCATTACACTACTGTGGGATGTACGCCTTGAAATTGGTGCCAGTGTTAGAACCATGGAAGAATGTCTTTTAGAAGGTCTTTCAGATTTAACGGTTGCAACAAACTTACTAGAAGCTCGCCTTATTTGTGGGAATAACTCGCTTTACCAGCAATTAATTAATCATATTTTTAGCCCCGGTTTTTGGCCATCACCTGATTTTTTCGCTGCAAAAGTTGAAGAACAAAAGCAAAGACATCAGCGATATCATAGCACTAGTTACAATCTAGAACCTGATATCAAAAGTAGCCCCGGTGGACTGCGCGATATCCACACTTTGATTTGGGTAGCACATCGCCATTTTGGTGCGGCATCAGTTTCAGAGATGGTAAATTTTGGCTTTTTAACGCCCGCTGAAGGACAAGAGTTATTAGAGTGTCAATACACACTATGGAAAATTCGTTTTGCTCTCCATCTTGTGCTTTCTCGCTATGACAATCGACTTTTGTTTGATAGACAACTCAATGTTGCCCAACTTTTAAATTATGAAGGTGAAGGCAATCAGCCTGTTGAAAAAATGATGAAGGATTATTATCGCGTAACTCGTCGTGTTAGTGAGTTAAATGATATGTTACTTCAGCTATTTGACGAAGCTATTCTTGCTCTGCAACCTAATGTAAAACCGCGTCCATTAGACAGTGAATTTCAGCTACGAGGTTCGTTAATTGATGTTGTTGATGACAGTTGCTTCCTCGATGATCCTATCGCTATTATGCGCCTCTTTTTGCGTATGGCTGAGCATAAAGAGATCACTGGAATTTATTCAACAACACTCCGCCATTTACGTTATGCTCGCCGGCATTTAGTACAGCCGTTATGTGAGTACCCACTCGCACGTCAAGTTTTTATGCAGATATTACGTCACCCTCGTGCGGTTTCTGGTGCATTTGTCCCAATGCATAAACACAGTGTACTCGCGGCTTATTTCCCGCAATGGAATAATATTGTAGGGCAAATGCAGTTTGATTTATTTCATGCCTACACCGTTGATGAACACACTATTCGTGTTTTACAAAAACTTGAAAGCTTTGCTTCTTATGAAAACCATGAAAAACATCCGCTTTGTGTTGATATTTACCCCAAACTGCCTCAACTTGAATTATTACGTTTAGCTGCACTCTTTCATGATATTGCCAAAGGTCGCCATGGTGATCATTCCGTATTAGGCGCTCAAGACGTTGCTCATTTTGCTCAGCAACATGGTTTAAATCAGAGAGAATCAGCTTTAGTTGAGTGGCTTGTTAGTCATCACTTACTTATGTCTGTCACCGCGCAACGACGCGATATTCAAGATCCTGACATTATTTTTCAGTTTGCATCGGAAGTAAAAAATGAAAGCCGATTACGTTATCTTTTGTGCTTAACTGTTGCTGATATCTGTGCGACCAACAGCAGTCTGTGGAATAGCTGGAAACAGAGCTTATTACGTGAACTTTATCTATCAACAGAAAGCCAGTTACGCCAAGGTATGCACTCTATTCCCGACTTACGTGAACGTATTCGACATCATCGTTTGCAAGCACTAACTATTTTACGAATGGAACAAGTCGATGAAGAGAAATTGCAAGCAATTTGGGGGCGCTGCCATGCCGACTATTTTTTACGGCATACACCAGAACAAATTGCATGGCATGCACTTGCATTAATTGAGCATAATAGCGCTGAGCCAATGGTACTAATCAGTCAACAAACCGAACATGGTGGCACTGAAATCTTTATTTGGTGTGCTGATAGACCTTCCCTTTTTGCATCTGTTGCAGGTGAATTAGATAGACGTAATTTAAGTATCCATAACGCTCAAATTTTTACTAACCGCGATAATATGGCTATGGACACTTTTATTGTGTTAGAGCCTAATGGTAAACCACTGGCGATTGATAGATATAATGCAATCCGCAACGCTCTTATCCAAGTCGTATCCGCCCCTTATAACGCCAATGCCAAAACTCGCTCATTACCTGCCAAATTGCGCCATTTTGACGTTCCAACAAAAATTAATTTTATAGCCTCTAATCATAATAAACGTACCTATATGGAGCTATTTGCACGCGATCGTCCGGGATTATTAGCAATTATTGGTAAAGTTTTTGCTGATCTTTCACTTTCATTGCATGGTGCTCGAATAACCACAATAGGTGAACGTGTTGAGGATTTCTTTGTATTAACCGATAGTGAAAATAAGGCATTAAACCAAAAAATGAAGAATGAAGTCGTAGAAAGGTTGACAAAAGCCCTAGTTTCAAAGGATAAAATATAGGAACCCACGACAATACATATAGGAAATACTATTGATGCAAGCATTACAATCTATTATTGATAACGCCTTCGAACATCGTGCAGATATCACTCCAAACAACGTTGAGCCTCATATTCGTGATGCTATTAATAGCGTTATTGCACTGCTAGACAGCGGAAAACTGCGTGTCGCGGAAAAAATTGACGGTCAGTGGGTGACTCATCAATGGTTAAAAAAAGCGGTTCTACTCTCTTTTCGTATTAATCACAATCAAGTGATAGATGGCAGTGAAAGTCGCTATTTTGACAAAGTGCCTATGAAGTTCGCTGATTATGACCAAGCACGTTTTGAAAAAGAAGGTTTTCGTGTTGTTCCTCCCGCAGCCGTTAGACAAGGGGCTTATATCGCTCGCAACACGGTTTTAATGCCATCTTATGTCAACATTGGTGCTTACGTCGATGAAGGTAGCATGGTTGATACATGGGCAACGGTAGGTTCATGTGCTCAAATCGGTAAAAATGTCCATCTCTCTGGTGGTGTTGGTATCGGCGGCGTGTTAGAACCACTACAAGCAAATCCAACCATTATTGAAGATAACTGCTTTATTGGTGCTCGCTCTGAAATTGTTGAGGGTGTCATTGTCGAAGAAGGCGCTGTTATTTCAATGGGTGTTTATATTGGTCAAAGCACCAAAATTTATGACAGAGAAACAGGCGAAGTACATTATGGCCGAGTTCCAGCAGGCTCTGTTGTTGTGTCAGGCAATTTACCTTCCAAAGATGGAAGCTACAGCCTTTACTGTGCCGTGATCGTGAAAAAAGTTGATGCTAAGACACGTGGGAAAGTAGGTATTAATGAATTGTTAAGAACTATCGACTAATATAAGAACAGCGGATAGAATTAATTCTGTTCGCTATTCTTTCACTCATCTTTCTATCAGGTGCCAATATATGTACGATAATTTAAAAAATTTAGGGATCCCGCATCCTGAAGATATTGACCGCTATACCCTACGCCAAGAAGCTAACAACGATATTTTAAAAATCTATTTTCGCAAAGATAAAGGTGAATTCTTTGCAAAAAGCGTAAAATTTAAATATCCACGCCAACGTAAAACGATTTCTGATGGTCAATCAGGACAAGGCTTTAAAGAAGTAAATGAAATCAATACTAACTTACGTTATGTAATTGAAGAATTAGATCAAATTTGCCAACAAGACCAAGTAGAAGTCGATTTAAAACATAAAATCCTAGACGACTTGCGCCACCTTGAGCATGTTGTCGCAAATAAAATTGCTGAAATTGAAGCTGACTTAGAAAAGCTGACTCGCCGTTAATAACGGGCAATTTTAGCTAATATGCATGTCAGTTTTATAAAAACACCGCTTACTTACTGTATAAAACAGCAAGAAGCGGTGTTTTAAAATCAAAAATATTATTCATTATTTTATTAACCAATTAAATATTGGATTATTGTCTATTTAATCTAATAGGTTAACCCAATTCTCTATCCAATCTATTGCAAATACTTCTGGCTCTGCGACATCCATACCGTCTATTTTTAATACCTCACCAATACGCTTTGCTTGGTGCTCCTGTAACAACTCATCAAATTTCATTCCTGCACCACAAAAATAGTCATAACTACTATCGCCTAAAGCAATCAAGCCATAGCTTAGATTTGGCTGATATCCTACATTATCACGCAGTTCATAAAATAAAGGTGCAATGGTATCAGGTAGATCACCTTGCCCAGTACTTGACGTTATCACAAGTACTGTCGAATATTTTTCCCAATCTGCAAGCGTACCTTCTTCATAAACATTAGCTTGGTGTTTATGTTCAAGTAAAATACGTTGAGCCTCTTCAGCAACTGCTAATGCATTACCGTAAACTGTACCTACAAAAATACCGATTTTAGCCATAATATTTAGTCCACTTAATATTGTTTGATAAATTATAAACTAAACATTAAACATATAATATTTTCAATTCATCCTCAAGAAAACAAATTCACTCATCCTTTTTAAAAAGAGACTGAATAAAATTATCAAGCTTTCTATTTTCTCCATATAAATAACCCAATAAATTTCCAGGATATTTTATTTTAGATAATTTTGATGTAACTATTAAACCAATATCATGAACAGATAAATATTCATTTTCTTCTTTATAGCTCTCAAGATAAGATGATATCTTATTAATTTCATTCTTATAATCAGTTAATAAACTCAAAGATTTATTATATTTTTCAGGAAAGAAGAACTTATATACCTTAGATAAAAAACCTGTTTCCTTTCTTTGTATAAAACCATCTAATAATGATAAGCAATCATTTGTTTTTTCCTTAATATTCATTATTGAATCACAAACTATCTTTTTACTATTATTTTCTAAATAATAAAGCTTACTTTTAAATTCATTGTTGCTCTGACCGACGCATGTAGAGAAATCATTTAATGTCTCTATCTTTCCTTTCAACAAATCTGTATTAGACTTTAGTTTTTTCAGTTTGTGTTCTAAATTATCAACATCTAATTTTAGAATAACATCATCATTAACATTAAAAATGTTATTTTGATAAAATGAATTCAATTCTTTACAATTGCTATTAATTTTATTAAAAGAATTAACCAAATTATTATTAAACAACAGCAAATCATCACATTTATAATGCATTTTTTTTATATTTTCAATTACATTACCATCAATAAAATTGAAAATGTCATTAATTCCCTTAACACTTTCAAAAAAACAGCTATTATCTACTACTTCATGATACTGCCTAATATTCTCATTAAGAAAGTTAAAATGAATTTCAAATTCTGTAATAATACTTTTTATTTTCTCTAAATTATTGTTTCCATTGCTAGATCCACCTGAGTATTGATAAGGCTTGTCATTAGATTGAACATCATAATTAGCAGCCTCTAGCCCCCCAAGCTTAACTAAAAGTATATTATTTTGATTATCTAGTTGATAGGGTAATTCACATCCAATGTTTAACTCACTTGTTTTATTACTAAGCTCTTTAACTAATTGAGATAATGATTTAATCTCAGCTTTGTATAATAATACTTTTTTAAAAAGCATATGTATAGTTGGGCATTTATCTTTATTAAAGATATTATCTTTTAGAGTAGAAGAATTTGTTTTTTTTATTAATTTAGAAATGAAATCTCGCACATTACCGAGTGAATCTAAATTTAAAAATGAAAAGAATTCCTTATCTTCGCGAATAAGAGGAGAGTTAACTTTATGAACATCATTCACTGAAAGAACCTTCGCCAAATGATATGAATTATCTTTAGTATAATCTTTTATGAGATTAATAAGCTCACTTTCCATTTTATGGAAAAAAGCTTTATCTATATAAATATTTTTCCCTGTATCTTTTCCCTTACCCTCTAAAACAAAAAAATCATCTTTAGTTAATGTATTTAAACATTCCGTTATCTCATTCGAAAGTAAAAATTTTGTATTTTCTTTTTTATGATTTACAGGCAAACTATTTACTAAGTCATTAAAGGATATTTTCATCAATTATTTCTCTATTCATTCAAAGTGATAGAAACAATACTATTGAATGATGAAAAATAATTTTAAAAAATAATTATATTTACATCGTTGATAATATATAAAAAACACCTTTATTTATAAAAATAAAGGTGTTTTTATCATTTAACGTTGCTACCTATTATTCCCCTGAATCCAAAGACCTTATGTATTCATCCATTTCAGTTTTTAGATTATCTGACTTAGGACCAAAAATAGCTTGAATACCTGAGCCAACAACCACCACACCAGCTGCTCCCAATCGTTTTAATTCTTCACGATCGACTTTTTCAATTTCTTTAACACCAATACGTAAACGAGTAATACAAGCATCCAAACTACTGATATTGTCTTTACCACCAAACGCAGTGACTAAAGATTGCCCCATCGCGCTTTTATCCGCTTGTTTCGCATTTTTATCTTCCACTTCTCGACCTGGAGTTTTCAGATTTAGTTTCACGATTAAAAAGCGGAAAATAGAGTAATAAGTTATCGCGTAAAGTATGCCAATAATCGGGAACAGATACAGTTTGCTGCTGTTGCCACTTAGTACGATAAAGTCAATTAATCCATGAGAGAAACTTGTACCATCACGCATACCTAACAAGATACAAATAACAAATGCTAAGCCTGCTAAAATAGCGTGAATAACATAAAGAATAGGTGCAACGAACATAAATGAGAATTCGATAGGTTCAGTGATCCCTGTTAAGAAGGCAGTTAATGCCGCAGAAATCATGATACCGCCGACTTTTACACGATTCTCAGGGCGTGCTGAATGCCAAATCGCAATAGCAGCAGCAGGTAAACCAAACATCTTAAATAGAAAACCACCTGATAACATACCCGCAGTTGGGTCACCTGCCATATAGCGAGGAATATCACCGTGGAAGACTTGTCCTGCACTATTTACGTACTCACCCACTTGCATTTGGAACGGCACATTCCAGATATGGTGTAAACCAAATGGCACTAATCCACGCTCTACAACACCATAAATACCAAAGGCAACAGCTGGATTTTGATATGCAGCCCATTCAGAAAAACGCTGGATTGCTGTACCAATAGGAGGCCAAATAAAGGCTAAAATAATCCCAACAAAAATAGCGATCAATCCTGAAATAATAGGAACAAAACGTTTTCCTGCAAAAAATCCTAAATACTCAGGTAATTTGATTCGATAAAAACGGTTAAACATAGAGGCGGCAATAATACCTGCAATAATCCCCCCTAACACCCCTGTGTCAGTAAGGTGTTGAGCCTCAATTTCTGCTGGAGTTAAACCTAAAACCCAAGGAGCAACCACAATCATGGTTTTAGACATGATACCGTAAGCAACTACAGAGGCTAGTGCTGATACCCCGTCATTATTGGTAAAACCTAACGCAACACCAATAGCAAAAATAAGTGGCATATTAGAGAAAACCGAACCACCAGCCTCTGCCATAACTTGAGAGACAGAAGAAGGTATCCATGAAAGATCAGCAGAACCAACCCCTAATAAAATACCGGCAATAGGCAGTACGGATACCGGTAACATCAAGGACTTTCCGATTTTTTGTAAAACAACAAATAGGTTTTTAAACATCAAGCAGACTCCCGGAATGTGGGTTTTTATATGTTGTAAGTTTTTATTTGTTTAAAGTAGTGTGGGCTTTATTTCATAAACTTATCTAATGATAAGTCTTATTTATTTCACATCATAAAATAAATCGCCTGATGAATACATGATAGCTGTCACGTTTCAAAACATGTGATCAGATCAATTAATAGAATTATATATTTTACAAATAGTTAAAATAGACTATAAATTTGCGCAAACCATCAAGACTTAAGTAAAAAAGCCTTGATAGTCACGTATTGAAATCAATATTTAAAATAAGAAAGGAATTAAAAATGATGAGCTAAATCTTCACCATACTGCTCTAATTCAGGCCTTAATCCACGCCAACCAAATTGATTAATAAGGTGTTGCCAAGGCAGATCCCATTTAGCTGTTAAGTTAAGTGGCTGCAATGTAATTGGATGAATTAAGTTTAGATGGCTTGCATGTAACATCAAGCGATGAGATTGAAAATGATTTACAACACCACGGTTTTGACGTAAATCACCATGAGCGGTATCACCAATAATCGGGTGTCGAATATGAGACATATGGCGACGTAATTGATGCTTGCGACCCGTTTCAGGGCGTAGCTCTAATAGGCTAAATCGAGATGTAGGGTAGCGCCCAATCGCAACCTCTTTTTCAACAGTTCCTAATGGCTGGCAATGTGTTACGCAATCTTGAATTTGTGGGGGTTGAGTTGCAAATTTATCTGCAATTTTATCGAGTTCCTCGACCAAAGGACTATCTATAACAGATGCCTCTTCAACATACCCTCGAACAACAGCGTGATAAATTTTTTCTGTTTTATGTTGTTCAAAAGATTGAGAAAGTACTCTAGCAACATCAGAAGAAAGTGCCATTAATAAAACACCTGAAGTAGGCCTATCTAGACGATGCACAGGGAAAACATGTTGCCCAATTTGATCTCTTAATGTCTGCATAACAAACACTGTTTCATGTCTATCTAGCCAACTGCGGTGAACAAGCCAACCCGCAGGTTTATTCACCGCAACAAGATGTTCATCTTGATAAATAATATCTAGCATTATCGGCCTTATGATTTAAACATTGCGTCAAGTTCACGCAAATGATTGAGTAAATCAGTAACATCTCGGCTCTTATCTTCTTTAAATGCTTCTTCGTAATAAGGTGCGATTGCAAATGTATTAGGTAATGGCATTTCGCTTTCAATCATCGATGACAATCTTGGAATTAATACCCACTGTAGCCATTCATGAGCACTCATTGTATCAATACAGAAAGGCTCAACACTTTCAAATGCTTGTTCAGTAGGAGATTCTAATTGCCATAGCTCAATGTTCTTCATCTCTTCTTCAATCAAGAGCAATTTCGCTAAAATGCGTTGTTCTGGTGTCATCATTTATCCCTTATATAAAACTTACGAATAAGGATAACATTGGGATGGAATAGCAGAAAACAAATAAAAAAATAAAAGGAGCCGAAACTCCTTTTAGACAAGAAAAATAGTTGTCTGTACAACACGTGCATCCAAGCAAGACCGTTTTTTATCTATCCCTGTGATTAAGTCCGTATCCACATTAAATGGAAATATCCTATTTCCTGTGTCCTTGATTACTCTACATTTTATCGGTCACCAAGCAGTCCCTTAGTTGGTGGACGTAGAATGCCAATAATTGATTAGTTAAACAACCCACAGAATCAAAACTATTAAAGAGTCATAACTATAAATAAAAACAATAAGTTAATAACTTATTGCTCTACTTAAATAAATCAATTTTATTTTTATCAGTGACAACTTTTTGATAAAAAAACACACTCTTTTTTGTAAGATATATCTCACATGGAAAAAGGTTTATAGACTACATCACTCATTATATACAGCGACTAATTCAGATAGAAAAAGAGATAAATTTTCAGCTAAAACTTCTCTTTTCTTTTTGCCAAAAGTTTCAAGAATGACTTCACCGGAAACATTACACACAGAAATTATTTCATTCTCTGAATCTGTAGTACCAATAAACAATGTGGGTGTAAGTTTTAAACGTTTTTGTGTCACTAAATGACCAATAATATTTTCTTGTAAGCGAATAAAATCTTCTTCACTCCACACTTGGATCAAGCTGAAATCTACCTCTCTAAAACGAACTTGCATATCACCAGCATACTGAGTGGTAAAGTAATCGTGCAATTCAGGACGAATAATAATTCCCATCGCCTTTTCAACTTTTTCTAGTTTATCTGTTCCTACAAAAGGCTGCGGTAACCAGTAAACAACTTCATCGCCTGTTCTTGATATACAAATAGAAGGAACACCATAAAGATCTTCACTTGCAGGAGGTAAGCCTGATTTTTCTTGCCATAAATCAACATATTTTTGCGTAAAGGCTTTTAATTCAGAGGAGATGTTTTCAGTCATGATTATCTGTTTTATCTATTTAAATAAGAATTTCCTTTATGTTACCTGATTATCTCACTAATTCAGAGCATCAAAAATAAAGCATTCATATACTATTGATGTTTCAATAGTATAATTAGCCTTCTTTTATTTTCAGTTAAAGTTAGGATGTAAGTTATGTCTTTATATCAAGGTGATAAATCTCTTGAAGCATTATCTCTGGGCAAAGAGACCCAATATCATGATCAATATGATGCCGGATTATTGCAAGGTGTACCACGTAGCCTAAATCGAGATTCACTCTCTTTAACTGCTGAAAATTTACCTTTTCATGGTGGTGATATTTGGACTATGTATGAACTCTCATGGCTTAATAGCAAAGGCTTACCACAAGTTGCTATTGGTCATGTTGAATTAGATGCAACCACTGAAAATCTTATTGAATCTAAAAGCTTTAAATTATATCTCAACAGTTTTAATCAGACTCGTTTTGAAAGTTGGGATATCGTCGAAGAAACCTTACTTAAAGATTTAACGACTTGTGCTAAAGGTAAAGTTAATCTGACCATTTATCCACTTTCGCATTTTACATCACAACCTATTGTTGATTTTGCTGGAGAGTGTATTGATGAACAAGATATTGAAATTGATAATTATCAGTTTGATGTGCAATGGTTAAACGAATCAACAACCGATAAACAAGTTGAAGAAACCCTTGTCAGCCATCTGTTAAAATCAAATTGCCTTATTACCAATCAACCAGATTGGGGATCAGTCGCTATTCAATATAAGGGTAAAAAGATTGATCGTGAAAAACTACTGCGCTATTTAGTTTCATTTAGACAACATAACGAATTTCATGAACAGTGTGTTGAGCGAATTTTCCACGATATCATGCAATTATGTGCGCCAGAAACATTAACTGTTTATGCAAGATATACACGACGCGGTGGATTAGACATCAATCCTTGGCGTAGTAATTGTGAGTTTGTTCCAGAAATTAGTCGATTAGCCAGACAATAACGGGAATAATGCCTGTATGTTAATATGATCTGTGTTATACCAAGATCAGTTGCACTTCAGTTTGTTATTTCAGGAGAAAAAGGAGTCCTACGTGATAACTCATGTCAGCCCATTAGGTTCCATGGATCTGCTTTCACAGCTAGAAGTTGATATGCTAAAGAGAACCGCAAGCAGTGATCTTTATCAGCTGTTTCGCAATTGTTCTCTCGCTGTTCTCAACTCTGGTAGCCTTACTGATAGTAGTAAAGAACTGTTATCTAAATACCAAGATTTTGATATTAACGTACTGCGCCGTGAACGTGGCGTAAAACTAGAGTTAGTCAATCCTCCTGAAGACGCCTTTGTTGACGGAAAAATTATTCGCTCACTGCAAGCTAACTTATTTGCAGTGCTTCGTGACATATTGTTTGTTCATGGACAGATCACAACCGCAAAACGTGACCTTCACCTGAACTTAGAAAATAGCACTCATATCACTAATACTATTTTCTCGATTTTGCGCAATGCACGAGCCCTTCATATTGATGAAGATCCTAATATGATCGTTTGCTGGGGTGGTCACTCAATTAATGAAACTGAGTACCTTTACGGCAGAAAAGTAGGTAACGAATTAGGATTACGCGAACTCAATATCTGCACAGGCTGTGGACCTGGTGCGATGGAAGCACCAATGAAAGGGGCAGCCGTTGGTCATGCTCAACAACGTTATAAAAATAGTCGTTTTATTGGTATGACAGAGCCTTCAATCATTGCAGCTGAGCCACCAAATCCATTAGTTAACGAACTGATTATTATGCCAGATATTGAAAAACGTCTGGAATCGTTCGTTCGAATTGGACACGGGATTATTATTTTCCCTGGTGGTGTAGGGACAGCGGAAGAATTGCTGTATCTGCTTGGTATTCTTATGTCACCAGAAAACCAAGACCAAGTATTACCACTGATTTTAACTGGCCCTAAAGAAAGCGCGGACTACTTTAATGTATTAGACGATTTTATCGCAAATACATTAGGTGACGAAGCTCGACGCCATTACCAAATTATTATTGATGATGCACCTGAAGTTGCTCGTATCATGAAAAAATATATGCCTTTGGTAAAAGATAATCGTCGCAGTACTGGTGATGCTTATAGCTTTAACTGGTCAATGAAGATCAATGCTGATTTACAGCTTCCTTTTGAACCAACACATGAAAATATGGCATCACTTAACTTAAGTACCGATCAGTCACCTGAGAAATTAGCGGCCGACTTACGTCGTGCGTTCTCGGGTATTGTTGCAGGTAACGTAAAAGAAGTGGGTATGAAGGCGATTGAAGCTTATGGCCCTTATAAAATTCATGGTGATCGTGAAATTATGCGTCGCATGGATATTTTATTAGCGGGCTTTGTTGAGCAACATCGTATGAAACTTCCGGGCGGTACAGCTTACCAGCCATGTTATGAGATTATCAGCTAATTTATTATGATACATTTGCTGATTATTGATGCTTTAAACCTGATCCGCCGCATTCATGCGGCATCAGGTTCTTCCTGCCAGACTGTGTGTGAACAGAGCGTCAACCAACTGCTTGGGCACACACAACCTACTCATGCCGTAGCGGTCTTTGATGAAGATGACAGAGACGGTAGTTGGAGACATCAGCTCTTACCTGATTATAAAGCGGGTCGCACACCAATGCCTGATGACTTACGGCAACAATTACCTGAAATTAAAGCCATGTTGCTTAATTTAGGAATACAGAGCTGGCACTCGGGCGGTGATGAAGCAGATGACGTTGCAGCAACATTGGCAACCAAAGTAGCAAATGCAGGTTTTCGAGTCACGATTATTTCAACGGATAAAGGTTATTGCCAATTACTTTCGCCCTCTATTCGTATACGCGATTATTTTCAACGACGCTGGTTAGATTTAGAGTTTATTAGAGCCGAATTTGGTGTCGAGCCCTCTCAACTTACCGACTATTGGGGATTAACGGGTGTAAGTAGCAGTAAAGTTGCAGGTGTCCCCGGTATCGGACCGAAAAGTGCCACCGAGCTTTTACAAATTCACCCGGATCTAGAATCGCTTTATCAGCATATTGATGATGTCCCTACTAAATGGCAAAACAAACTTATTACTCATAAAGAGTCTGCATTTATCAGCCGAAAAATCACCACATTACGTACTGATATTCAATTAAACGGCAATCTACAACAGTTACGTTTAAAATAACCAATTTCTCAATTATTAAGACTCAACTCACTGATATTTATTTAAATGACTAGCCATTAAAAAGGCGAAGCTTATTAATAGAAGCTTCGCCTTTTATTGTCATCAATAAATCGATGTACTTTACGTGTTTTTAGAATTCACGATCTGGTCGATAAGCCGCCCAAATATTTTGGATATGAACCGTGATCTCTTCTCTATCATGATAAAGGTGCTTAGCTTGGATCTTAACGTTGATCCCTTTTTCTGCTAATTCTGACTTTATTTTTTCAAGGATATGAGAGACTTCCTCATAACGCTTTTTCATTGGCAGTTTTAGGTTAAAGATAGCTTCTCGACACCATTCATTGGCAATCCAAGTCGTCATTAACGCAGCCACTTTAGCTGGTTTTTCAACCATATCACAAACAAGCCATGTGATATTTTTAGAAGTAGGTTCAAATTTAAAGCCATCAACTTGATGATGACGAACTTGCCCTGTATCCATCAAAGATTGTGCCATTGGGCCATTATCAACAGCATGCACCATCATACTGCGTTTCACTAATTGATATGTCCAACCACCAGGGCACGCCCCTAAATCGACCGCTTTCATTCCACTTGCTAAACGCTCTTCCCACTCCTCATAAGGAATGAAAATATGAAATGCTTCTTCAAGTTTCAGTGTCGAACGACTTGGCGCATCAGATGGGAATTTTAATCGAGGAATACCCATATAAAATGCGGAATTATTGAAACTATAAGAGTAGCCAACATAACAACATCCCGGTGCAATAAAAAACACATGGATAATAGGACGGCTAAAATTCTCAACTTTCAGCAAAATTTTCTCATTACGTAAATGATTACGTAATGGCACCGTAAATTTACGGCAGAATTTTAATAATTCCTTGCTTTCGTTAGTGTCTGCAACTTCAACTCGCAATTCACCCGCTTTTTCGACAGCACCTTTTAGCATTCCAACAATTGGTGTAATTCTATCTTCTGGCGGTAAATCTTTAAGTAATTCACCTGTCACAAACATCTGACGAGCAAAAATTAATTCACGGAAATTCACTTCACGCGCGATCTTGTCTGCTTCACCTTCTTGATAGCATTCAAAAATCACATAACCACTTCCTTCTTTAACACGAGGAAAGCCATAAACGCCGATTTGACCTGCTTTATCCGTAATCTCAGCCGCGCACTCTTTTTCAAAACCTTGGCGACAATATAATGCAACTTTATTCATGGCGAGACGCCGGTGCCCTTAGACGCAAAGCGCCAATAAAAATTAAAGCCCAACCAATAAGAAAACTAAATCCACCAATTGGCGTAAAATAAGATAACAACCTAACTTGTGTTAGCGCCATACAATAAAGGCTACCACTGAAAAGTAGAATACCAACACCAAAGAAAATACCTGCCCAATAAAACCATAAAATGGTTTTACGCATTAACATTGCCGCTATTCCGACAAGTAATAAGGTATGGACGATTTGGTAGCGCATCGCTAACTGAATGTAATCCCAATGTTGTGGCGATAAATGAGGTGCCAGCTTATGAGTTGCAAATGCACCAAAAGCAACATAAAAGAAGCCACTAATCGCGGAAAACATAAGCAATGTACGACTATTCACTGTTTATTCCTTCCTATCTAGGAGATATTTGCCAATCGCAATATTAAGATGATGTCAGTAAACCCAGCTTTTCTTGCTCATTCGCTGCTTGAGATAAAATCCATTGGCGAAAAGCCGCAATTTTACCCAATTCAGCCTGACTATCTTGGCAAACTAAATAAAATGCATTTTTACTAACAAGGACATCTGGAAAAGGTCTTACTAATCGACCTGATTCTATTTCACTACGAGCCATTACATTATTAACTAATGCAACACCTTGTCCATGTACAGCAGCCTGTATCACCATTGAACTATGGCTAAAAATAGGCCCTTGTTGCACATTGATCTGATTTTGTATCTCTAATTGACGTACATAAGCTTGCCAATCTCGACGAGATGTATCATGTAGCAGTGTATGATAAATCAGATCGGATGGGGTTTTTAGTGGTTTTTCACCTGTAAGTAAAGATGGCGCACAAACAGGAATTAAATATTCCGCATAAAGACGGTCTGTACGTAACCCTGTCCAATTTCCTCGACCATAAAAAATGGCGACATCAACATCGTCAGCCAGCTTATCTTCTTCTCGATCAACAGCCTGAATTCGCACATCAATCCCCGGATAAGCTTGGTTAAATCCAGATAGCCGTGGTACTAACCATTGAATAGCAAAACTTGGAGAAAGGCTAACAGTAAGTGCGCCTTTTGCGCTTCGAGCTAATAATTTGCGAGTTGCCTCGTTAATTGATGAAAAAATTTCCTTAATATCGAGGTAATAGCTCTGCCCTTCTTCTGTTAATAAAAGAGATCGGTTGCGTCTTCTAAATAATTTTAGCCCAAGGAATTCTTCTAATGTTTTAATTTGGTGGCTCACTGCTGCTTGTGTCACAAATAATTCTTCAGCGGCTTTAGTAAAACTTAAATGACGTGCCGCTGAATCAAAAACCCTAAGCGCATTTAATGGCGGTAAACGTTTAGACATATTCGGTTCTTAAACCCCTATTTTGGCTATTAGTAGACCCTAACTTTCATCATTAGTTTTTTTTATGCGAAGCATTATAAATTGTCCCTTGATGATTAGCCAGTAAATACCTATAGTAAGCGCACTTCCTAAGCCGGAACGAAAAGTTGTGTAGTAGTAATACTGCAAAACTTTTGGCTTTGTGGTTGTGATGTTGTGTTTGCAAGTTGTCTGGAAATTCCAGACTTAGTAGCTGATGCTACTGTTTTTTTTCACTTCCTGTACATTTACCCTGTCTGTCCATAGTGATTTTATAGTGCACCGCCAAGGCGGTGCTTTTTTTATTCCCTATTTTTCTCTATTTTTTCATTACTCACACACACCAATTTGATGTTTTCATCCATTTTTTATAATGGACTTATCATCATTATTCTAAAAAAACTCACCACGATTTATCCAAAATAAATTTAAACAAGAAAAAATAGGATATTAATCTGATCTCAGCGATTTTTTATTGAGTGAACTTTCACCATCTTAATCGTGTTATTATGGGTACAATGAGCCAGAACAAACGGATACTCCTAGGTTTCCGTTATAAATAAATATAATTAACCGTATAATCTATACGCCCTATTTTTAACGACAAATCGCGAAAATTTATTCGTCTACCAATACAGCCTAACTATGAACGTATTTTCACCTGATTTATTTCGACAACAATTTCCTGCACTTAAAGAAAAGACTATTTATCTCGATAGTGCAGCGACAGCATTAAAGCCTCTTGCCATGATAGAGGCCTCAGATGCGTTTTATCGCTATAATTTTGCAACCGTTCACCGTAGCCAATATCAACATGCCAAAGAAACAACTCAACAATATGAGGCGACGCGTCAACAAGTTGCCGAGTTAATCAATAGTACTGATAGTGATACGATTATTTGGACAAAAGGCACCACAGAATCACTCAACCTTATTGCTCAAGGTTATTTTCGTCCGCGGTTACAGGCTGGTGATGAAATTATTGTTAGTGAGCAAGAACATCATGCAAACCTTATACCTTGGTTGATATTGGCAGAACAGACAGGCGCACGCGTGATCCGCTGGGCAATAGAGGATAACTTTTTACCTTCGATTGATAACTTAAATGCTTTAATCAATAAACGAACACGAATTGTCGCCGTTAGCCAAATGTCGAATGTGACAGGCGCTCAAATCGCATTAGATAAAGTGTCTCAATGTGTTCACCAATATGATAATTGCTTACTGGTTGTCGATGGAGCACAAGGTATTGCTCATCACCCAACAGATGTTACAGCACTCAATATCGACTTCTATGTTTTTTCTGCTCATAAACTTTATGGCCCTAATGGATTAGGTATTTGTTATGGTAAACGTGAGCTTTTAGAAACGATGGCACCTTGGCATGGTGGCGGAAAGATGCTAACTAACGCGACATTTGATGGATTTATTCCAGCGCCTATTCCTCAGCGTTTTGAAGCTGGAACACCTAATGTTGCTGGTGTTATTGCATTTTCAGCCACATTAGCATGGTTAGAAAAGCAAGATATGCATCATGCTAATCAATATGCTCTTGAGCTTGCAGATGAAGCAGAGAAGCGCCTCAGTGAGTTAGATGGATTTATCAGTTACCGAGCCGCCAATTCATCTGTTATTTCTTTCAATTTTGAAGGTGTTCATCACAGTGATTTAGCCACATTAATCGCAGAAAAAAGTATTGCATTACGTACAGGGCAACACTGTGCGCAACCTCTTATTGATTCATTAAATATTTCAGGCTGTTTACGCATTTCTTTTATGCCTTATAATCAACGTGCTGATATTGATGCTTTTATTAATGCCGTTAAATTTGCTCTAACACTCTTAAAAGATGAATAATTGAAATGAATAACAACACACCTTTGCTTGCAACCCAGCACCCATTTGGTCATGAAATTACCTTAGCTATCTTGCTGGAGGATTTCCAAAAATCAAAAGCATGGGAAGATAAATACCGTCAATTAATTCAACTCTCACGTAAATTACCCGCATTACCTGATGAATTAAAAACGACAGAAAAAGAGATCAAAGGTTGTGAAAATAGAGTGTGGCTTGGTGTCGAATTAAACAATGACGGCAAATACCATGTTTATGGTGATAGTGATGGTCGTATTGTAAAAGGCTTGCTGACTATTATTTTAGCCACTGTTGAAAATAAAACGGCGCAAGAAATAGCTGATATCGATATGTTAGCTATTTTCGCTCAATTAGGATTGGCTAATCAAATTAGCCAATCTCGCACTGACGGAGTGAATGCGATTATCGCACGATTGAAATCACTCACCTCCCAGTATTAAGTTTGATACTCTAAATAATTCAAGTCACAGCTAGCCGACAAATGAATGAGTCGCTAGAAACATATAACCTGTGATCAAAAATAAAATTTATTAATAAGTTAATATATAACCAGTCGATACTCTAAATAATTCAAGTCACAGCTAGGCGACAAGTGAATGAGTCGCTAGGAGCATACATAAGTATGTGACTAGTGCGAATGAACGCCGTCAACAACGCTGTGGCTTGAAGTATGACGAGTATTCGTCAAACAACGCTGCAACTTGAAGTATGACGAGTATCATGAGCACGCTGTGCCTTCGCTAACATCTTCTTCAAAGCATGAGACACCGCAATAAAACCAAACGACGCCGTTACCATCGTTACGGCACCAAAACCCGCTGAACAATCCATTCTTTTTACACCATCTGCCGTACTTTTTGCTGCGCAAACCGTTCCATCACCCTGCGGATAAACCAGTTGTTCTGTTGAGAAAACACAATCGATCCCTAGTTTTCCCTTACTATTTTTTACGACATTAAAATCAGATTTCAAACGCTCTCTTAATTTAGCAGCTAAAGGATCTTGAATTGTTTTTGCTAAATCAACCACTTGAATTTGTGTTGGATCAATTTGCCCACCAGCACCGCCTGTTGTGATCACGGGTATTTTATAACGACGGCAATAAGCTAATAATGCAGCTTTTGGTCTTACACTATCAATTGCATCGATGACATAATCAAAGTTGTTATTCATCATTTCAGCGACATTATCCACCGTGACAAAATCATCAATACTAGTCACTTTGCATTCTGGATTGATTTCTAAAATACGCTGTTTCATCACTTCACATTTTGGTTGGCCCACACTCTCTTTCAACGCATGTATTTGACGATTAGTGTTGGTTACACACACATCATCCATATCAATTAAGGTGATAGCACCAATACCACTGCGTGCTAATGCTTCAGCGGCCCAACTTCCGACGCCACCTATACCCACGACACAAATATGAGCCTGAGCAAAATAAGACAGCGCTTTTTGCCCATAGAGTCGCCCTATTCCAGAAAAGCGTTGTAAATATGAATCTGATAATGAATTTTGCATAATGCGATAACAACCTAAATAACAGAAATAATCATGGCTATTAATATCAATAGCCATGTCGTTTGCATAATTTTACCGTTAATAACGAGCAGATAAATAGTCAATCATGTTTATGACGAAGGGTTTAATAAGTTAAGTTGTGATTTTTTTAATACCCAAACTCGCCCATAGTGATTATAAAAACCTGCCATATGACCAGCATCTTTACCAATCCCATGATAAATATCGAAATGATGCCCTTTAATTGCACCACCCACATCTAATGCCACCATTAAACGCATTTGATATTCACCTGTAAAATTACCTGCATTATCAAGTACAGGAATTTCAGCCAGTAACACCGTCCCTGCTGGAATAATGCTTCTATCCGAAGCCACAGAGGCGAGTGCAACAAGTGGGATGGCACTAGCACCTCTAACAGGTGTAAAAGGCTCTGGTTTGAAAAAAACAAATGATGGGTTTTCTTCTAATAACTTTCTTACTTCAGCATCATTGTGCTTATCAGCCCAATCTCTAATAGCGAGCATAGACATATCTTTTCTTTCTACTTCACCATTATCAATAAGCACTTTGCCAATACTACGGTAAGGGTGTCCATTTTTCCCTGCATAACCAAAGAAGGTTAAAGGTTTACCATCACCAAAATCAACATAGCCACTTCCCTGAACTTCCATCATAAAGTTATCCATAATGGAGTTACTGTAAGCCGCAATTAAAGATTGGCTTAATGCCCCATTATAAATAGCAGCACGAGAAGGTAATTTTGAACGACTATTTGTTGGCATTTTATAAAGAGGGTATTGAAACTCACCTTGTGGCGTTAAACGAGCTTCAAGAACCGGCGTGTAATATCCAGTAAATTGAACATTTCCGTACTTATCAACCCCTTCCATTTGAAATGCAGAAAGATTGAATTGACGTAATTGACGTGTATCTGCACCAGAGCGCAACCAGTTTTCAACTGCCTGATAAGTCTCTTTGTTGCTATTGTACAAACGAGATGATGTCTGGTTTATCTGACTTACTTGTTGTAAGTAATCAGGGCCATTAATGGGTGTACCTTGTGTGTTTGGCGAACTTACCTCAATGAGATCTTGCTTAAGCTTTCCATCTTTATACTGTTGCCCTTGCTCTGTTGGACGATGACATCCTGTCAAGGCAAGCGCTAACATACCTAAAATTAACGATTTTCGCCAAGTAACCATTTTTGACCCGCTTAATGACTAAATTTGAGTGTTGATTTTGACTTAGAAAGATACCAAAGCAAAATCAATAAAGATATGAATATACCGATTGCTAAGACTTTCTATTATCACCCAATCAATATGACTTTTAAACATCAAGTATATATTCTAAATAACTTGAAGTAGGACGAGTATAACTGCCTAAATTTGCATCTTGATGTGTTATTTCTGACCGTTTTTAAAAGAAAACTGTAAAAATTTCATAAAAAACTTGCAACTCGGCAGATCCTGAGTATAGTGCCCCTCTGTGGAGACGCGGGGTGGAGCAGCTTGGTAGCTCGTCGGGCTCATAACCCGAAGGTCGTCAGTTCAAATCTGGCCCCCGCAACCAATTCACAAAGCAGTAAGTTATAGTATCAGTCGCGGGATGGAGCAGCATGGTAGCTCGTCGGGCTCATAACCCGAAGGTCGTTGGTTCAAATCCAGCTCCCGCAACCAATTCTATAAACAACAATTCAGTCGCGGGATGGAGCAGCATGGTAGCTCGTCGGGCTCATAACCCGAAGGTCGTTGGTTCAAATCCAGCTCCCGCAACCAATTTCTCTTCAAAATTCCTTCTTATTTTTACTTTCTCTCTTAATTCACAAACCTAATCTTATCAATCATAGATTTCTATACTACATTTCTTTTATTTCAATAACGCATTGTATTGGATAGATTTATTGTGCTGAAAACACAATAAGAAGCTCCAATAGAAAGCGTATGATCTTGGCTTTCTACTGGAATATAAAAAAGATATAGGAAGAGGTTAGCTACGGTCTGCTAACGTTAATTCACCACCATTAGCAAAATAAGCTTTGATCCCTTTGAAAATAGACTCTGCGATCTGTTGCTGGAATTTAGCGGTTTTTAGTTTTTTCTCTTCTTCGATATTACTGATAAAAGCCGTTTCTACTAAGATAGAAGGGATCTCAGGGGCTTTTAATACCGCAAAACCCGCCTGATCGACTTTATTTTTATGCAGTTTATTAATACCGCCTAATAACTTAAGTACTTCACTACCGAATTTTAGGCTGTCATTAATAGTCGCAGTTTGTACGAGATCGAGCATTGCATGGTCTACATAGCGATCGCCACTTTTACTCACCCCACCAATTAAGTCAGACTCATTTTGTGTTTGAGCAAGATAGCGTGCAGTGTTACTGGTTGCGCCCGTTTTTGATAATGCAAAAACAGAAGAACCTCTTGCAGAGCGGTTTGTAAACGCATCAGCATGGATAGAGACAAATAAATCTGCCTGCATTTTTCTCGCTTTAGCAACACGTACTGTCAATGGAATAAAGACATCTTCATTGCGTGTCATATACGCCTTCATTTTGGCGTCTTTATCAATAAGCGTTCTTAAGCGACGAGCAATTTGTAAAACCACATCTTTTTCACGTGTTTTATATTTACCTATTGCGCCCGGATCTTCTCCACCATGGCCAGGATCGATCATGATAATAATCGGTCTATCTCGCCCTGCTCTGCCCGGTTTACGTGTATCGGTTTGTGCTGGTACAGCTTGTTGTAAATCACCGTCGTTATATTCACGTAATAGCGCTAAAAGAGGATCTTCTTCCGTGTCAGCGCCGTGGCTTGGGTAGAAATCTAACACCAAACGGTTTTTAAATTCAGCCACAGGTTTAAGCGTAAACATTTGTGGTTGTACAGGCGTTTTTACTTCAAATACCAGTCGAACTGTTTTAGGTGTATTTTGACCAACGCGAATAAGTTTTAAATAGGGATCGCTAGTCTGAACCTGATTAGCAACACCTTTTAGTGTGCTATTAAGTTGAATACCTTCTAAATCCACCACAATACGTTCAGGATTTGATAATGCAAACTGACGATATTTCAGTGGTGTACTGGATTCTATAGTCACGCGAGTATAAGTCGAGGCAGGCCAAACCCTCACAGCAACAATAGATGCTGTGGCAGCAAGACCAACAGGACTAACACTTAACAATAATAACGCGCCAATTCCTTTAACAAGACGACGACGAGTTTGATTGTGCTCAGAATGACTCATGAAAATATTCCAAAAAAACGATTAACGTCAATAAACTCTAAAAAGAGATAAAAAAAGTTAAGAACGAAAAACTTTACCCAATCCACACTTCACTGTCACTTAAAAACAGCACAATTACTCACTTTTACACGAATATTCTGCCTTCAGGGAAAACAATAAGATAGGATTTTACTTGCCATTCCTCTCCAAAAAGAATAAAAATACATTAAATACGAATAAAAATTCACTTGAGAGGGTTTTATGAAAGAGCGTAGCACCGAATTGGTCGATGGATTCCGCCACTCGGTTCCGTATATTAATGCACATAGAGGCAAAACGTTTGTCATTATGCTGGGTGGTGAAGCCATTGCTCACGAAAACTTCCCATCTATCATTAATGATATTGGGTTATTACATAGCCTAGGCATTCGTTTAGTGGTTGTTTATGGTGCTCGCCCACAAATAGATACAGCTCTTGAAGTGCAAAAGGTATCTCCGATTTATCATAAATATACGCGCATCACAGATAGCAAAACCTTGGAAATTGTTAAACAAGCTGCGGGTACGTTGCAACTCGATATTACGGCTCGCCTATCAATGAGTTTAAGCAATACGCCATTACAAGGTGCGCATATTAATGTTGTCAGTGGTAACTTTGTGATTGCTCAACCATTAGGGGTTGATGACGGTGTTGATTATTGTCATAGCGGAAAAATCCGTCGTATCGATGAAGAGGCTATTCACCGTCAATTAGACAGTAATGCCATTGTATTAATTGGCCCAGTTGCGGTATCTGTGACGGGTGAAAGCTT
Source organism: Proteus vulgaris (assembly GCF_016647575.1). GTDB lineage: Bacteria > Pseudomonadota > Gammaproteobacteria > Enterobacterales > Enterobacteriaceae > Proteus > Proteus mirabilis_B. Next base: position 3,332,158 of record NZ_CP032663.1, read on the forward strand.
TAATCTCACTTCAGAAGAAGTAGCAACACAGCTTGCTATAAAGCTTAAAGCACAAAAAATAATTGGTTTTTGTTCATTCCAAGGTGTTGTCGATGAAGAAGGACACATTGTTTCTGAACTATTACCTAATCAAGCCGAAGATAAAATTCGAGAGCTACAAACAGAAGGTGATTACCATTCAGGTACAGTGAGATTCTTACGCGGTGCAGTTAAAGCCTGTCGTCGTGGTGTAGAGCGTAGCCACTTACTTAGTTATCAATCTGATGGTGCTCTTATTCAAGAGTTATTCTCTCGTGATGGTATTGGTACTCAAATCGTCATGGAGAGTGCAGAAAAAGTTCGTAGAGCGAATATTAATGATATTGGTGGCATACTCGAACTTATTCGCCCATTAGAACAACAAGGTATTTTAGTCAGACGTTCAAGAGAGCAATTGGAAATTGAAATTGACCAATTCACCATAATTGAACGCGATAATATGACTATTGCGTGTGCAGCACTCTACCCTTATCCATCAGAAAAAATTGGTGAAATGGCTTGTGTTGCAGTACACCCTGATTATCGCAGCTCTTGTCGTGGTGAAGTTTTGCTACAACGTATTTCAGCACATGCTAAGCAATTAGGGTTAGAAAAGCTGTTTGTTTTGACAACTCGCAGCATACACTGGTTTCAAGAAAAAGGATTTGAACCAGCTGAAATTGATAAGCTACCGATTGAAAAACAAGCACTTTATAATTACCAACGTCGTTCTAAAATTTTGATTTTAGATTTACATAAAGAGTAATTGCCAAATATAAAAAAGACAGGTATCCCTCTCAATGCCTGTCTTTTATTATTTTCATTATTAACTAACGACTAATAACGTAACTTATCAATTAATCCACTTCGACGTTGAATACGTGTTTGTATTGCCATTTTCACCATCAACTCTGAGGCATAAAGAGAAAGCTTCTGTTTAGCCCGTGTTAATGCGGTATACAATAATTCACGACTAACAACAGGTGAAAATTTATCGGGCAGTACTAACGCTGTATGGGTAAATTCCGAACCTTGTGATTTATGCACTGTCATTACATACGCAGTTTCATGTTGTGGTAATCGGCTAGGTTGGATCACTTTCAATTTTCCATCAGGTAGTTGGAAAAAAGCTTTCATTTCACCTTCATCATTATTGAGCATAATACCAATATCACCATTAAACAGACCTAACGTACTGTCATTTCGTTGGATCATAATGGGGCGTCCAATATAATCACTTTGATAACTATTTGTAGGACGGCGGATCAATCGCTGACGATGCAATAACATTTCAATTCTGTCATTTAGACCACTTACACCGAAAGGGCCTTCTCTTCGCGCGCACAATAGACGGTATTGGTTAAATGCATTAAGAATAATATCAGGTGATGCTTTTTGAGAAACTAAAGTGAGATACTCTCGATAGGCATTAACAGCATCTTGGATCATCAGTAAATAACTCTCTTTTGACTCTAAAGCAATAAAGCTCACATCTTGAGGCTCTAATGCGATTTCAAGCTGTTGTGGGCTAATCTCTGCTTTTTTCAACAACGCAATGGCTGTTTTGGTCTGTCCTTTATTAACCGCGAAAGCAAGTTGCCCTATCCCTGAATTCTCACCAAAGCGGTAGCTTTTTCGTAGCAGACACAGAGAATCACTGACGACAGAAACGGGTGTTTGAGAGACAGGAATAATGTCGGTAGATTTAGCCAGCTCACCTTTGGTCAAGTGATTAATTTGATCAAATCTCTTTTGACTAAAACCATTTTCAGAAAAACGGCAAATATCACCTAATACAGCGCCCGCCTCAACAGAAGCTAGTTGGTCTTTATCACCTAAGAAAATAACGTGGCATTTTGGTGGAAGTGCATCAATCAAACGCGCCATCATAGGTAAATCAACCATCGATGCTTCATCAACAACTAAAATATCAAGCTGTAATGGATTATCTTTATGGTAACGCACTTGCTGGCTTTCAGGCTGAGCGCCTAATAAACGATGAATAGTTTGTGCCTGTTTTGGCATCCACTTATTTTCTTCTTCGCTTAAATTAAGTTGTGCCAAAGCGTTACCTAAAGACTCCGTTAATCTCGCAGCGGCTTTACCTGTAGGAGCCGCTAATTGAATAATCGGCTTTTCATTCGATGTAAGCATCACAAAAGCCGCTAAAATTTTAGCAACTGTTGTCGTTTTCCCTGTTCCAGGCCCCCCAGAAATAATAGAGGTAGGGCTTGTAATAGCAACACTCGCAGCCACTTTTTGCCAATTTGTTTCTTGGCTTTCTTTCGTTGTTGGAAAAAGTTGGTCGAGTACTTTAATTAATTCATTCTCATCAATATCAACAATGGCATGCTCTTGCCTAAAAAAACGAGCAACTTTCTCTTCATAGCTCCACATTCTTTGTAGATAAAGAAGTTCATTATCTAAAATAATGGGTGAGGGAGAATCATCGCCACTTTGATTAACACAATGACAATGAGTCAATTCTTCTACTATTTTTTTAGCAGAAGGCTTACCCATTTTTTGCCAAATTTCTTGTGCAAACTCCTTTTGTCTACCATCAAACAGTTGATCTTTCTGAATAATACTCAATGGTAAACAAACATGACCCGCTCCAGTTTGAGCACTCAAATAAGCAAATATAAACAGTAAAATAGGGTTTTCATCTTCCACCAGCATTTGTGCAAATCGAAGATCTAAAGGCCGTAATAAGTTTTGTGTAATCGCTTGTTCTAATAGTTTGATCATTTTTATTTCTCACCGACTACATCAAGTTTGCTACTTTTACCTGTAAATAGTGAATCTAGAGCCAAAACAAAAGCCTCATCAGGTAAATAAGCATAAACTCCATTTCCGGGATGCGCTTTGTCTATACCTCGTAAGAAGAGGTAATAAATTCCGCCAAAGTGGCTTTGGTAATCATAATCAGGGATGCGCTGTTGTAAAAAACGATGTAACGCTAAGGTATAGAGTTGATATTGCAAGTCGTAGCGATGATCCATCATTGCATTCATCATCGCTTCTTGTGTGTAATCCTCACTCGATTCACCTAACCAATTCGATTTATAATCCACAACATAGTATTTACCTTCCCAAGAAAAGACTAAGTCAATAAAGCCTTTGAGCATCCCTTCTACTTGTTGAAATTGCAAAGCTGGACAACGTTTTGATAGTGGATCAAACTGGCTAATTAATTGAGTCAACTGGGTTGATGATACCTCTTTTTCAATAGGCAAATAGAATTGTAATTCATCAAGTTGTTGTGATTTTGGGATATCAGCAAGACACAATCCTTGAGTATTAAGAGGTGTATGAAATAGCGTTTCCATCCATGAAACTAAAAGAGGAGCCCACTTTTCATCAAAACCTTGAGCTGTCAATTGTCCTTGCATCCACAGTTCATCAATAGGTTGTGAAAAATCTAATACTTCCAGCAAACTGTGTAAGAACGTTCCTGCTACTGCCCCACGAGGGAAATGATGAATTGAATTTTCATCAACCTCCCCTTGTTGCTTCTCACCTTTAGCATCTGTATCAAGCCCCGGTGCGATAGATTGCACTAAAGCCTCAATATCACCTAAATCAAAATGAGAATTACGATTTGAATGCTGATAGGTTAACCCTGAATAACTCGTTATACGCCAGTTATCATGGATCTGGCGTTTAAATATAGCAGCCTCAAGTTTTGTTTCAGCCATTAATTGAGGCTGATAACGATGTGCAGATATATTATCAAGCGTTGTTACACTGATATTATCATCTAATAAAGCATGGATTGATTGATGCAATAATTCACTATCGCCTTCTTCACCTAGCTGTAATAAATATCCTAAAGCATTTTTATGCAGATCGGTAAGCCCTGACTTACGTTTAGTCCCCTTAACAAGAGGAGCAACACCAACATAACAGCAGAATTTAGATCGTGTTAATGCGACATAAAGTAAGCGTAAATCTTCAGCTAAGCGCTCTTCATCTGCTAAACGCAAACTTTCAGGTCGGCTAAAAATATCTAATTTTGCGTAAAATTTCTCTCTATCATGATAAAGCGCCCCTTTCTGCTCTTGATAATTACAAGCAAAAGGTAAGCAAACGATAGGATATTCAAGGCCTTTAGATTTATGGATAGTACAAATCCGCACAAGGTTTCGGTCGCTTTCCAAACGCATTTGTTGGCTTTCAGACTGCGCATCGGGATGAGAAATCTGTTGTGCTAACCAACGAATAAGGGCGTGTTCACTATCAAGCTGTAATGATGTTTCTTGTAATAGTTCACCGATATGCATGATATCTGTAAGCCGACGTTCACCATCAATGCTTGCGAGCAAGTTTTCCGCAATCTGATTATCCATCATGATTTTACGCAACATCGGTAAAACACCACGCTTTTGCCATAGTACATAATAATCAGCAAATTTCTCTACGTAGCTATTCCAGCGCGCTTCACTGCGGTTCAGATCATCAATTTGCTTCGCGCTAAAACCAAATAATCGGCTAGCTAAAGATGCCCTTAAGACTCGCTCTTTCTCCGGTGTTACAACTGCTTGTAATAACCAAAGTAGATCTTTAGCTTCATTGGTTTCAAATACACTTTCACGATTGGATAAAAACACCGATTGTATCGAAAGTAAATTCAGTGCATCACGAATAAGTACGGCTTCTCTACGGCTACGCACTAACACCATAATATCAGCAGATGTAACCGATTTTTTTGTATCTTGTTCAATCAGCCAAGCTTGTTGCCGATCCCCAGCTGATAACCAATCACGAATTTGTGCAGCACATTGTGCCGCCATGATTTGTTCATAATTTCCCGTAGAAACGCTTTCACCTTCAGCAAGCCAAAAATTAAAAGGAGAAATCGGTTTATCATGGTAAATAAAAGCCATGTCTTGGTTTTTTTCAGCTGAACTTACTTCAATAAAAGGGATATGCTCAAATAAAAATGGAGCATTCGAACGCATAAAAAGTTTGTTAACTGCATTCACCATACCCGGTGCAGAGCGCCAGTTAGTGTTTAATGTGTAGTGATGAGATGTCTGCTTTCTAGCTTGAATATAAGTAAAAATATCCGCACCACGGAAAGCATAAATTGCCTGTTTAGGATCACCGATAAACAACAAACCGCTGTTTTCATACTCACCATAAATCGCATCAAAAATACGATACTGTTGAGGATCTGTATCTTGGAATTCATCAATCATTGCTACTGGATAGCGTTCACGAATGGCTTGTGCTAAAGCTTCACCACCTTCACGTTTCAATGCTCTATCTAAACGTGTTAATAAATCATCGAATCCCATTTCGCCACGACGCATTTTTTCATTTTCAATACCTTGGCGTATTTCAGGGATCGCGTTGACCAAAATAACATCACGCAAAGTCAAACTCTGCTTTGTTAATCGTTCAATTTCAACGAACAGAATATGCTCTGGCGCTGGACCTTTAGTCGCCTTCTCATTCAATGTTTCTTGAGAAAAACGAACTAAACAATCAGGTAATTGATAGCTTTTAGTTTCTAGTGTTGACGCCCACAAAGTGATTTCTTCAATCCATTTAGGTAAGAAACGACTGCTGTAACTACGTTTATCGACACCTGAAGCCGTTATCCATGCTTCAACTTCATGATGATGTTCATTCCAACGAGTTTTAACATTATTAATTGCTTCGATAACCGCTTGATGACGCTCTTTTACTGATTCGTTTTCGCTATCTAATGCCACACCTTCTATTTCAGGCATTTCACCTTGTAAATAAGGCTGTATTTCATAAAGCAGTTGTTCTGGGCCAGACCAAATCTGGCTTACTGCATTAGCAACATCATAAGAAAGTGGATAACAATGGCGACGCCAGAAGTCAGCACATACCCGTTTTTTGAGCTCATATTCATCTTGGATCAAGACTTGTTCAAACAAGACTCCTGATTCAAAGGCATTGTTCGCCAACATACGCTGACAAAAGCCATGAATAGTGTAAATAGCTGCTTCATCCATTTGGCGTTCAGCTTCTAACAACCACTGTGCCGCTAGCTCTTTATTAGGTATCTGTTTGAGTAACTCGTGGTAAGTATTATCACTACTTTCAACATCGTGACGGATACAGGCAAGTCTTAGTTCATGAATATTTTTACGAATACGTGCTCGTAATTCATCTGTCGCCGCATCCGTAAATGTTACAACTAAAATCTCTTCAACACTGAGAGGGCGGTAAAATGCAGATTCTCCGCCTAATCCAAGAAGCAGCCGTAAATACAACAACCCTATTGTATAAGTTTTCCCTGTTCCCGCAGACGCCTCAATGAGGCGTCTTTGGTACAGAGGAAGCGTATACGGGTTTAATGGCTGTGCCTGTATCACTTCACTCACTCTTTAATTTCCTCAACAGGTAAGGTTTTTTGTAATTCACTTACTGTGGTGTAACGCTTCCATTGTTTATTTTCTGCGTAATCAGCATCTTTGCCATCTTTACCAATAACTTGAGAAACAAAAATAAATCCGTTAGGTTTTATAATTGCTTTTTCATAAAATTCAATAGCTTGTTTTAACGTAACCTTATTAAGCTCTGCTAAGAATTTTTCACGGCCATCATATTTTAAGTTATTACGATGGAAGTCATTTCGATAAAGAGAAACTTCTTCATAGAACGTTTGAGGTGGCTGTTTAACTTCGGTAATAATCGCTTGTTTATACTGATTAAAATCAGCTTCGTTCATTTTTTTCAAACGTTCGTAAGCTTGCTGATAAAATGCGTTATAGCGCTCATTTAAGTAGACAGGTGGTTTTGCATTACTTTGTAGTAAAAAGCCGATACCTGATTGCTCACCCATAGTGCCTTGATAAGCAAATACGGCGTAACCTAGTTGCTCTTCTGTTCTTAATTGATCATAGAACCAAGGTTTGATAACTGAGGCTAGCACTGAAGAAATTGCCTGACCTTCAAGTCGGCTATAACCTGTCGGGATATAAAGCTCACCTAATGCATTATCTGTACTCTTCGATTTATTTTGGAATTCAACTGCATTTAATTTATTGAATACTAATGTTTCACCGATCCAATATTCTGTGCCTTGATTACCTAATAATTCGTGTGCAGATTTAGCAATATCACGGCTTTGCTCTGGTGTTAAATTACCAATAATCAGTGCTTGAAGTGCCGAATTTTTAATGACTTCACGGCGATTATCAATAATATCTTGTAGTGTAATTGACTCTAATGCTTTGATTTTATCAGCTTCTTCATAATACGGGATCGTATTTAATCGGCGAGCTGGCAGCATAGCGGCTTCAAATGCTTTTAAGTTATGAGTCACTTCAAGCTGTTCACGATACCAAGATTTAGCCTGATCTAGTTCTTCTTGAGTTGATTCAAAACTCATATAGCTTTTCAGTGTCGCATTAACTAATTCTGGTAAATGTTGTGTATACCCATTCATTGAAAAATCAATGCCTTGCCCTGATGAGGATGAGATATTCATTCCCGCAACAGAAGCTTGGTAAGATAATTCACTTAATGCTAAACCAGCAAGATAATCAGTTAAGGTTTGCGTCACTTGCTGCTTAACAGTAATGTCTGATTTCTTATTCACTAAACTTAATGTCACACTGGCTTTAGGCTCATCAGAAAAATAGTGTGATGGCATATAAAATAAGCGAGCGCTTTTATCTTGCCACAACAATTGTGGTTTGATGATTTTGCTGTCCGCATCAATTAGTGAAAGATTATCAGGAATGTAAGGGTTAAGTGCTGGCAGTGATAATGAAATATCGTCTGATAATGCTTGCCATGTTTTTAATTGCTTATCTGTGATTTTATCAACCTGATAAGGCGCATTAACAAAATAGGCTTGTTTGTTAGAAGGTTCATTAGGACTAATTACCCAAATACGAGCCTTCTCTGGTGTAAGAGAATCAAGACGAGAAAGGATCGCTGAAGGTTCATAATTATCAGCAATATAGTCTGCATCTAGGATATTTTTGATTGGATAACGCAGCATCATATCCGAAATACCTTCTATGTAATTCATATCTCTTACAATAGAGCCATAACGGAATGAGAGATCTAATACATTCGCAATTTCATTAAAGTAGCGCTGACTGATACCTTCTGTTTGAATTAAACGAATATATGCAAAGATAGCAGAAATCACTTTGTCTTTTTGCGCTAAACCTTTATCTGTCAACGCGACATAAATCGTAAATGAGCCTTGGTTACGATCAATATAAGGCTCTGAAGAGGCACTAATACTTTCAGCCAAGCCTTGATCTTGTAGCCATGTTGCCAATGTGCCCGCGCTACGATTACCGATTAAATAACCAATATATTCATCAGATTTACTACGAAAATCGGCAACATTATTATCAATACCAAATTCAATCTGTAAGGTTTTTTGCGGCAAAGCAGGTACAAGATGGATCATTAACCCTTTTTCTTTATCCGTCATAGCAGGTACTGTTGTGACAGGCACGTCAGCCTTTTTATTCGGGATACGAGCAAAAGTCTCTGCGGCTAATTTAGATAATTCATCAAGTGATTTATTACTATAAATAACACCATTCATTAAATTGCCAGAATAGTGTGTCTGATAGAATTTAATCAATTCATCTTGAAGCTTACTATTTGGTTTATCACTTAATGTTTCTAGATTCCCCCCCATAAAGCGAGAACTTGGATGTGCTGGGTTTAAAGTTTCTGCTCTGACTTGCCAAAAACGCATACCATCGCGTGCGCGCGCCATTGTTAATTCAGCATTAACAGCATTACGTTCACGATCTGCGTTTTTAGGATCAAGTAAAGGTTCAGCTAAAGCATCAGCAAGGCGATCTACCGCTTCATTAATGGCACTATTTTCTACTTCTAAATAGAACGCAGTGCGGTAAGTCGTTGTACTCGCATTATGAGAGCCGCCATTCTTTTGTAAGAATTCAGACATACTGCCTGATTGAGGATATTTCACCGATCCCATTAGCACCATATGCTCTAAATAGTGCGCAAGACCTTGCTGACTATCTGGATCTTCTAATGCTCCAACAGGTAATGCCACAGCCGTTAATGATTTAACTGCCTTTTCATCAGAAACCAGTAATACGGTCATTTCATTAGGTAGTTTAATCGCTTGATATTGCCGTGGATCGCTCTCACTTTTTTCAATACTATCTGGCAATACTTGCCAGAGAGGATCAGCGGCAAAGCTGTTGATACTCACTAGCATCAATAGCAACATGATCCATAGTTGCGAGAAGTATTTTCTCATCTGATATGAGCTCCCTTATTTTTTCAGAAATGGAATTATTGGTTTAAATATTGTTAATGCCGTCTGTTTGACTGTTTGTAAAAAAAGTTCATCTAATTGAGAAAAAGCACGCTGAACATACATGTCACTCATTTCACCATCTCGATTATAGCTATCCGTTAAATGTTGCATCAGTACTAATTCTGCTTTTTCAAGAGTCTCTTCATCATCAAGTAAAAACTCTTGTGATTTTTTATCATAGCAAGCTTGTAACCAAGCCCAGCCACTTTTCGCAAATAGCGCTAATGGGCTGTTTAACCCTTGTTTATAGTCACTGATTAACTTGTCTAATGTTGCATAGGCAAACTCAGGATCAACGGGTAATAAACACCATTGAGTCTCTTTTCTACCGTAAAACCGACTCTCACCAGTGCCCTCTTTCAAGCAATAAACTAGGTGCTCAATCCAAAGTTGCAATAAGTCATTAGCTGTTAAGCTGGCAGGTCGCCAACGTAATAAACCATCAGCTTGTACCTCATTTAAACGACCAATCAATGGTATTGCACTAAAGCTTTGCTCTAATGTGACAGAATGTGTGGCTAATCGTTCACTTCTTATCTTTTCAGCTAAAGGAAGTAATTCCTCTATTTGTTGCTCCCAATAGATTTGACCAAAAGCACTTGCTGGAAGTTGTCCTGCTGCTTTGATACGCTCAAACAGTGTTTCTGTTGAGGTTTGATCAATCAATGCTTTTAATAACCATTGATTCAATAGATAACGTTGAAGTGCATTGACCACAAATGGCTCTTCTTCGGGTAATTCTGTTTCTTCAATAACGAAATTTGTTTTTAATCTTTGTTGGAAAAAAGCACGAATAGGATGACGATAAAAACGTGCCAGTGCATCAACAGAGACTTTATCTATTGTGTCGTCATCATTAAGTGGTTCGATAAAACTTTGATGAACCTCCCCTTGCCCACTAGCAGCAGGCAGCCATTCGGAGGCATAAGAACGAAAGGAAGCACCTATACGGAAATTTTCTTGAGCAAAAGGAACACGGCTATGTTGTGTTAATAAACGCTGATTTACACGAGTCGCACTGTCATCAACATTGAGTTCACCATCCTCTGGTAAACGGAAATTTTGCCCAATATAATCTTGTAATTCTTTGATTAAGACGGATGGATTACATTCTCGATCGTCACGAATCGATTTTCCAATATAGCTGATATAAAGGTATTTTTCAGCTGAGCTAAGCGCTTCAAGGAATAAATAGCGGTCATCATCACGACGTTTTCTATCACCACGACGGCGTTTTTCCGCCATTAAATCAAACCCTAGCGGCTGAATATTACGAGGATAAATACCATCGTTCATGCCTAATAAACACACCGCTTTAAAGGGAATGGAGCGCATAGGCATTAATGTACAGAAATTAATACTACCAGCCAAAAAGCGTTGACTGATTTTTTCATCATCGAACCGCACTGTTAATTCATCACGAATAAGAACTAGCGGAATTTCATTTTGATATTGCGCTTTCAATCCGTTTTCAATCACTTTTTGCCATTGTTGGATAATAAGCGCTAAGACTAATTCCGTTTCTTCATCAGACTCAAAAAAGGCATCAACTAATTGTTGCCCAACTTCTAGCCAAGCTTCTAATGAACGAGTTTCACTCAAACGTGTACGCCAATCACTTAATGTATAAAGAAAATCAGCGAGATGCCCTGCAAGTTCAGCGACTAATCCACTGGATTCATCGTAAGGAAGAACGCCTTTCCAAGGACCATTTTCACTTTCCATCGCATAGCCAAGCAACATGCGCAGTAAGCCAAATTCCCACGTATTTTTACCCGTAATAGGTAATAAGAATGAAGCCACATTCTCATCATCTAATCCCCAGCGTATACCTGACTCATCAACCCAACGACGCAGTAGTTTTAATTCATTTTCAAAAATAGAGAAATGCCCAGCTAAAGCAGGAACTTCGAGTAGTGCCAATACTTGTTCGGCAGTAAAACGGCTTTGAGGAAGCTCTAATAACGTAATAAAAGCTTGTAATACAGGGTGTGCTTGACGCGCTTTTCTATCTGAAATAGCAAAAGGAAGATAACGTTCTGAAGGCGCATTACCAAACACAGCTTGAATATAAGGTGTATAGCTATCAATATCCGCAACCATCACAATAATATCACGCGGCAGCAATTCAGGGTCTTGCTCTAACAAATGCAGTAATTGATCTTGTAGCACTTCCACTTCGCGCTGTGGACTATGGCTAGCATGAAAAGTCAGTGAATAATCATCTGGCGAAATCACACGTTTATTTTCACTACACTCATAAGTTTCAAGTGTTGTACCTAATTGTGAAAAATCTTCTAAATCAAGGATGTCCGCCTGCAACTGGTGAAGTAAGTTATCTCTTGGGATCTCAACAAACGCATCCAACACATCGGTGTATTCAAGTTCAGAGAGGAAATAAAGATTATCTTTACCTAATTTTCCCCATGATGCTAATAGCGGATTACCAATATTTTGCTCACCTTCGTCATTAAATAACGAAGAAGCATTTATTTCATCTTTAAACCAAGGGGATTCATGTAATTGTTTATAATGGCGTGGTTTTCTACTATTAAGACGAGCGAGAAATTTAGGATCTTGGATATCTCCCCAATAGTAACGGCAAGGGTTGGTAAAAAGTAAATAGATCTCGGTATGACGTCCAATAGCCTGTAACGCCTGCAAGTAAACTTGAGGTAACGCTGAAATTCCACAAATAAAAATACGAGGTGGAAAACAGTGCTGAAGCTGCCCTTCTTCTGCATTATTTAATGTAGAGATAAATTGTTGATAAAGATTAGAACGATGCCATTGAGGCTGATTAAGATCTTTTGTGTATTGCTGTAATGCTACCCACAATATTTTTTGCCAGCGTTGATTTTCACTCAGCCCTTCGATTAACTCATCTTTTTCCCACGAAGCTAGCCAATCTGAACGATAAACTAAATATTGGTCAAATAAATCAGCCACACGCCCCGCTAACTGGTGAAGCTTACGTTTATCTTCATCATCATTTAAATAATGCAATAAAGGTTTAAATTCTTCATGAGATAAAAATTCAGGAAGCAATGCCATTAATTTCCATGTCATGGCATCTTTAGAAAAAGCGCTTTCTTTAGGTATACCTGATAATACCCGAGTAAACATTTCCCAAATAAAGGTCGCTGGTAATGGATAATGGATATTAGCAGCAATACCCAAACTTTCGGCAAGCTGGATTTGTAACCACTGAGACATTCCGGGGCTTTGTACAAGGATCACTTCTTGTTCAAAAGGAGAAGAAAGTGGTCTGGTCTGCATAAAGTGCACCATAAGTGACTTTAGTAATGATAACTGATTTGAGTGATATATATGAAACATCAGATCCTCATCTTATTAATAGCATGACCAGTAATACAGACTTATTTTGGGTAATGCGTGATTCTCAACATAACCTTCTATTTGCTGACAACCTTCAGACTGCAAAAGTGAGCGTGTCATTATTTTTCGGTTAGATGCGAAATAGTCAGGTGATTTATCAGACATTTGTTCAAATAAAACAAAAAGTTCCTGCCCTACCTGCTGAATTTGAATTAACTGCTGAAAATCAGCTTTTAATGATTGACTATACCCTATAATAGCGACAAAACTAATATTAAAAAACAGTAATATAAACATTGTATTAAGTAAAATAGAGCCATTTTCTGATTTATTTTGACTGTTATCTATAACGCACACTCCTTATGCACTAATGGGCAATAATCTAGCCATCCATTTGGATGTGCAACAATAGATTTATTTTTGTCCTTCGAAAAACCAACCCATTGATAATGATATATTTTATAACCCTTTAAGCTTTCTGCTTGCCCTTGTAATAAGCCCTTTTCCAAAGAGAGCAAAAATAAACAGCTTTTTATTTTAGGGTCTGCATGAAAATGACGGCATTGCCATTTATTTAACTGTGACGACGAAATTTCCCAATTCAGCTTTATTCCCCACACTAATGCGGATTCAGCAAATAAAAAAGCTTGTCGTGCTTGTAACTCTTGCATCACTATTTGTTGAGACTGCCGGTAATAATAAGCAAAACTCCCAAGTGCTGATAAGCTCATAACAATAAATCCCATTACGACAAGTAAGCTTGCAAACCCTTGTTCCCTTTTGTTGTGTGTTAAATCAATACTCATAACGTGGTCACATTCCTTAACCGAATGTCATTCTGATAATGTGACTTCACAGCAGGAGATTGTTTTAAATGAAATTTTAAAGAGACTGAAAGGTAAACAAGGGGCTTATCTTTAATAAAATGTCGTCTTGAATAAGGGCGCAAAATAAACTCTGTCACTTCAATCTCATGACTTTCAAAAAATCGTTGCCATCCTGAAGAAGCACAATCTTGTACTCCTCTTAATTGCTCCAATTGCCCATTTTTAAGCCGATAACCAAAATAATCACTCTCTTTTGAAGAAGGTGCATCCCATCGACCATTGCTGTTTACGTCATAAGCAAAAATAACGCAGGAGTTTTTTTCTTGATAAGGATACTGTCCTATTTTTAAAGGTGAGATTTGCCCTCTATTTGACTGCAATGCATGAGTACAATCACCATGACAATACCCAATGCGCCTTAGTTGTGTTTCTAGTACCAATAACCGTTCTCTTAAAAAAATATCTAATTGGTATTGTTGGTAACAATGGTGCAGTGTATTCATTACTTGAGGGTAAGCTCGACTAATACAAAGAAACAGACCCCCACTAATTGCCATGGCAAAAAGACACTCCATCAGCATCATGCCAGATGAAAATGAGAATATTGATCGCTTTAACATGGCGAAAATACCTTAATTTTCTGGCTACATGCTCTTATTCTGCCTAAAGATGAAATAACAACTTTCACTTCACCTTCTGAACCTTGAAGCACAAAACTCATTGGTCTTAAGGTTTGACGAATACCCCCAAACGTAAAATTTGAGACGGTTGATTGTTTAAGTTGAATACCAGACGCTAATTGAAAAATCGTTTGTTTTTCAGGTGAATGTCGCAGAGGAAAAGGAATAGCGACGACTTTGTTACTGGGCGATAAATGAAGTGATATTTTAATTTTTATATTAAATAGTAGCGCTTGTTGTCGCTGATAAGAAAGAAAGGCTATGGTTTCTCGCACACTATGTATCAATTGACGTTGATGAATAAATTGCTGATAAGTCGTGATTGATAAGTAACTTAGAATCGAAGTGATCATCATGACAATAAGCATTTCAAACAGGCTTATCCCAAATTCACTCTCTTGTTCAAGTTTTCTATTTAGGTTTATTTCCATGTTACTGTTCATTTTTTCTCCTTTAGATCCTGCAATTGAGAATGCAGCTAAACCTTTGTAAGGTAAATAAAAGAGAGTGTTTTTTTCGAACAATGACGCAGTAACAATATTTTCAGAACAAATACAAAAAATGATTTTCAACAATATTGAGCTGACTTTAATTTATTGAATTTAAAGTTAATGATAGAAATAAAAAAGCCCCTGTTTATCACTAAACAGAGGCTTTAAATGCAAAAGAAAAATTAAACCGTAAATGGATATTTTATCGCTTCATGGCACTGATAACCTTCAACGGTAAAATCATCTGTTGTTACCCACGTTTCAATATCTTCCAACGTTTTAATTTTTGGATTGATATGTAATGTTGGTAGCGGCAATGGCTCTCTTTTTAGTTGTACATCTCGCATCAGTGGTAATTGATTTTCATAGATATGTGCATTGATTATCTTATGAAATGCTTTACCTGGCTTATGCCCTGTAATTTGAGCCACCAGCGCTAATAACACAAAGCACTGTATTTGGTTGAAATTCAAACCTAATGGCACATCGCAGCTACGTTGATAAGAGGTTAAATAAAGCGTATCACCCACTAATGAAAATGTGTGTGTATGCATACAAGGACGCAAACAACCTAGCTCAGTTTCACCCGGGTTATAGAACGTTACGATTTCGCCACGATCATCTATACCCTTAGTCAAGTTATCTATCACTTTACGTAGTTGATCAAAATGGGAGCCATCTGGGCGTTGCCACTGACGTCCTTGAACGCCATAAACACGCCCCATATCGTCTTCACCTTTACGATGAGGGTTATTTAACCATGCCCCATTTTCATTAGCGTTTGCATTCCATGTATTACAACCAATTTCACGAAATTGCGCTGCGTTGTCGTAACCGCGTAAATACCCTAACAACTCTGCAATTGCAGCTTTATAGAAGCTTTTACGTGTCGTTATCAACGGAAATTGGTTATTTGCAACATCATATTCCAGATCGGCATTAATCACCGTTAAACAACGGGTTCCTGTCCGTTTATTATCAATCCATTGTCCTTCATCGATAATGCGTTGACACAATGCCAGATACTGCTTCATGTTGTCTCTCTTGTAATTAGCTAATAATAAAAAATTTATCTCACACTATTTGTGAGCAGGTGTTGGATTTTGTGGTGTTTTTTTATTTTGACGATAAGCCCATACCATAAAAATAATACCCAACAAAATCATTGGAATTGAAAGAATTTGTCCCATACTCACACCACCAAATAATCCTAGTTGTGCGTCTGGTTGACGGAAGAATTCAACAATAATACGGAATGCGCCATAACCAATAAGGAATAAACCTGACACACTGCCTATTGGACGACTTTTGCGCACAAAGATATTCAGAATAATAAATAACACCACCCCTTCTAATAGCATTTCATAGAGCTGTGATGGGTGACGAGGTAAAACCCCATATTCTTGAATGATTGGCAGTAGTGTTGCTGGATCTTGGGCAACAAGCTGGAGATCTGCAGAACGCGAGGTTGGGAATAAGAAAGCCCAAGGTGTATCGAATGTGACGCGTCCCCATAATTCACCGTTAATAAAGTTACCAACACGACCTAACCCTAAGCCAAATGGAATTAATGGTGCAACAAAGTCTGCCACTTGGAAGAATTTACGTTTAGTACGTTTAGCAAACCAAATCATGGCACAAATTACCCCAATTAAACCGCCGTGAAATGACATACCGCCATCCCACACTTTAAAGAGGTAAAGAGGATCATTTAAAAAGACAGGTAGGTTATAGAATAAAACATAACCTAAACGACCACCGATAAACACACCCACAAAACCAACATAAAGTAATGTTTCAACTTCATTTTTAGTCCAACCACTATTCGGTTTTGCAGCTCGACGGTTTGCAAGCCATAAGGCAAAGACAAACCCAACTAAATACATCATACCGTACCAGTGTAATGACACAGGCCCGATAGAAAACATAACAGGATCGATCTCTGGAAATTTAAGGTAGCTTATACTCATTATTCCCTACTTCACTTAATCAATAATTTCTGTGCTGGTCATTTATTACCAACATAGAAAAGGCTTATACGAAGGCTTACTAGATACCTCCGCGAATTAATCCACCTAATCCTTGCCGTTCCATAAATTCAGAAGACAATTTTTTAATTTCTGTTGCTGTTTCAGCTTGCAACACCTGTTGCATAAAAGGCTGTAACATCACAGGATCAAGATGGCGCAATAAGTATTTTACCCTAGGTAAACTACGACCACTCATGCTTAACTGCCTAAAACCGAGCCCTATTAACAGCAATGCCCCTATTGGCGTGCCCGCCATTTCACCACAAACACTCACTGGCAACTGATAATATTGGCATTGTGTTGCAATCAAATTCAGTGAACGCAATAACGCAGGATGCAAATTATCATAGAGTAATGCTACATGGGTATTATTACGATCGACTGCAAGTAAGTATTGAGTCAAATCGTTTGTTCCAACAGAGATAAAATCAACCCGATTGGCTAATTGTGACAACATAAACACCAATGAAGGTACTTCAAGCATAATACCTAACGGAGGTGGAGCACATTCACATTTTAGCTCTCGACTCACTTCATCACATGCTCGTAGCAGTAATGTTCTAGCTTCGTCAATTTCATCAATACTTGTCACCATCGGCAACAATATTTTCAAATTTTTAAATTCGAGGTTTGCTTTTAGCATTGCGCGTAGCTGAATAAGGAAGATTTCCGGTTGATCGAGCAATATTCTTATTCCTCTCCAACCTAAGCAGGGGTTTTCCTCATTAATTGGCATATAAGGAAGTTGCTTATCAGCACCAATATCTAGAGCACGTAATACAACGGGTTTATCAGGGAAAAAAGAGAGGATCTCACGGTAGCGATTTTTCTGTTCATCTTCTGAAGGAAAACCACTTTGTAGCATAAAAGGGATTTCTGTTCGATATAAACCAACGCCATCGATTCCAACACTAATGCGTTGTTCATATTTTATATTTAATCCCGCATTCAGTTGAACGCTAACTGCCTCACCATTTTTTAAAACCGCTTGCTGTTCAAGCTGCTCTTCTGCAATTTGGCTTAATACACTCTCTTCATCAATAATTTGTTTATATTCTTGAGTAATAAAAGGCTCGGGCTCGATAAAAATCTCACCACGATAACCATCAAGAATAAGCATTCGATTATGTAGAAGCTCAGGCTGGATATCCGCCCCCATAATTGCGGGTATGCCCATTGCTCTAACAAGAATGGCTGAATGCGAGTGAGTTGCACCATCTCGAACAATTACACCAGCAAGTTGTTGCTCAGGTAGTTCTGCCAATAAACTTGCACTTAATTCATCAGCCACCAAAATAAAACGCTCTGGCCAAATATTGGTTGAGCTTAGATCATCATCTAAATGGAATAATAACCGACGCCCTAATGCTTTAAGATCAGACGCTCGCTCTCGCATATAACCATCTTTCAGGCTAGAAAATTGGGCAGCGACTTTCTCAACCACCACTTTGACAGCCCATTCCGCAACATATCCTTGTGTAATGATTGCGGTCATTTTATGTTTGAGCTGAGGATCGTTAAGTAAATGCGAGTAGAGATCAAAAATAGCAGCGCTCTCTTTTTGTGCATTCGCCATAAAGCGCTTACTAAAGCGGCGACATTCTGCGGTCGCATCTTCTAAAGCCACCGTAAGTCGATTTAATTCTGCTTTTATATCAAGGGCACTGGCTTTAAAAACATTTTCAAGAATAGGTTGAGAAACTTCTTGCCAGCCATAAGCCATGACCACGCCAGTAGAAACTGAAAGTGCTTTAATACGACTTTGACGATATTGCCCAAAAAGTCCTTTAGTTTGTACTTGCGATAATGTGGCACCAAGCTGGGTCGCCAGCGTCACCATAAAAGATTCTTCGCTCTCATTAAATAAGCGACGCTCTTTTTGCTGAACGACTAATACACCAAGGAGTTGGCGACGATAAACGATAGGAACGCCAAGGAAAGCGCGGAGATCGTCTTCTTTAACTTGAGGAAGGTATTTAAAACTAGGATGTTCACGAACATCAGCGAGGTTGATAAGTTCTGAAAGACGACCCACTTCACCAACAACGCCTTCATCAAATGAAAGGCTAACGGCTCGCCCTCTAGGTTTTTTTAACCCTTTGGTCGCCATAAGATAAAAACAACTACGTTGTTTATCGGCAAGATAAATAGAACACACATCCGTGTGCATTGCCTGACACGTTTCCTTGACTAAGAGTTCAAGCGCTTCTGGAAGCCCTGCTGCCATAGCCACTTTTTCTACAATTTCTCGCAAACGTGTCAGCATAGTGTTATCTAATACCTTTTACGCCGATATCCATACGATGGACGCGGTAAAGACACTTGTTCTTGCAACGGCATGACTACTGGTGCGAACTCTTTCATTACACGTCGATAAACATCGCGTTTAAAAGAGACGACTTGTCGAACTGGATACCAATAACTCACCCAACGCCAGCCATCAAATTCTGGCGTTTTGCTTTGTTGAACATTGATGTCTTTATCATTACTTGTTAACTGCAAAAGGAACCAACGCTGTTTTTGTCCAATACAAACAGGTTTTGTGTCCCAACGCACCAAACGCTTAGGTAACTTGTAACGTAACCAGTTACGTGTGGAGGCAAGAATTTTGACATCCTTGCGACTTAACCCAACTTCTTCGAACAACTCTCGGTACATTGCCTGCTCTGGCGATTCTCCAGGGTTAATTCCTCCTTGAGGAAACTGCCATGAATGTTGCCCATAGCGACGAGCCCAAAGCACTTGCCCTTGCCGATTACAAATTACAATCCCTACATTCGGGCGGTAGCCATCATCATCGATCACTAGACTACCTCAATAACCAAATTTGAAAGATAACTCATTGTTTCATACTACTCACAGACGGTAAACCTCTATCAACAGACTTTGCATGGCTCGCGTATTTATCTACAATGGGAAAGTCTCAACGGGGTGCCTTTCTATTTCTAGGCTGAGAAAAACTCGTGGAACCTGATCCAGCTAATACTGGCGTAGGGATTTGAGTCAGGATGTTGCAATATTCATTGGCTTGCCATCCTCACTCCTCAGATCCTACCTGACTTTTACTGAGGAACTAAACGTGTTAACTAAATCGCTTCGCTTTACTTTCCTGCTCGGCGCACTGGGCATTATGAGCACTTTTTCGACTCAAGCCTTAGCACAAAAACCCACACTCACTGTTTACACTTATGATTCATTTACCGCAGATTGGGGTCCGGGACCTGCAATAAAAAAAGCGTTTGAACAGCAATGTGATTGTGAACTAAAACTGGTTGCTCTGTCTGATGGTGTATCTCTACTTAATCGCTTACGTATGGAAGGTGATAAAAGTAAGGCGGATATTATTTTAGGATTAGATAACAACTTGATCCACGCAGCAAAAGAAACCGGACTTTTTGCACCAAGTAATATCGATACATCCAAACTCACTTTACCTGAAAAATGGACTGACGATACCTTTGTACCTTATGACTACGGCTACTTTGCTTTTATTTATGACAAAAACCGTGTCCAAAATCCGCCAAAAAGCATGGCTGAACTCCTAAACAGCAAAGAACAATGGAAGATCCTCTATCAAGATCCTCGTACCAGTACTCCAGGTTTAGGTTTAATGTTATGGATGCAGTCGCTTTATCCTGAAAACACCGCTACTGAATGGAAAAAATTGTCAGAGAAAACACTGACAGTCACTAAAGGTTGGAGTGAGTCTTATGGCTTATTCTTAAAAGGCGAAGGTGATTTTGTGCTTAGTTACACATCATCCCCGGGTTATCACATTCTAGCGGATAAAAAAGATAACTATGCCGCAGCGATTTTTGATGAAGGACACTACTTACAAGTCGAAGTTGCCGCAAAACTCAAATCGAGCAAACAACCTGAATTAGCACAGCAATTTATGCAGTTCATGTTAACCCCTGCATTCCAAGAAACGATACCTACTACCAATTGGATGTATCCTGTTATAGATATGCCATTACCTGAAGTCTATTCTTTAATGCCTAAACCTGAAAAATCATTGCAATTTGATGCTGAAATTGTCGCAAAAGAGCGCCAGACATGGACTCGTAATTGGCAATCTGCGGTCAGTCGCTAATGGGAAGATGGCTTATCCCGGGGCTATGTGCCTCGGGTTTACTGCTTATTGTGGCGTTATTGTCATTTGGCGCATTGTGGTTTAATGCGCCAAGTGGTGAGCTGTCCTCTATTTTTGCTGATGAATACTTATGGCATGTCGTTCGCTTTACTTTCTGGCAAGCCTTTTTATCTGCACTATTTTCAATATTACCTGCTATTTGGCTCGCCAAAGCACTCTATCGACGCCAATTTAAAGGGCGAACACTCTTTTTACGCCTATGTGCAATGAGCCTTGTGTTACCCGTTTTAGTCGCCCTTTTTGGTATTTTAACGGTTTATGGCAGAGTAGGATGGATTGCTCAAATTTGTGAATGGCTAGGGATCGACTACCAATTTACGCCTTATGGTTTGCAAGGTATTTTATTAGCTCACATCTTTTTCAATATGCCATTAGCAACCAGAATGCTATTGCAAGCACTTGAAAGCATCTCATCAGAGCAACGCCAATTAGCCTCACAATTAGGTATGAATGGCTGGCAACGTTTTCGCTTTCTGGAATTTCCTTATTTATGGCGACAAATGCTCCCCACAGCATCACTGATTTTTATGCTCTGCTTTGCAAGCTTCGCTACGGTGTTAGCTTTAGGCGGAGGTCCCGCAGCAACAACGGTTGAACTCGCTATTTATCAAGCATTAAGTTATGACTACGATTTACATCGTGCTGCGCTTTTAGCTCTGATCCAGCTTTTTTGTTGTTTAGGCTTAGTGCTTATCAGCCAAAAGCTAAAAGGCACTCTTTTTGTGGGAAGCAGTCAAAAACTGCATTGGCGTGATCCCTATGATCCAATCTTTAGCAAAATAACCGATGGTTTGATTATCACCCTTGCGATCCTCTTTTTGGTGCCGCCCATTTTGGCCGTGATCACTGATGGTCTTAATAGCCAATTTCTACGTGTTATACAACAGCCTGTACTTTGGCAAGCTTTTACAACTTCACTGATTATTGCCGTTGGTGCGGGTATTGTCTGCGTTGTATTAACAATGATGTTGCTATGGAGTAGCCGAGAGCTTCGCTTACGCCATTTTAAAAAAGCAGGACAAGCCATGGAAATGAGTGGTTTGATTATTCTGGCGATGCCGGGCATTGTGTTGGCAACAGGATTTTTTCTGTTATTAAACAATACAATTGGATTACCTGAATCACCTTATATTTTAGTGATTTTGACCAACGCATTAATTGCCATACCTTATGCCTTAAAAGTGCTGGAAAATCCGATGAATGATATCGCTTCGCGTTATGGCCTTTTATGTCAGTCACTGAATTTGCAAGGAATAAACCGGCTTCGTTGGATAGAACTACGTGCATTAAAAAAACCAATCTCACAAGCGCTTGCCTTTGCTTGTGTTATTTCTATTGGTGATTTTGGTATTGTTGCCCTATTTGGTAATGAAACATTTAGAACATTGCCTTTCTATCTTTATCAGCAAATTGGCGCTTACCACACACAAGATGGTGCAGTAACAGCCATGATCTTATTGCTACTTTGCTTCTCTCTTTTTAGCCTAATAGAACGATTAGCTGGAAAATCTCATGATTAAATTAGAGCACCTTGCTTACACCTATGAACACCAACATCTCTTATTTAATCTAACGGTTAATGCAGGAGAACGCATTGCTGTATTAGGTCCAAGTGGTGCTGGTAAAAGTACATTACTCAGTTTAATTGCTGGTTTTTTGCCATCAGAAAAGGGAAGTCTGTTTCTTAACGGGCAAGATCATACAAAAACAGTACCCGCAAAACGCCCTATTTCTATGTTATTTCAAGATAATAATTTATTCCCTCACTTAACTGTAAGGCAAAATATTGGCTTGGGATTAAATCCGGGATTAAAGCTGACTGAAGATCAAAAAGCGCTATTAGAGAGTCGAGCAGAGCAAGTGGCACTTAGTGAATATCTTGAACGTTTACCTTCTCAATTATCAGGTGGTCAACGTCAACGTGTTGCTATTGCTCGTTGCCTTGTTCGTGAACAACCTATTTTGTTACTTGATGAACCTTTTTCTGCACTCGATCCCGCTTTACGCATTGAGATGTTGGCACTACTAGAGCAACTTTGCCGTGAAAAAGCGTTAACCTTATTGATGGTTTCTCATAGCTTAGAAGATGCAGCAAAAATCGCCTCAAGAGCGATTGTGATAGATAACGGTATGATTGTGTATGATGGAAATACACAATCACTAATAAATGGTGAAGTGGATCAATCACTTATTTTAGGTATTCCGTTTAATTAAGCTCAGCCAAAATTAACTGTATAAATAACCACTATATTGACTATAATAAACACATCTTTAGTGAATTATTGGTGTTTATTAGGTGCTCATGATTGCTCATACGGAACAAGGCTTTATTCTTACTCGCCACTGGAGCGACACACCGAAAGGTATTGTCGTCTCTTATTGGCTTGCTACAGATAATGGCCCGAGTAAAATTACTGTTCCTATGCAACGCGCAATTGGCTTTGTTGCCCGCCAACATGAAACTGTTTTGCGTTCTCTCGTTAATAAAAATCCTGATATTGAAATTCGCCCTCTCGATTTAAAAGATTTCGAAAGACAGCCCGTCTTTGGCGTTTATTGCAAACAATACCGCCAACTTGTCCAACTTGAGCAACAACTTAAAGAGCACCATATTCGCCTTTATGAAGCGGATATCCGCCCTCATGAACGTTATATGATGGAGCGCTTTATCACCGCACCAGTTTGGTTTCGTTATCAGCAAAATAATATTACTACATTAAAACCAGCCCCCGATTATCGACCTGCGCTTCGAACTGTCTCTTTAGATATCGAAACCAGTGAGTTTGGTGAGCTTTACTCTATTGGGCTTGCCGGTTGTGGTGATGATGTGGTGTTTATGCTTACTGATGAATTGCCCATAGTGAGTGAAAGTCAGCAACCGGAAGGCTATCGCTTATGTTATGTCAGTAGCCGATTGCGTTTAATTGAAAAGTTAAATGAGTGGATGCAACATTACGATCCTGATGCGATTATCGGTTGGAATTTAATTCAGTTCGATCTGCGTATTTTGTACACACATGCCCAACGTTATGGCGTCAGTTTATTATTAGGTCGCCAAAACAGTCCGTTAGAATGGCGAGAGCATGGATTTAAAAAAGGCCATTTTTTTGCTTCTGCTCAAGGTCGTTTAATTATCGATGGTATCGATGCTTTGAAAATGGCGACATGGAATTTCCCCTCTTTTAGCCTCGAATCTGTTGCTCAAACACTATTAGGTGAAGGTAAAGCTATCGATACACCTTACGCCAGAATGGACGAAATTAATCGACGCTTTAAAGAAGATAAGCCCGCACTGGCTTATTATAATTGGCAAGACTGTGTCTTAGTGAACCGTATCTTTGATGCGACATCTCTTATGGCATTCTTATTGGAGAGAGCCTGTGTTACGGGACTTTCCGTTGATAGGAGTGGCGGCTCTGTGGCTGCATTTACCCATCTCTATCTCCCTTCAATGCATCGCATTGGATATGTTGCGCCTAACCAAGGCGAAAAACCCGAAGAGCATAGCCCCGGTGGTTTTGTCATGGATTCGGCTCCCGGCTTATATGATTCTGTTGTTGTGCTTGATTACAAAAGTCTTTATCCCTCTATTATTCGTACTTTTTTAATCGATCCCGTAGGAATGATTGAAGGTATGCACCAACCCGATGAAAAGTTTTCTATTTCTGGATTTCGCCAAGCTCGATTTTCACGGGAACTGCACTGCTTACCCGCTATTGTGTCGCAAATTTGGCATGAAAGAGATAACGCAAAATTACATAAAAATGCCCCACTCTCTCAAGCTCTCAAAATTATTATGAACGCTTTTTATGGTGTTTTAGGCTCTGTGGGCTGTCGCTTTTTTGATCCTCGTTTAGCGTCTTCTATTACGCTACGAGGTCATGAAATTATGAAAAAAACGCGAGAGTTAATTGAAGCCAAAGGTTATCAAGTTATTTATGGCGATACGGATTCAACCTTTGTTTGGCTGAAATCACCTCATACAGAACAGCAAGCACAACAGATTGGGTATCAATTAGTACAAGATGTTAACCAGTGGTGGAAAACACATCTTCTTGAAAACTATCAACTAGATTGCAAATTAGAACTAGAATACGAAACCCATTATCGTCGCTTTTTAATGCCCACAATTCGAGGCATGGAAACGGGTAGTAAGAAACGCTATGCCGGACTCAGCAATGATAAAATGGTGTTTAAAGGATTAGAAACTGTCAGAACAGATTGGACGCCCCTCGCTCAAAAATTTCAACAAGAGCTTTATACGCGCATTTTTCATCAACAACCTTATCAGCAGTTTATTCGTGATTATGTCGCAGATACGCTTTCGGGAAAATATGATGAGAGATTAGTGTATCGTAAACGGTTACGTCGAAAATTATCAGAATATCAGCACCACGTCCCCCCTCATGTCAAAGCAGCACGTAAAGCCGATGAATATAATTTATCCCAAAATAGACCTCAACAATATCAGCAAGGCGGTTGGATTAGTTATATAATTACCCTCTTGGGGCCTGAGCCATTAGAGCACATTACCGCTGCACCTGATTACGAGCACTATATCAACAAGCAGTTAATGCCTATTGCAGATGCAATCCTACCTTTTATACAAGATGATTTTTCAACCTTGTTAAATGGGCAAATGACACTCTCATTTTAAGTTGTGTCATTTTGCAGGTGACGGTTTGCTTTGCATCTATTAACATAACGCCCCTTTGGTGATAATTAGCTTTTCTTTGTTCAAAGAGTAAGCCCTTTTTATCCCGCAGATTTTAATGACAACACCGCAATACTGCATTCATTAATAATTCCTAAATTATATATTTGAGAGCTGAGTTTATATATATGCCTTTTACTCTTGGTCAACGTTGGATTAGCGATACTGAAAGCGAGCTTGGACTGGGTACTGTTGTGGCAGTTGATGCCCGTATGGTCACCTTACTTTTTCCTGCCTGTGGCGAAAACCGCCTTTACTCCCGTCATGATGCACCAATAACGCGGGTGATGTTCAATGCAGGAGATACCGTCACCAGTCACGAAGGCTGGAAGCTCGCCATCGATAACGTTGTAGAAGATAACGGCCTACTTATCTACCATGGTGTACGTTTAGACACTGAAGAGCCTGCACAATTACGTGAAGTATTCTTAGATAACAAACTCACTTTTAATAAGCCGCAAGACCGCCTCTTTGCAGGTCAAATCGACCGCATGGATCGCTTTGCATTACGCTACCGCGCACGTAAGTTTATGAGCGAGCAGTTTAAGCAAGCACAAAGTGGTTTACGTGGTATTCGTGCAAGTCTTATCCCTCATCAGCTTTATATCGCCAATGAAGTGGGTAAACGTCATAATCCCCGCGTATTATTAGCTGATGAAGTTGGTTTAGGTAAAACAATTGAAGCAGGTATGATCATCCACCAGCAATTAATGGATGGTCGTGCTGAGCGGGTGTTGATTATTGTACCTGAAAGCTTACAACATCAGTGGTTAGTTGAAATGTTACGCCGTTTCAATCTACGTTTTTCACTGTTTGATGATAGCCGTTATAGCGAATCTTTATTAGATAGCGATAATCCATTTGAAACAGAACAGATGATCATTTGTTCTTTAGATTTTGTGCGTAAAAACAAGCAACGTTTTGAACACTTAGTTGAAGCAACATGGGATATGTTAGTTGTCGATGAAGCTCATCACCTTGTTTGGAGCGAAGATGCACCAAGCCGTGAATATCAAGTAATTGAAGAGTTAGCTGAATCTATTCCTTCTGTATTGCTATTAACTGCAACCCCAGAGCAGTTAGGTCAAGAAAGTCACTTCGCACGTTTACGTCTGCTTGATCCAAGTCGTTTCCATGACTACAACGAATTTATTAATGAGCAACAAAAATATCGCCCTGTTGCCGATGCCGTTACTATTTTGCTATCAGAAGATGATTTAAATACCGAACAACAAAATATCATCAGTGAAATGATCAGCGAGCAAGATGTTGAGCCATTACTGAAAGCAGCAAATACACAAGGCGAAGAACGTACTAAATCTCGCCAAGAACTTATCCATATGTTAATGGACAGGCACGGAACGGGTCGTTTGTTATTCCGTAACACACGTTCTGGTGTTAAAGGTTTCCCTAATCGTTTACTTCATGCGATCAAAATGCCACTGCCAACGCAATATCAAACTGCGATTAAAGTGGCTGAGATTATGGCAGCCAAAAAGAGCCTCGAAGTTCGTGCAAAAGAGATGCTCTATCCTGAACGTATTTACCAAGAATTTGAAGGTGAAAACGCAACATGGTGGAACTTCGACCCGCGTGTTGAATGGTTACTGGGTTTCTTAACTGCAAATCGCAATGAAAAAGTACTGGTAATTTGTGCTCAAGCAGCAACCGCGTTGCAATTAGAGCAAGTTTTACGTGAGCGTGAAGGTATTCGTGCGGCAGTCTTCCACGAAGGTATGTCATTACTTGAACGCGATCGTGCTGCTGCTTATTTCGCTTCTGAAGAAGAAGGCGCACAAGTGCTGCTATGTTCAGAAATCGGCTCTGAAGGACGTAACTTCCAGTTTGCTAATCAACTAGTTATGTTTGATTTGCCATTTAACCCTGATTTACTCGAACAACGTATTGGTCGTCTCGATCGTATTGGTCAAAATCGCGACATTGATATTAGCATTCCTTATCTTGAAGGGACTGCCCAATCCGTATTATTACGCTGGTATCATGAAGGCTTAGATGCCTTTGAGCATACTTGCCCAACCGGTCGTACTATTTATGACAGCAAATATGATGCTCTCGTTAATTACCTTGCACAGCCTAATGAGTTAGCTGATTTTGATGAGTTTATTGTCGCTTGTCGTAAACAACATGATGAAATGAAGCTCAAACTTGAGCAAGGTCGTGACCGCCTATTAGAAATGCACTCTAACGGTGGTGAAGTCGGTGTTGAGTTAGCGGGTGAAATTGCAGCTCAAGATAACGATCCTGAATTAGTGAACTTTGCACTGAATTTGTTTGATATCGTCGGTATTAATCAAGAAGATCGTAGTGATAGCTTAATTATTTTAACGCCATCTGATCATATGTTAGTGCCCGATTTCCCAGGATTGCCGCAAGATGGTTGCACTATCACCTTTGATAGAGAGCAAGCACTATCTCGTGAAGATACCCAATTTATCAGTTGGGAACACCCCATTATCCGTAATGGCCTAGATTTAATTTTATCTGGCGATACAGGAAGTTGTGCCGTTTCTTTATTGAAAAATAAAGCATTGCCAGTGGGAACGCTGTTAGTTGAACTGATTTATGTCGTAGAAGCGCAAGCGCCTAAACATCTTCATTTAAGCCGTTTCTTACCTGCAACACCGGTTCGCTTATTACTTGATCTGAAAGGTAATAACCTTGCATCTCAAGTTGAGTTTGAAAGCTTTAACCGCCAATTAAATGCCGTTAATCGTCATACTTCGAGCAAATTGGTTAATGCAGTACAAAGTGAAGTCCACCATGTACTTAAAGCCTCTGAACCTTTAATGGAAGTCGAAGCAAAAGGACTTATCCAAAAAGCAAAAGAAGAAGCAGATCGCGTACTGACTCATGAATTATCACGCTTAGAAGCTTTACGTGCGGTAAACCCAAATATTCGTGATGATGAAGTTGAAGCAATTGAAAATGAACGAACTCATATTCTTAATCATTTAGATGAAGCAACGTGGCGTTTAGACTCAATTCGCTTAATTGTCGTTACCCACCAATAATCACCGTTAAAGCGGGGAGTATTTTACTCCCCGTTGTTTTGATGAGATATCCACCATGATGGAAGTGTATAACCCGCCGACTGATCCTTGGTTACATGTTTTATATCAAGATGAGCATATTATTGCCGTCAATAAACCCAGCGGATTATTGTCAGTACCGGGCAAAGCGCCAGAGCATAACGACAGTATTATGTCGCGTATTAAAGCAGAATTTCCTAATGCTGAGTGTGTGCATCGCCTTGATATGGCAACCAGTGGCGTTATCGTTGTTGCACTCAATAAAGAAGCAGAGCGCGAACTAAAGCGCCAGTTTCGCGAACGTGAGCCGAAAAAAACCTATATTGCTCGCGTTTGGGGACATGTCGAAAAAGAAGAAGGATTAGTTGATTTACCTTTGATTTGTGATTGGCCTAATCGACCAAAACAGAAAGTCTGTCATGAAACAGGGAAAGCGGCGCAAACTTTTTATGAAGTGTTGGAATATGAAGAGAATGCAACAAGAGTGAAACTCTCACCCATTACTGGGCGTTCACATCAATTGCGGGTACATATGCTAGCGTTGGGGCATCCTATTTTAGGGGATCGCTTTTATGCACACCCGCAGGCAAGAGCGATGGCACCTCGCCTGCAGTTACATGCTCAGGAATTATTTATTACGCATCCTGCTTTCCGATCCCCGATACATTTTGAATGCCTTGCCGATTTTTAGTGTCTTATGACACTAAAACAGTCACTGAACTCAATGAAGCAAGGAGCAGGCAAAGCGCTAATCCCATAACCCCAACAAGAACACGGACGTTTGACATGGATATAGTTCCTTTTTTAAGAGAAGAGAGAATGAAATAATTAAATTTCACTTATATTTTACCGTGATAAATAAGAAACTCAACTCAACCTAAGTTATCTCTATCACGGAATAATTCTCTCTTTTATCATCTTCTTTTACAAGATGTTAACGAAATCCCTTTTCTTTTTTAATCAAATCGTAAGCAACTTGTATAGACTGTGCTTTTTGTTTTGCAATTTCCATCATTTCTGGCGGTAAACCTTTCGCAACAAGTTTATCCGGATGATGTTCTCCCATTAATTTTCGATAAGCTCTCTTTATGGTTTTAACATCATCACTCTCATCAACACCAAGTACCTTACACGCATCAGAGAGCGTTGGGCCTTGAGGTTGAGGCTGATAACCCTGTCCGCTTTGATAATGAAAATTCTGACCAGCCTGCATCATTGCTAATATATGTTCAAAATGTGCACGCGAAAAACCTAACTCATCGATAATGATAAACAGCATTTTTCTTTCATTTGGATGCAGTTGACCATCCGCAAAAGCAGCTTGTAATTGAATTTCCAGAAACATCTGAAGTAAGTCGCGACGTCCCACACAAATTTGTCGAACGCGTTGCAATGTGGCTCTTAAGGGAAAATCAGGTGATTTACCTTCTCTAAAAGCTTGTTGCGCAGCTTGGCGACCCACACCGTGCAAATTCATGCGATCCATCAACTCGTTGGCAAGAGAAATATCGGTTTGAGTCACTCGCCCTTTTGATTTTGTCAGGTGTCCTAAAACTTGAAAGGTTGCAGCAAAGAAAAAAGCTTGTCTATCACGCGTATAGCGCCCACCACTTCCTAATTTACTTCGTTGCATGTCATAGAGGTGCCCGAGAAAAACACCAATAACAATGCCCCAAAAGCCTATTCCTGCAAAACTACCAATGGTAAGGCCTAATAATTTTCCCCAATAGCGCATAGACTCCTCAAATCTTCAATGCTCTGACTGCAATTTTGCATTATCATACTATTCATTTGCTTGCACACCTAACACCAAGCAACCTCTAAATAGACTTTTTCTTAAAATGAAGCGATTTACTGTTTCTCTTTGGACAGAGGTAATGCTGTTTTCGTTTAAATTGTGTTAAAGTAAAATGAGTGACCAAACGAATAACTTTAGCGTTGTTATACAGCACGAAATACCGCATCAGCGCGGTGTTTTTTTGTTTCTAATAAGGCTATAACCCTATTTCAACACAGAAACATCGAAAAAATGAGGCTTACGCCTATTTTTCGGTTACCGTTAGAACAATGTTCAGAACGTTGGGCTGGTGTCGCATAACTCCCTGCGTTAGTTTCTAGCTGTTTATCAGCACGAAGCCACTGATGACGGAAGCACATAAATACTTATGAAAAAAAGTTATCCCACACTGCTGGCCACCCTAGTTTGGGCCACAATATACGGTCAGCCTGCTTATGCTGATCTTGCCTCCCAATGTTTACTGGGAGTTCCTGTTTATAACAAACCATTAGTACAGGGCGATCCTAACAGCTTGCCTGTCACCATTACCGCAAATGATATGCAAGGTGAATATCCTCGCATGGTCAAATATAAAGGTAATGTTGATATTAAACAGGGAAACCAAACCTTAAGTGCCGACAGTGTTGAACTGACACAAACTGAAGGAGAAACGCCATTAAGAATGGTCACAGCAACGGGAAATGTGTCTTATGATGATCCTCAAATCATCTTAAAAGGCCCTCGTGCTTGGTCTAACCTTAATAATAAAGATACGGACATCGAACAAGGTGATTACCAAATGGTTGGCCGCCAAGGCCGTGGTTACGCTGATAAAATGCAAATGCGTGGCGAAAACCGCTATACCATTATGGATAAAGGCATGTTCACGTCTTGTTTACCGGGAGATAGTAGCTGGAGCGTTGTCGGCTCAGAGGTTATTTTAGACCGTGAAGAACAAGTCGCTGAAATCTGGAATGCACGTTTTCGTGTAGCCAATGTGCCTATCTTTTATAGCCCTTATCTTCAATTACCGATTGGTGATAAACGCCGCTCGGGTTTCTTAATTCCTAACGGAAGCTATTCCCGTAGTTCAGGCTTTGATTTCTTACTGCCTTATTACTGGAATATCGCCCCTAATTATGATGCGACCATCAGTACCAACTATATCAGTCGTCGTGGTTTAAAATTAGATAACGAATTCCGTTATTTAACCACTCCGGGACGAGGTACGATTGCTGTTGATTGGATTAATCACGATAGCCAATACAATAAAGATAAAGACGAAAATAAAGCGGGCTATCTTCCTCGTGATACAGCAAATCGCTGGTTATTCTACTGGGGACACAGTGGAGTCATGAATAATGTGTGGCGATTTAATATCGACTACACAAAAGTAAGTGATAACAAATACTTCACTGATTTTACCTCTCAATATGGTAACACTACAGATGGTTATGCAACTCAGAAATTTAGTACGGGTTATGCACAACAGAACTGGAATGCCACATTAACCACTAAACAGTTCCAAGTCTTCTCTGACAATAAAGATGCAAGAGCTTATCGTGCAGAGCCACAACTTGATTTCAATTATTACAAGAATGATGTAGGGCCGTTTGATTTCCGTACTTACGCTCAATTTGTTCGCTTTACCAGTGTCGGAGATAACACGCCTGAAGCAAATCGTTTCCATATTGAGCCAACGATTTCACTCCCTGCATCTACGGGTTGGGCAAGCTTTAATAATGAATTAAAGCTAATGGCAACTCATTACGATCAAGATATTCCTGACGCTTATAAGAAAAAGTACGCTAACCAGAAATTAGATGACAGTGTTAATCGTGTACTGCCTCAGTTTAAATCTGATATGAAAGTGGTTTTTGAGCGTCAATACCAAACAAACGATATTACGCAAACCCTTGAACCGCGAGTGCAGTATCTTTATGTTCCTTATAAAGATCAGTCAAATATCAATAACTTTGACTCTGCATTATTACAATCAAACTATGGCGGACTTTTCCGCGATAGAATGTATGGTGGTTTAGACCGCATTGCTTCTGCAAACCAATTAACCACTGGTGTAACTTCGCGTTTTTATGATAGCGAATTAGTTGAACGTTTTAACGTTTCTGTAGGTCAAATCTACTTCTTTGAGCGTCCAAGAACAGGCCCATCTTCTATTGGTAACGAAATTATCAATAGCACAGATGAAACAGGTTCAATGGTATGGGCGGGTGATGCCTACTGGCGGATCACGGATACTGTGGGTATGCGTGGTGGTTTACAATATGACCGTCGCTTAGGTAGCGTCTCAATGGGCGATGCCGTTATGGAATATCGCGCAGATAGCGATCACCTTCTACAGTTAAGCTATCGTTATGTTGATCGTGACTATATCCAAGCAACGCGTGTTCGCCCTTACGATGGTGGTATTAATAAACTTCCTGAATACCAAAAAGGTATTTCACAAGTCGGTGTTGTAGGAAGTTGGCCATTAGCAGAGCGTTGGGGACTTGTCGGTGCTTATTACTTTGATACCAAAGAATCAGAACCTGTTAGCCAAATGGTTGGTCTACAATACAATACCTGTTGCTGGGCTGTGAATGTGGGTTATGAACGAAAAATTGTTGGCTGGAAAGTTGACCACAGCGATATTGATAATAAATGGTCTGTCAATGTGGAACTCAGAGGCCTAAGTAACAATCATAGTTTGGGTAGCCAGAAAATGCTTGAACGCGGTATCTTACCTTATCAAAGAGCATTCTGATTTAATCAGACTACGGAATTGGCTGAATGAATATGTCACCCCGCAATAAGATGCGGAAAATACATAATGGGAAACTTATGAAAAATTGGAAAACGCTGTTTATCGGCTTAATGATCACGGTCGGTGCAGCTACCAGCTCAACAACATTTGCTGCACAAGAATTAAACCGTGTATCGGCTATCGTCAATAACGGTGTCGTTCTAGAAAGTGACGTCAATAGAATGTTACAGACGGTCAAAATGAACGCGAAAAGCGCGGGTCAAGAAATGCCTGATGAGCAAGTTCTTCGCCAACAAATTCTAGAGCGTTTGGTCATGGATAACATCATTTTGCAAATGGCACAGCAAATGCAAATTGATATTCCTGATGCTGCGGTAGAATCTACCATTCAAGGTATTGCTGCTGAAAATAACATTTCACTTGATCAAATGAAAAAGCGCCTCGCAGCCGATGGTATTTCTTACAACGATTATCGCCAAGATATTCGTAAAGAGATGATGTTAGCAGAAGTTCGTAACAATGAAGTGCGTCGTCGTATTACTATTTTACCTCAAGAAGTTGATTCTCTTGCTAAGCAAATCGAAGGCCAAGCAAGTCAAAGTATTGATCTAAACCTGAGCCATATCTTAATTCCATTATCAGAAAACCCTGCACCAGCAGAAATGGAAAAAGCGAAACAAGTCATTACTCGCATTATGAATCAGCTTAAAAATGGTGCAGATTTCGGTAAATTAGCTGCAACTTATTCTGCTGATCCACAAGCTTTAAATGGCGGTAATATGGGTTGGGCATCTATTGATGAATTACCAACTCTGTTTGCTAAAGAATTAGCAAATGCGCAAAAAGGCCAAATCGTAGGACCTCTTCACTCTGGTGTTGGCTTACACATTATCAAAGTAAACGATATTCGTGGTGGAACTAATACCCTTTCTGTTACAGAAGTTAAAAGCCGTCATATTCTGCTAAAAAGCTCACCAATCATGAATGATGAGCAAGCCTATGCCAAGTTACAGCAGATCTCTGCCGATATTCGCAGTGGTAAAATGACCTTTGCTGATGCAGCAAAAGAGTACTCTGAAGATCCAGGTTCAGCATTACGTGGCGGTGAGTTAGGATGGTCAATGCCTGATGTTTACGATCCGGCATTCCGTGATGCGTTAATGCGCTTAAATAAAAATGAATTAAGCCAACCTGTTCGCTCAAACTTTGGCTGGCATTTAATTGAATTAGAAGACACACGTAGTGTTGATAAAACAGATGCCGCAAATAAAGAACAAGCATACCGTTTACTCTTCAACCGTAAATTTAATGAAGAAGTACAAAACTGGATGCAAGAGCTACGAGTTGGGGCTTATGTGAAAATAATGAACGAGAATAATGCAAACTAAGCAAATAAAACCACTTGTTATCACCCCCGGCGAACCAGCCGGGGTTGGTCCTGACCTTATTATCTCATTAGCACAAATGAGTTGGGATTTACCTTGGGTTGTTTGTGCTGATCCTCAATTACTTAAAACAAGAGCAGAATTGTTAAACCTGCCTCTTTCATTAGTTGAATACGATCCTGCCTCGCCACCTCAAACACACACACCAAGTCAAATTTGTGTACTCCCAATCGCACTGCACACTAATGTCATTCCAAGTACATTAGATACGCGCAACGGATTATACGTTGTAGAAACATTGGCTCGTGCTTGTGATGGCTGCCTAAATGGCGAATTTTCAGCACTTGTGACAGGGCCGGTTCATAAAGGTATTATCAATGATGCGGGTGTGCATTTTACAGGGCACACCGAGTTTTTTGCTGATCGTAGCCATTGTGAACGTGTTGTCATGATGCTGGCGACAGATACATTAAGAGTCGCATTGGCAACCACACATTTACCACTACGAGATGTGGCGGATGCAATTACAGGTGAGCTTCTGCATGAAATTATCACCATTTTAAACCACGATTTAAAAACCAAATTTGGTATAGCAGAACCTCAAATTTACGTTTGTGGCCTTAATCCTCATGCAGGAGAAAGCGGTCATATGGGACGTGAAGAAATTGATATTATTGAGCCTACATTAACACAATTACGTCAGCAAGGAATTCATCTTCATGGACCTTATCCTGCTGATACCTTATTCCAACCTAAATATTTAACACATGCTGATGCGGTGCTTGCGATGTATCACGATCAGGGATTACCTGTGCTAAAATATGAGGGTTTCGGTCGCGCCGTGAATATAACTCTTGGCCTTCCTTTTATCCGTACTTCTGTTGATCATGGCACCGCCCTTGAACTTGCAGGTACGAAAAGCGCAGATGCTGGCAGTTTTTGCACCGCATTAAATTTAGCCATTAATATGATACAGAATTGTAATGAATAATAGAGTCCATCAGGGGCACTTTGCCCGCAAACGCTTCGGGCAGAACTTTTTAACAGACAGCTATATTATTGAAAGTATTGTTGAATCCATTTATCCTCAACCCGGTGAAGCCATTGTTGAAATTGGTCCTGGTTTAGGTGCAATTACAGAGCCAGTAGGCGCAAGAATGGATAAAATGACGGTTGTAGAGATTGACCGTGATTTAGCCGCTCGTTTAGAAGTTCATCCTACATTAAAAGACAAGCTGACCATTATTCAGCAAGATGCAATGACAATCGATTTTGCACAATTAGCAAAAGAGCGTCAGCAACCTCTGCGTGTTTTTGGTAACTTGCCTTATAACATTTCTACTCCACTCATGTTCCACTTATTCAGTTTTGCTGACGCAATTTCTGATATGACATTTATGTTGCAAAAAGAAGTGGTTAATCGCCTTGTTGCTGGTCACGGTAGTAAAACTTATGGTCGCTTAAGTGTGATGGCGCAATATTATTGCCAAATCATCCCTGTACTTGAAGTTCCACCTACTTCATTTAAACCAGCACCTAAAGTTGATTCTGCGGTTGTTCGCTTGATCCCTTACAAAGAAAAGCCATACCCAGTAACGGATATTGCAATGCTTAGCCGTATTACCGCTCAAGCATTCAATCAACGCCGTAAAACACTACGTAATAGCTTAGGCGGATTACTCACAGCAGAAGATATGATAGCACTTGATATCGACCCAACTGCAAGAGCAGAAAATATTTCTGTTGAGCAATACTGCAAAGTGGCAAACTGGTTATCGCAAAAGCAAGACTCACAAGCATAAGATAAAGCCAGAGACAGGAGGCACTATGTTCACCTCATCAAAAGTGGCGATACAGGTACAAAGCGTTTACATTGAAAGCCAATCTTCCCCTGAAGATGAACGATATGTTTTTGCTTATACCATATCAATTCATAATTTGAATAAATGTGCAATTCGCCTCCTGCGCCGCTATTGGTTGATCACCAATGCACAAGGTAATACCACTGAAGTTCGTGGTGAAGGTGTTGTCGGCGAACAGCCGCTTATTGAGCCCGGCACACAATACCGCTATACCAGTGGTGCCGTTCTTGAAACACCGATGGGAACAATGGAAGGTCATTATGAAATGATTGACACTGATGGTCGATTATTTCAAATAGAGATCCCCGTTTTCCGCCTTGCACTTCCAACATTGATAAACTAATTATGGCAACTTATTTAATTGGTGATATTCATGGCTGTTACCATGAACTGCGCCACCTTCTTGATAAAGTCAGTTTTGATCCTACACAAGACACATTGTGGTTAACGGGTGATCTTGTTGCACGAGGCCCTGATTCGCTTGAAGTATTGCGCTTTGTAAAAAGCTTAGGTACTTCACTTAAACTCGTCTTGGGTAATCATGATCTTCATCTTTTAGGTGTATTTGCAAAAATTAGCCGCAATAAACCAAGAGATAAGCTGAATGACTTGCTCAATGCGCCAGATGCAGATGAATTAATTAATTGGCTAAGACGCCAACCCGTACTGCAAGTTGATGAAGACAAGAAAATCATCATGGCTCACGCAGGGATCACGCCACAATGGGATTTAGAAACAGCCAAAATGTGCGCTCGTGAAGTTGAAGCTATTTTAAGTAGTGATAGCTACCCTTTGTTTATTAACTCAATGTATGGCGATTTACCAAACAACTGGTCACCAGAGCTTTCTGGTCTAGCGAGATTGCGCTTTAGCACTAATGCGCTTACTCGTATGCGTTACTGTTTTCCTAATGGTCAGCTTGATATGATTTGCAAAGATAAACCACAAGAAGCACCCGCACCATTAAAGCCTTGGTTCGATTTACCAAGCCAATTACCTGAAGGTTATAGCATTATATTTGGGCATTGGGCCTCTCTTGAAGGGAAAGGTACTCCTGATAATATTTATGCGTTAGATACAGGATGTTGTTGGGGTGGAAATCTCACTTGCTTACGTTGGGAAGACAAACAGTATTTCACTCAACCTAGTCTATCTGCTCCCAAATAACTCACTTATTATCCCCTCCCTGCTTCAAGCGCAAAAATGGCGACATTGCCTTTTGCGCTATGTTGATTTTATCCTCACATATTACCTAAATTGCTCTTTTTTCTTCTAAAGAGAACATTTTATATACAAAAACGAACACCTAAAAATAACTATAAATTTAATCATTAATAATCAATATGTTATTTTTTTTTACGGCAAAATAAGTATAAAAAAACACGATATTGAAAATAAAAAATCTCTATATTGATTAATATCTCATATATTATTCTTATAAAATGAGTTTATTAAAATATAAATAATGGTTGGTTTAAAATAATGCTCTTTTTATAAAAAGAAATATTTAAGTAGAATAATAAATCTTACTTTTTATTGTTTTTATATTAATAAAATAGGAATAATAAAAAGGGAGATATTTAATCTCCCTTTTTATTTAATTCTTGTTATTTTCTTCTTTTTAATATTTCGAAGCAGTAGTTATGTGAGTTATTTTCATCTGCTTCATGGTATTCCATAAAGGTTGAATCCCACTCATCAGGCTCATAATCTGGGAATGTTGTATCACCGATAACTTCAGCATCGATGTGGGTTAGGTAGAGTGTATTTGCCATAGGCAGAAATTGCTCATACACTTTACCACCACCTATCACCATGATTTCATCATGATTTTCAGCAGCTTGCAAAGCTTCTTCTACAGATTTAACCCAAACAACATCGCTATCTGTTCCTGGCTGGCTACTTAAAACAATATTAAGACGATTCGGTAAAGGACGTCCAATAGACTCATAAGTCACCCGGCCCATAATAACGGGTTTATTTAGCGTATTCTTTTTAAACCATGCGAGGTCACCCGGTAATGTCCAAGGCATTGCCTTTTCCATACCAATAATGCGATCCATCGCTAATGCTGCGATTAAACTAATATTCATTTACACACCTACGGGTAAAGATGGGAAAAAACTGTTCACACTATACGTAAAGCTAAAACCTGAGTCGATACAAATTATGCTTCCTTGATAATAAATAATTGCTTTATACTCGAAGTGTTAACTTAATCATATAAGATTCAATCATTATAATATTGTTATATACAAGGCGCTATTATGCTTGAAACTTCTTTAGTTGTTTTTACAATTGCTTTACTCGGTATGATCTCACCAGGTCCTGACTTTTTTCTCGTTGTAAAAAATGCGGCACGTTATCAACGATCTGCGGCAATGATGACTGCAATGGGAATTGTGGCA
Source organism: Proteus vulgaris (assembly GCF_016647575.1). Taxonomy (GTDB): domain Bacteria; phylum Pseudomonadota; class Gammaproteobacteria; order Enterobacterales; family Enterobacteriaceae; genus Proteus; species Proteus mirabilis_B. The sequence goes on from NZ_CP032663.1 coordinate 3,370,963, forward strand.
GCATTACTTGTGCATATGTCATATTGTGTTGCAGGTATTGCCGTTCTTATCACAACAACACCTTGGCTCTTTTCCATTTTGAAATATGCAGGTGCGGTTTATTTGCTATGGATTGGTTTTCAGAGTTTACTCTCAAAATCTAATCATTCGATTGATGAACACTCAGATAGGCATTCACAAATCAGTTTTAAGAAAGCCTTTATGCAAGGTTTCCTCTGTAATTTGCTTAATCCTAAAGCCACCTTGTTCTTTCTTGCCGTTTTCACACAAGTATTAAGTGTTGATTCAAGTATTGGTGAAAAATTGTGGTATGCCTTTATTATTTGGGGCTTAGCCATAGTTTACTGGCCTTTATTGGTTTTATTAATTCAAAGTGCGCCTGTCAGAAGAGTGCTTAATAAAGTCCAAAAAGGAATTGATAAAGTACTAGGTGTTGTGCTGATTGGTTTAGGCATTAAAGTCGCGTTGAGTTAACTACACTCTTGGAGCAAAGCATCTATCAAGGTGCTTTATTTTTCACTCTCCTTATTATATTTATCAAAAAAGTCTATAATTTGCCCAATTCTAACTAAATATTGCTCTTTATTTACTCCCATAAATAAATCGCCATCAATTTTATTTAAATATTTCTCAAAGTAATCATTAATTTTTGATTTACTATCAACAATATAATTAATAATTTTTTTACATTCATCTTTTCTTGGATAATCGGTTATATATTGTTGTATTGTACTACACAAATTTTTTACATAATTATCAGCAGATCCATATTTATTAAAATATTTCTCCACATCAATAAGTTCAAAATCATCAACACCTTTGAGAAAAAGGTTAAGATCAACATTTCTATTTATCATATTCTCCATTATATTTTTAAATGCACTTTTTAATTCATCTGACCATTCAATAATATAATTATTTTTTAAAAGAAAGTCGACTCGTTTTACTTCTTCATTAGATTCTAAGTTGATTTTGTTTTTATTAAAATAATCATCAATGATATTGGAGAAAATTTCTTTCTTAACTTTATTAGTGGATTCTATTATTACCAAACTGAAGAAAGATAAAAAATTTGATGGACATGAAGAATTGGAGATTAGCTTTAATGGATTAAGATTATACTTATTATTTTCTAAATAACTCGCTACTTTAATAACTAACAACAAATCACCTTTGGTTTTAACATATTGTTCAGCAAACCAATTAAATGATATTGAATTATCTCCCTTGTTATAATCAACAATAAAGTTATGTAGTTGTTTTTTGGTAACTGTTACTTTATCAATATCCTTAATTTTTCTTTCACGTATATCATCAGTTAAAGATATAGTATGATTAAATTTTCCTGCTGTATTAATAGAACCTATCTTCTTTTTCACATTAAAAATAGACTTTATTTTTTCAATAATCTTATGAGTTAATCCTCTATTTTCAGATGATAAAAATAAAGAAAAATGAGTATTCTCCATTTTATCAAGTCTATTTTTAATAATATAAAAATCAGAGATTACTTTGTTATGAATATATACATCAGATGATAAAAAACCCTCTACTTTTAAATGCATAAAAACTCCTTAAATTTAAAACAACTAAATTTATAAATGAAAACAATGAAAATAAATACAAAAAAAAGCCCTTATTACTAAGGACTTTCAATATCAAAAAAATAACAAATAATATTTAGAAATTAACTTTCAGCGTAGCATTGATACCACTTGAGCTTACATCACTATTATATTGACCTTGGTAAGAAATACCGAAAGTTGTTGATTTGCTTAATTGTGCATCAACACCTAAACCAACACCAAATAGATTATCTAGTTTGCCGCCACGTAATGTTGCATCACCAGAGTTTGATAAGAAGAGGCGTGATTCAGGGCGGTTATCACCAAATAAATGACTTGCAGAAATATCGCCTTTTAAAGCCATATTAACGTTGCCAGCCATAAATGGATATCCACCACGTAAACCAATAGTACCGACTTGAATATCTTGTGAATCAGTCTTAGTGGTAAATTTCATATTACCGACATTTTCATTGATATCATCAGTTGACACACGCAACCAGCTAAATCCTGCATATGGCTCAATAGAATACTGATTTGTATTAAATTGAGTATAAGCACCTTCTAAGAAAATTTGAGTAATTTTTGCATCATAACTTGTAGAGTTATAACCTGCATTTTGTCCTACCCAAAGTGTTCTTTTTGCATCTCTATCTTGGTTAGTATGTGTGAAACCATAGTTTAATGAAGCCACGTCATACAGATTAGACACACCATAAGCACCAATATGGATATCGTTACTGTCTATTTTACCGTGTTCATTACCTTTATATTTGGTTGAACCCGCACCAAAGAATAAACCTGCTTTGGTATTTTCGGTCACATCAATTTCTGCACCTAATAAGCCAACATAGAAATCAACATCCATATTGCTATGACCATAATCAGCACTGCCCCATTGGCCAATACCTGTCATCCAAATACGTGCATTGCTATTATCCAATTTAGCATAACGGCCTTGACCAATACCCATTGCTTGATCTTTCACTGTGCGAGTTAAACCTAACACATTCACTACACTTGCACTGTTAGCATTAAGGTACATATCGCTGCCCAATGAATTATAAGTCTTGCTCAGATCTCTTTCATTCATTGGTAATACTACATTGAATAAATCGCCACGACCGGTGCTATCCAATGTATTCGCAATAGAGCGGCCATTTTCATTGTTAGCAAATGTGGCTAAAGAGGTATTTTCTTTCTTACTTAATGTACCTGTAATTGTGTTGTCTTTTACAGAAACATTTTTATCAAATAATGCATAATCACTATTTGGATTGTTATTTGCTAACATTTTAGTTTTAGTACGATTATCAACTAAATTGTCCGCATTAACGGTTCCCGTCACGACAGTATTATTAAGATAGATATCTTTTAATTGACCTTCGTTATCGGCACCAACATCTAAACTTGCACCTTTATTTAATGCCATATCACCGACATTAACATCATGTCCGACGGTAACTAAATAAGTCCCTTTATCGTTGATATTAATGTTAGCTTTATGACTCTCATTCGATGCTAATTGGCCTTTTTGTGTGAAAGTATCGTTATAGCGATCAATAACACTTAATTTACCACCGTTGACATTAACAGCTTCAGTGCCAAATGATTCGGTAAAGCCGTATAACGTTCCTTGTTCGACTGTTGTGCCACCACGATAAGTATTATCGCCAGTCATAACCAATGTGCCTTCGCCTTTCTTAATTAAAGCACCATCATACAAACCAGCATCAATTTTGGCTTGAATAGCATCAGCACGTTTTTGGTAATACTCTTTACGCCATTTTTCAGCATCTTCTTTGCTAACAATATGAGAAGTTGGATCTGGATTACCATCATTGACAACAAAATCCGTTCCTAGATTGTAATCACCACCAGCCGCAATACCCTTCTCTTGATAGTCTTTCAGCCATGCTAAATCTTCTTGTTCACGAAGATCTAACGCAGTTTGTGAAATATCATTTGTCCAGACATCAAGCGGTGTCATACTTAAGTTATATTCAAATTTACCTAAGAACTGACCCGGACCATACATCCCTTTATCTAAATCTGGTGTACCCCAACCATAACGCACATCTGGCGTACCTTCAGCCGCAGTCCAGCTATCATATAAAGAGCCATCTGGATTACGGTGATTGGCAGTTGTAAACATCACATCACGCACTTGCATCGCATTCATTGATTGATAGCGTGACATCAATACGCCCATCGCGCCCGTAACGTGAGGTGCCGCCATTGATGTACCACTAAAGGTATCCCAATCAGCACTACCATCATCATTAACGATAGAAGAATAAACGCCCCAACCTGGAGCAACTACTGTCCACCACTTCGCATTACCGGCTTCATTAAAGACTTTAACCAGCTCATAGCCTGATTTATCTGCATTTTGTTTCAAGCCAGCAACCGCAATCCAATGTTTTTCTGCTTCAGGGTTAAAGTAAGGATAAAGAGGACGATAATAAGGCTGAGCAAAGTCACGGTTACCTGTTGTAAACACTTGAACAACATTAGTGCCTTTTACTGCGTCATAAGCGGCATCAACAAAGGATGGTTTATCGCCATAAACTTTTTTAAAGTAGAAATATTCGTATTCGGTTTGCGCAGTGGTATCTACTGGCAAATGCACAGAGGTGTTACCACCGTCGGCACCAAAGGTGTCGCCATTTTTAATAATGCGAGGGTTTGTACCCCAGCTGTTATTAATCACCTGAGCCCCTGCATCGACCATAGCTTTCCAGCCAGTGTAGAAGTAGGTGTAATCTTGATAAGGACCGTAGTTATTGCTGTCTGTTGCGCCTGTATTTCCTAAATAAACATCAGCACCCCATGCAACTCCATGCATACCATTACCGTCACGGTTTGCACCTACAGTGCCTGTAACGTGTGTTCCGTGTGTATCATTCACACCTTTGATCCAGCCTCCATCAACATCAAAGGCTTGACCTTTTTCATAATGCCCACCCAATTCTTGAGGGTAGCGCATACCGGTTGTGCCATATTGACCTTTAGCTTTCACCGCATGAAAACGAGCATCATTCAATTCTGGATGTGATAATAATGCACCTGAGTCCATTACACCGATTTTGGCACCTTGCCCATGAAAACCAAGTGCATAAGCACTGGAGGCATTCATAGCAGCTAGCCCCCAGTCTTTTTGATACTCTTGGCTTTCCCAACTTTTTGCATCGCCTAATTGCCCAGCTTCTGAATATGCAACGGAATATCCAGAAAAAAGAAGTGCTGACGCAACAATGGAAAGTTGAAATATATTATTATTTATTTTATTTTTTTTATTCATTTTGTGATGGTGACTTAAAGCTATTTCTTTGTTCATTCTGTACCTTCAGTTATATTAAAATTTAATAACATTAATTAAGGATCAAAAATAAAAGACGCGGAGATTCTCTAGTTTCTAGCGAAATAATTACTTGAAGAGCATCTCAAAAATATGATTTCATGCCAGAAAAATAGATAGATTGACTACGCAATCACAAATTAACAGATAGATTAAACAAAGTTAGATCACTTGTTATTATATTACAAACAGTCAAAATTAACCTCTTTCAATATTAACCTCATTAATAACAATATTTAAATCAACTTAATAAAGAGAACTTAAATAAATAAACAAAAATATCAAATTGATTAACAATTTGTTTTTGAGAATATTTTTCTCTATTTAACTTTAGTCTAAAAAATATAATCCACATTATTTTTAATATAAAAAAAACAGTATCTTTATTTTAAAAATACTGTTTTTCTTTTAATTTAAATTAGTGCTAATACTCAGTTTTTATTCCAAAGGTGTGACTTCCATTTGTCCTACCATGCCTTTATCTGCATTTTCTAATAACTGGCTGTAATAAAGGAAAGGGAAATGTGAATAAGAAGGCTGTTTTAATTCCACCAGCAATTCACTTTGGTTTTCGATCCAAACAGTATCTTTCCAACCAAAATCTGCAGGTGCAGGTTTCTGACCATTATGGTTAATCACTTTAAAACGGGCACCTTCAATATGGAATGGTTGCGGTGTCGGTACGGTGACAAGCCAACGCTCCCACCCATTTTGTCTACCCACTAAATCAATTCGTGAAAGCTCCCAACGAGCATTATTTATTCCCGGAGGACTGTTATGCAATTGAATAGTTCTAGGCTGAATAGAGGTGGTGATCTGTGTGTCATCTACCGCTAATTGCGCAGGGGCTTTGTCTGTCACTAACGACATTAATCCAGTTGGTTTAATGGTTAATACATTGGCGTTACGTAGTAAATCTGAAGGTTCAAAAATACCACGGAGCCTATCCATAAAGCCGGCACTTTGCCCTGCTGTAATTGTGACTTCTCCACCTTCGGACATATCAACCAATATTTCACGTCGCTCACCCGGAGCCATTGGAATTGATTTCAGCTCTACCGGAGAGGTTAATAATCCTTGATCCGAAGCGATAAGGTAGAGTGAGCGGCCATCATTTGCAGTTAGTTCATAACGACGAGCATTAGACGCATTGACTAAACGTAAGCGGATCCATCCTCTTGAGACTTCAATATAAGGATCTTCACGTCCATTGACTAACAGTGTATCGCCATAAAAACCATCACTAGCGGCTTCTTTGTCGTATTGTGGCGTACCAAAATTATCGATCCGTTTATCTTGAATAATGATCGGAAAATCATTTACACCATAATGTTTTGGTAGAGGAAGGGATTTGCTCTCTTCATCTTCCACGATCCACATTCCCACCAATCCATTATAAACATGAGGTGCCATTTTAAAGGGAGTATTGGCGTGATACCAACATGTTGCTGCTTTCTGACGAATAGGTAATACTGGCGACCAATAAGCGCCGGGTGACATTAATCTTGCCGCACCACCGACTTGAGTCCCCGGAACTAATAAACCGCTCACCGTCATTGATACTGCTTCATTAAGACGGTTGCTATAAATGAGTTTTATATCATCGCCACTTTTGACTTTGATTGTCGGTCCCGGTGTTGAGCCATTGATCCCCCAAACTTCCGCTTTTTGCGTACCATTGAATGCCCAATGCACATTTTGCAAAGTCAGAAAAAGAGGCTGACCACGGCGAGATTCCAACAATGGCGGTATAGGTAATTGTTTATCATTGACTGATTCAGCACGAACAGAAGAAGATATTGAGCCCAGACATACCGCTAAGCCTGAAGCCTGAATAAACTGGCGACGACTAAATGACATACTTTCTCCGCAACAAAATACAAATATTCCTATCGCATAATCAAAAATGTCGTGACAGGAAAAAAGCTGCTGTGATTTAAAGACAAAAGGACTTAAATGAAATTACGGGAGCATAATAGCGCGGATGTGACATAAATCCTAAAAATAGTTGATAATCTATGTTTTAAATAATTCAAAGTGCAGCTAGGCGACAAGTAAATAAGTCGCTAGGAGCATATGACTAGTGCGAATGAGCGCAGTCAACAACGCTGTAACTTGAAGTATGACGAGTATAACAATATAAGCCTGAAAATCAGGCTTATATTGTTATGAACAAAGAAACCAAATAAGTATTAATTTAATTTACCGGGAAAATCACGCTTATTCATTTCTTCAACTTCTTTATCTAGCTCTTCGATTTTCGCTTTCATAATTTGACGACATTCTTCTGCTAATTCTCGAACTTGATCTTTGGTGTATTTTGAAACATCAATTGGAGGCAACATTTCAACAATAACGTAGCCATTATTCCAACGGTTTAGCTTAATTTTATCCTGCGTTGTAGAAACACAAACCGGAATAATAGGTACACCTGCTTGAATGGCGGCATGGAATGCACCTGTTTTAAACGGTAAAAGGCCACGACCACGGCTACGCGTTCCTTCAGGGAACATCCACACTGAAATCTTCTTCGATTTAATTTGATCAGCAACTTGTGAAATAGTGCCATGTGCTTTAGAGCGATTTGCTCTATCGATCAAAATATTACCGGTTATCCAATACAGCTGGCCAAAAAAAGGAATAAAAATTAAGCTTTTTTTACCCACTGTTACGGTATTAGGTTGTACTGCATTTGACATCGTCACCATATCAAAATTGTTTTGATGGTTTCCGATGTAAATACTTGGGCCATAGCTTTCTGCTTCTTTTGGAAAACGTTCAACGAGCTTGATACCAAAAACAGTAGATAACTTGCCGAATAAGCGTCCATAAGTCATTACATGCTTAGGATTTCTTGGTGAAAACATGCAATAAATCATTCCAAACGTCACCACTATAATGGTGTAAAGAATGACAATGATGCCTCGAATAATGGCTAACATAAGTTTTAGCGTCCTAAATAGAAGTGGGCCAACAGACCCACTCAATATCAATTAAGTATTAGATTTAATTGGTTTCAATATCAATATGATCGATAACTTGAGCACCGCGAGGTAAAGAAGTTCCTCGGCGTCCACGTTTTGCTTTAAAGCTAACTAGCTCATTCATCGACATTGTCATTTTACGTTTACCAAAATGCAGTGTCACAGAGGCATTTTCAGGTAATACTCGTAACCAAGCGACGTTATCCTCACCACTTGCTGCTTGTGAAGCCGGAATAGAAACCATTTGATTTCCTTTTCCTTTTACCATCGTTGGTAATTCTGACGCTTCAAAAATCAGCATTCTACCGCCTTTCGTAATGATCATAATGAGATCCGTGAGCTCATTATTCAAGCGTTGTGGCGGTAATGGTAATGCATTTTCAGGTAAAGTCAGTAGTGATTTTCCTGCTTTATTTTTAGAAGTTAAATCATCAACCTGACAAATAAATCCATAACCTGCATCAGACGCCATTAAGATCTTATCAGTACTTTCGCCCATAACAACATGACGTAATTGCGCACCTTTCTGAACTTTTAATCGTTCAGTTAGTGCATCGCCCTTGCTACGACCCGAAGGTAATACATCAACATCAACGGTATAGCTTTGACCTGTTGTATCAATCAAGTGTACCGGTTGGTTACTCATACCTTCAACAGCATCAAAATAATCATCACCGGATTTAAAGCCAGCCGATTTAGCATCAATATTATGTCCTTTCTGGCAACGAATAAGCCCTTTTTCAGACATAATGACGGTAACAGCTTCAGGATGTAGATGTTTTAACGGAATAGGTTCATCACCCGCATTACCGCTAAAATAGTTGATCTCTTCTGCTTTAAGCACTTCTTGCTGACCATCAACAGTAAAGATTAATGCTTCATCTTTAGGTGCGAACAGCATTTGTTCAATCACATCAGCTTGCTCTTTCCCTAAAGCAACAAGACGTGTACCACGTCCTTTTTTATTCATTTCATTTAGCTGTTCTGCTGAAATGGCTAAAATACGTGTTTTATCAGTGATGATAATAAACCAGTGTTGCTCATTTTTCTTCTGAGGATCAACTAAGAACGGTGCTAATAATTCAGTCTCTTCAGAAACCGTCAGTAGCCCTTTACCTGTCTTATTCTTTGTTTCCATCTCATCGTAAGAGAGAACAGAACCATAACCTTCTTTTGTCGCCAGTAAATACTCTTGCCCCGCACTTCCCGCTAACATGTATTTCACGCTGGCATCAGGTGGGAAAGTTAACTTGCCTGTTAATGGTTCGCCTTGGCTACGTCCTGAAGGCATATCATTTGGGCTTAGGGTATAGCTACGTCCCGTAGAATCAAGGAATAGAACAGGCTGATTACTCATACCACGTACTGCACTGTGATAACTATCCCCTGCACGATAACTCATGCCACTAGGATCAATATCATGTCCTTTCGCATTACGTACCCAACCCATTTCAGACAATACAATGGTGACAGGCTCTGATGGCAACATATCTTGTTCATTTACCACTTTCGCCTCTTCTTGAGGACGGATTGGCGAACGACGATCATCACCAAATTCTTTTGCGTCGGCTTCAATTTCTTTTTTCAGTAAAGTATTTAAACGACGTGGTGAACTTAACAACTTCTCAATGCTATCGCGTTCTTTTTCAAGCTCATCACTTTCGCCTTTTAGTTTCATCTCTTCAAGCTTGGCTAAATGACGTAAACGTAACTCTAAAATAGCTTCGGCTTGAATATCAGATAACTCAAAGCGGCGCATTAATTCTGCTTTTGGCTCATCTTCATGACGGATAATTTCAATCACTTCATCAATATTGAGATAAGCAATTAATAAACCTTTGAGAATTTCTAAGCGACGTAAAACTTTCTCTAAACGGTGATTTAAGCGGTTTGTGACTGTTTGGCGACGATAAACTAACCACTCATTTAAAATAGTCAGTAACCCTTTTACTGCCGGACGGTTATCTAACCCAATCATATTGAGGTTAACGCGATAACTTTTCTCTAAATCAGTATTCACAAACAAGTAGTACATCACTTGTTCTAAATCGACGCGATTACTACGAGGAACAATAACAAGCCTAGTTGGATTTTCATGATCAGATTCATCACGCAAATCTTCAACTAAAGGTAGTTTTTTGGCACGCATTAATGCGGCAATTTGCTCAAGTACTTTAGCGCCAGAAACTTGATGAGGTAATGCAGTGATCACCGCACATCCTTCTTCTTTCTGCCACACAGCCCTCATTCTGACAGAGCCACGCCCTGTTTTATAAATCTTTTTGATATCGTCTTGAGCGGTAATAATTTCAGCTTCAGTCGGATAATCAGGGCCTTGAACATATTGCATCACATCAGATAATCCCGCATCAGGATTATCTAAAAGCATCACTAAAGCTTGTCCTACTTCACGCGCATTGTGTGGCGGAATATCTGTTGCCATCCCAACAGCAATACCGGTTGTACCATTAAGCACAATATTAGGTAAGCGTGCAGGCAACATTTTCGGCTCTTGCATCGTGCCGTCAAAGTTAGGGATCCAATCTACCGTACCGTGTCCTAATTCACTCAATAATGTTTGTGAATATTTAGAAAGGCGTGATTCGGTATAACGCATCGCGGCGAAAGATTTCGGATCATCCGGAGCCCCCCAGTTACCTTGCCCATCAATTAATGGATAACGGTAAGAGAATGGCTGAGCCATCAGCACCATAGCTTCATAACATGCGCTATCACCATGTGGGTGATATTTACCTAGCACGTCACCAACAGTACGGGCTGATTTTTTAAATTTGGCGCTATTGCTTAAACCTAGCTCTGACATCGCATAAACAATACGACGTTGCACAGGTTTTAGCCCATCTCCAATAAAAGGCAATGCACGATCCATAATGACGTACATGGAGTAGTTGAGATAGGCATTTTCTGTAAATAAGTGGAGCGGTTGGCGCTCTACACCATCATGAGTCAATTCACTCATTCAATTTTTTCCTCAGACTCTTGTGGTATCCATTACACTTCGATATCAACTTCATCGCCTTTTTCTTGTAACCAATTTCGGCGATCTTCAGAGCGTTTCTTCGCTAACAACATATCCATCATGCCTAGGGTTTCTTGATAATTCTCATCATCAATCACCAATTGCACTAAACGACGCGTATTAGGATCAAGCGTTGTTTCACGCAGTTGAAGTGGGTTCATCTCACCCAATCCTTTGAAGCGCTGTACGTTAGGTTTTCCTTTTTTACGGCTTAGTCGTTGTAAAATGGCATTTTTTTCTGATTCATCAAGGGCATAATGAACTTCTTTACCTAAATCGATACGGTAAAGTGGTGGCATCGCCATATAAACGTGCCCTTCCTTAACAAGAGCAGGGAAATGGCGCACAAATAAAGCACACAGCAAGGTTGCGATATGTAAACCATCTGAGTCAGCATCCGCAAGGATACAAACTTTACCGTAACGTAATTGGCTTAAGTCATCACTATCAGGGTCCATACCAATCGCTACGGAAATATCATGGACTTCTTGTGACGCTAGCACTTCATCTGAAGAAACTTCCCATGTATTTAAGATCTTACCGCGCAGAGGCATAATCGCTTGATATTCACGATCTCGCGCTTGTTTAGCTGAGCCTCCCGCAGAGTCCCCTTCAACTAAAAACAGTTCGGTATAACGTAAATCTTGAGAAGTACAATCAGCCAATTTACCCGGCAATGCTGGCCCTGAAGTGAGTTTCTTTCTCACTACTTTTTTAGCGGCTCGCATACGACGTTGGGCACTACTAATTGCCATTTCGGCAAGTAATTCACCGATTTGAACATTCTGATTTAGCCATAAGCTAAAAGCATTTTTTACTGCATTTGCAACAAACGCACTGGTTTGTCTTGAGGAGAGTCGCTCTTTAGTCTGCCCTGCAAATTGAGGATCTTGCATTTTCACTGATAATACATAAGCACAACGCTCCCATGTATCATCGGCAGTTAACTTAAGGCCTCTTGGTAGTAAATTACGGAATTCGCAAAATTCACGCATGGCATCTAACACGCCTTGGCGTAAACCATTTACGTGTGTACCACCTTGTACCGTTGGAATTAAGTTAACATAGCTTTCAGTGAGTAGATCGCCACCTTCAGGCAGCCATAACATAGACCACTCAACGGCTTCATTATCACCTTCAAATTTGCCAGTAAACGGCTCTTCAGGAAGGCGAACAAATTCAGCAACAGCTTCACTTAAATAATCGGTTAAACCATCAGCGTAGCACCAGTTCTCTTGGGTGTTATTTACTTTATCAACAAAAGAAACATTAACGCCCGGGCACAGTACCGCTTTGGCTTTCAATACGTGAGATAAACTTTTAGACGAAAAACGAGGAACATCAAAATAAGAGCCATCAGGCCAAAAATGTACACTCGTTCCTGTGTCTCGTTTTGCACAGGTGCCAATTTCGTGTAACTCTTCAACTTTATCGCCATTTTCAAAGGCAATTTGGTAAATTTTGCCATCACGACGAACAGTTACTTCAATACGCTTTGAAAGGGCGTTAACAACCGAGATCCCCACACCATGCAACCCGCCAGAAAATTGATAGTTTTTATTAGAGAATTTTCCTCCGGCGTGGAGGTGAGCTAGGATTAACTCGATAGCAGAGACTTTAAGTTCAGGGTGAATATCGACGGGCATTCCTCGCCCGTTATCGATAACTTCGATAGATTGATCTTCATATAAAATGACATCGACCTTCGATGCGTGTCCCGCAAGCGCCTCGTCCACGCTATTATCTATCACTTCCTGTGCCAAATGGTTCGGTCTTGTTGTATCTGTATACATCCCCGGACGGCGACGTACAGGCTCTAGACCATTAAGAACCTCAATATCCTTTGCGTTATAACTTGATTGAGTCATTGTTTTAATCTGCGGTTCGCTGTTAGAAAAATACTGTTTATAATAACAGGTGTTGGCGGCAATATGATATTAATTTTCGGCTAGATACATCAACCTACGTTTTACAGGTTAATCGACCGAAAGGCTAAATTATCTTTAAAAATTGAATAATTTTCGGAAAAAAACGTTCAAAACCCACAAAAGCATGGTTTCCATCCGATTCTATGGTTTGCCTACACGCGCCAAGATATGAGACAGCTTGACGATAATCAAGTATTTCATCTCCAGTTTGTTGAAGCAACCAAATAAGTTCAGGTGATGTGATTGTGGGAATACGCAAAGCAAGCAGCTCATCCATATGATGAGGTTCTAGCTTATATTTTTGATGTGTATAAGGATTTTCGTTCTCCCCCAAGAAGTCTTGCAAAAGATCGAACGGTCGTATCGCAGGATTAACAACAACCGCAGGTAAGTTAAAACGTTGAGATAACCAAATAGATAAATAGCCTCCTAATGATGAGCCAATTAATCCAAGTTTGTCATCGGCACTCTCTTTAACTAACGTTTCAATTAACTGAGCGGCTTCTTGAGGGTAGGGTGGCAATTGAGGAACTAACAATTCAATTTCAGGATGAGTCACTTCAAGCCATTGGCGAAAAGCCTGCGCCTTTGCTGATTTAGGTGAGCTATTAAAGCCATGTAAGTAAAGAATACGAGGCATAACTTAATAGCCATCCGCATCAAGATCAGGACAAAACTCAGTACCCGCTAAACGATAAACCTGTGTGTCAATTTTGCCCTTCTCATCAGATGAAAGTGACATTTCCAAATAGCGCCAGCCCGGAGAAACAGTATCTAATGTAAAATTTGTACAATGAGGGCGAAATTGAATACACGTAGAAGGTGTCGCCAACAAACGAATACCATTCCACATTTCATCCATTTCTTGGTGAATATGGCCACAAAGCATCATTTTTACTTGAGAGTGATCTTTTAAACGCTCAGCCAATTCTTGAGAATTTCTTAAACTGTGTTGATCTAACCATGTACACCCTGAAGGCATAGGATGATGATGCAACAAGATAATCGTATCTCTGTGCTTTTGACTTTCAAGGCAGCGTGTTAGCCAATCTAACTGACAATCTGATAACTCACCATGAGGAACACCTTGAATTTGGCTATCTAATAATAGCATTTGCCAATTATCACCAATCAACACTTGTTTAGCTGACAAAATTCCTGCCTGATTTAAAGCATCAATCATCGCAGGTTGATAGTCATGATTCCCCGGCAACCAAACACAAGGAGGTGTTAGCGTCGCAATACCATCAGCAAAATGCTGATAAGCTTCAAAGGTTTGATCTTGAACTAAATCACCTGTCGCAACAATCAAGTCAACATCAAGACCCTGCTCTCTAATCGCATTTAATACCGCATGGTAGCTACGATAGGTATTAATGCCCAGCAGAGTGTCTTCCACATTAGCAAAGAGGTGGGTGTCTGTGATTTGTAATATTCTTACGGTGTTTTTGTGTTTCACCGATAATTCAAGCTGGCTTTCCAAAAGGTTTCCTTGTTTCACTCTCATTAGCCGTTATGTTAACGTATTTTCGTAGTAAAGATCTGCCAACCAATACACATTTCAAAAGATTAGTGAGAAATATTCTCGCTTTCAATCACGTTTTTTTCACTTCATTTTATAATTTAATTCATTTGATATCGTACACTTAGAGATAGTTACTCTACTTGATAATATTACTAAAAACATCCTTTAAAGATTGATTAGTGTATTAAATTACTGACCAACGCTCTCTTAATGCAATATGATGAAGTTGTAACCATTGAAGCGCGATAACAGATGCTGCATTATCAATAACGCCTTCTTCAACCCAACGATAGGCTTGTTCTCGGCTCACGACATGAACACGAATATCTTCGTTCTCACACGCTAATCCATGAATACCTTTTGCCGTTGTTGCATCAACTTCGCCAACATAGACATGCATTCTTTCACTCGTACCGCCGGGACTTGAAAGATAACTCACAATAGGTTCACATCGTCCAACAACAACCCCTGCTTCTTCTTGGGCTTCCCGTCTAACAACATCTTCAGGGCTTTCCCCTTGTTCGACCATACCCGCAACCACTTCAAGCAACCAAGGTGTCTCGCTGGTTTCATACGCAGGAATACGAATTTGCTCAATTAACACCACTTCATCACGTTTAGGATCATAAGCGAGCAAAACACCAGCATTGCCTCGTTCAAAAACCTCACGTTTAACCTCTTCACTCCATCCTCCTTCAAAAAGGCGATGTTTAAAGCGATATTCGGTCATGCGAAAAAAGCCTTTATATAAATCTCTTTGACTGAGCAATTTCACATCTTCACGACCGTATAAAAATGGTGTATTTTCCCTTTTCTTCATACAATGTTCCTTAAGTTACATTTAAGAGTCTTTTTATTGCTTACGTTTAATACAGATTTAAAGAAATTTGCCAACAATTCATGTAAAGTTAATCTAAAATAAAAGGATATGGCACAAATGGCTACCCCTACTTAGGGAAACAATCTGCTAGAATTATCCCCAATCAAGATTAACAGAGGCAACTCAGCGAAACTGTTGCAACAAGGAATTAAAATGAAAAAACTGCTCTCTCTTTTGGTCACGATGAGTTTGGCAGGATTCAGCACTGCAAGTCAGGCTGAGGATCTGCTCCAAGTTTATCAAAAAGCAAAGGACAGTAACCCTGAGTTACGCAAATCATTAGCTGAACGAAATCAAGCTTTTGAAAAAATTAATGAAGCTCGTGGCTCATTATTACCACAATTAGGATTAGGTGCATCTGCAGATTATAAAAGCGGCTACCGTGATGCAAGAGATACCGAATCCAATTCTATTGGTGCAAATTTAACGCTGACTCAAAGTGTGTTTAACATGGCTTTATGGCGCCAATTAAACATTCAAGAAAAAACAGCGGGCATGAGCGATGTGACTTATCAAACAAGTCAGCAAAAACTGATTTTAGATACCGCGACCGCTTACTTTGATGTTTTGCGTGCTATCGATTCACTGTCATTTATTGAAGCGCAAAAAGAACAAGTTTACCGTCAGTTAGATCAAACAACTCAACGTTTTAACGTAGGTTTAGTGGCAATTACTGACGTACAAAATGCGCGTGCAAATTACGATAGCGTACTGGCACAAGAAGTAGCTGGTCGAAATCAATTAGATAATGCATTAGAAAAACTACGCCAAGTAAGTGGTATCTATTACATTAATCTTGCCTCACTCAATATTGCTCGTTTTTCAACAACCTCACCAGACTCTATTGAGAAACTGCTAAAAGATGCTGAAGAGCGTAACTTAAGTTTATTAAGTGCACGTTTAGGTCAAGATTTAGCGCGCGAAAATATTCGCTTAGCGCAATCAGGTCACTTACCAACAGTAGATTTAAATGCATCAACTGGCGTATCAAATAGCCATAGTCACGGCAGCGCATTACCTCCAGCAACAGCAGGTAATAGTCGCAATAGTTACAATGGTCAAAATAGTATTGGTTTGTCTGTTAGTATCCCTCTGTATACTGGTGGCAGAACAAGCTCACAAGTTGAACAAGCACAATATGGTTTTACTAGTGCAAGCGAACAATTAGAATCGGTTTATCGTTCGATTGTCCAAATCGCTCGTTCTTCTTATAACAATATTTCTGCGTCAATCAGTAGCATTAAAGCGTATCAACAAGTCGTTGTTTCTGCGCAAAGTTCATTAGATGCAACTGAAGCGGGTTACCAAGTGGGTACTCGTACTATTGTTGATGTGTTGAATGCCACAACAACACTTTATGATGCAAAACAGAAATTATCTAACGCGCGTTATGACTATTTAATTAACCAATTAAATATTGAATATGCTCGCGGCACATTAAATGAAAATGACTTAATTCAGTTAAATAATGCACTGGGTGCAGAAATTTCTACTTCACCAGACAGCATTATCCGCCCGTTAACAAGCCCTGCTCTTAACGTTGCGCCTTAATTGTAAATTAAGAAGTTAGTCACTTATAAAAAACCGCTTTCAGCGATAAACTGATAAGCGGTTTTTTTTATGCTTTCTCTTCACATAAGATATTGTGTTATGGATTAAATTAAGATCTCAACAATATCTATATTCTTGTATTAACAAATACCTTAATTACAATTAGGTTAAAAAGAGAGGATTTACCTAATTTCATTACCCTTAACCTTATAAAGATCACAAATTTCTGGTTATCCCTGATGATTAGGCGTTTCTTATTTATTTTCTAGACTATTTAACCTATCCTAGCTTTTATTTTGAACGTTTTACCTTTTATGGATCTTATCAATATGCCAATGAAACGTACCAAATCGATTAATCGTGATGCTTTCCGTAAAGCATTTCGTCCTTATCGTCTGGCGCCTGTTGCAATCGCCATCACTGCTGTATTCGCGCTTTCAGGATGTGAAGAGAGCGATGAGACAGTTTCACTGTATATGAATGCACAAGAATGTGCTCAAGCGAATCCTTCACAAGCAGCACAGTGTGAAGACTCTTATCGCACTGCATTGCAAGAAGCACAGCGTACCGCACCTAAATACGCAACATTAGAAGACTGCGTAGCTGAATTCGGTGATGCGCAATGTACTCAAACAGCGTCTATTGATGGACAGCCTGTTAGTACTGAAAATGCCAATAATTTAAGCCCAGACAGCTCACAAATGGCTCAAGCTAACTCCGGTGGTAGCTTCTTTATGCCATTAATGGCGGGTTATATGATGGGTCGCTTAATGGGTGGCGGTGCGCCAGCACAACCTCTGTTTAGTTCGCGTAACCCAACAAGCCCTGCAAATGGTAAATTTGTGGATGCAACAGGTCGTAACTACGGCCCTGCGGTTGGCGGTCGTCAAATGAACGTACCAAAAACAGCGATGACACCAAAACCATCAACAACCTCAACGGTAACTCGTGGTGGCTTTGGTAATACGGTTTCAAGACAAGCAGCTGCTCAACGTACCAGTGCAACAAATAATAACCGTAGCTCAACCGGTTCATCTTCTTACCGTTCAGGTGGTTAATTAAAAACCATGAAACGTGAAAATATCATTGAACGCCCGGATTGGCGTGAAAAAGCAACGGAATTTGGCTTTAACTTTCATACAATGTATGGCGAGCCTTATTGGTCTGAAGATGCTTATTATCAATTCTCAATGGAAGAGGTTGAAACGTTAGAAGAAACGACAGAAGAGTTGCATCAGATGTGCCTACAAGTCGCTGATAAAGTGGCTAATAGTGAAGAATTACTGACTCGCTTTCAAATCCCGCGTCACTGCTGGGATTTTGTGCGTGATTCATGGAAATCGTCTCAACCTTCACTCTATTCACGTCTTGATTTAGCGTATGACGGTAAAAGTCCGGCAAAACTGTTAGAAAATAATGCAGATACTCCAACTTCTCTGTATGAATCTGCTTTTTTCCAATGGATCTGGCTTGAAGATCAAGTCAATGCAGGTCGTTTACCGCAAAATGCCGATCAATTTAACAGCATTCAAGAGAAATTAATTGATCGATTCGCAGAGCTTCGTGATCAATACGGAATGCGTTATCTGCATATGTCTTGTTGCCAAGATACTGAAGAAGATCGTGGTACAGTTCAATATCTACAAGATTGTGCTGAAGAAGCCCAAGTAACGACTGATTTTGTCTTTATTGAAGATCTGGGTCTAGGCGAACGTGGTGAGTTAACTGATCTGCAAGATCAGATAATCAGCAATATGTTTAAGCTTTACCCTTGGGAATTTATGTTCCGCGAAGACTTCTCAACTAAACTGGCTGATGCAGGTATTCGTTGGTTAGAGCCTTCTTGGAAGAGCATTATTTCAAATAAAGCATTACTACCAATGCTTTGGGAGATGTTCCCTAATCACCCGAATCTACTGCCTGCATATTTTTATGACGGTAAAGCGCCTGATTCATTATCGCGTTATGTTATCAAGCCACTGTTTTCACGCGAAGGTGCAAATATTCGTATTGTTGAAAACGGCAAGGATATTGCTGTCGCAGATGGCCCTTACGGTGAAGAAGGCTTTATTGTTCAAGATTTCCATCCACTGCCAAAATTTGGTGATAGTTATACATTAATTGGTAGCTGGCTGGTTAACGACCAATCCGCAGGTATTTGCATTAGAGAAGATAGAGAGCTTATTACTCAAGATCTCTCCCGCTTCTATCCGCATATTATTTTAGATTGATCTAAAATCGATTATATCTGTATTCAAACACCTCATAGTTAATTAACTTTGGGGTGTTTTTATTTTTACTCGTTAATTTGTCTTCTTAGCGCCAATATCTTCTCGACGGTATCTTGTAATTCAATGTTATTTTCATTGTTACTTATTCGTAAAGCTAAATTCCATTTACACAATATTTTGGCATGTTGGCTAAGTTCAGGGCATTTATGTAAACGATTATTTTTTTCTAACCAATCAGCAACAACAGACCAATCCCATAATGGAGATTGACCTTTTATCCGCTGAATGGGTGAAGGGAAATTTCCATCACCTCTTAAACCATCTTTTAATAATGCTATTGCCTGTCGTGTTAATCCTGTTAGCTCTGCAATGTCACTTAAACCTACCATTGTAGAATCTACAGACTCCACTCTTATTTTCATCCCTGTTAACTCAACATTCATTATTGCAGAACTGATAGCTTCATCTAATGAATTTGCATTTCTATCAAATTCTAAATATACAGATTTCCCATAAAAACAGACTAAAGCATCATTACAACCATTTTCAAATAGCGCATCTTCCAATCCATCGATATCACTCGATACACCTGATAATGTTAATGTAAAATTAAATAAAGGCATCGTTATTCCTCTAAATTCATCCCGATAAAAGCGACCTAAGTCGCTTTATTTACTAAAAGATCAAAAACACTGATTAACCTTTCTTATTATCTGCTTAGCATGATTTTCCATATTTGATGGCGTGCACCAAATACTTATCTGATGATTTTTATGTTCATTAGCTGGATTGCCACAACGTAGTTTACAAAATGTATGTGAATGACTACCTGAAGCAATCCATACCCATTCATGCTCTAAAGCATATTCAATAGCAGATTGAATATGCTTATTTGGATGTTTCTTCATTAACCTCCAATAAACTTAATTTAATATCGAACGTTGACAAATGTCAACAAAAAATCTCAATAATAAATATTTATATTGAGAGATAAAAAAGCTTATCAGAATTCTCTTTTTATAAAAATAAAATCAATATAAACAAATAGTTAAATATATTTATTATATCTATATAGAAAATTGGAAAGGTCAATAACGAGGGAAATATAATGAGTCGATACATTATATTTAATATAAAAAAGGCCAAATTCTATAAAATGAATTTAGCCTTTTATTTCTATCAATTAGTTTTATTGGGTGGTTCTATTGGGTAGTTTTATCCAATTTGAAACGTCATCATGCTTAGTGATTTATTCACAATATCATTATTCAGCACTGTTACCTTTTCACCCTCTTGTTTTAAACCTAATAGATACAACGCAGGTAAAAAATGGTCGGGTGTAGGATGCGCTAATCGCCCTTCTTCTGTTGATAAAATCGTAAATAACGCTTCTGGCACATTATCGCTTCGTAAGCTGTTTTCGACTGTCTCATTAAAGGCTAATGCCCAAGAATAAGGCGTCGCATCGCTATTTTGCCAATCCATCATTCTTAAATTGTGAACGATATTACCGCTACCAATAATTAAGACGCCTTCTTTACGTAATTCAACCAGCTTTTGCCCCAATTCATAATGCCATTGTGCTGATTGGCGTGCATCAATGCTTAATTGAACAACAGGAATATTTGCATTGGGATACATTTTTTCGAGTATTCCCCAACTCCCATGATCTAATCCCCATTGATCCATATCGAGTTTTAATTTAATCGGATCGATAAGATCTTCAATCAGTGCGGCTAAGCCTATCGAGCCTCGCGCTGGGTATTCTATTGCGTATAACTCTGGTGGAAATCCATAGAAATCATGAATTGTCTTTGGTTGCGACATTGCTGTTACATAAGTCCCATCGGTATACCAATGAGCTGAAATCACTAAAATCGCTTTAGGTTGAGGAAGCGTTTCCCCTAATTTTGACCAGAGGCGAGTATATGTATTATCTTCTAATACATTCATTGGACTACCATGCCCAATAAACAGCGCTGGCATCATTTTTGTTTCCATAACCACCTCTTATGGCGAGTGTTCTTATCACATAAGCATACTGCCTTCTTACTTGAAATATAGTCAAAGAAGTATGAAATAGTTATTCAAAAAATATGAAAAAAGCCACCTAAGTTTCCTTAAGTGGCTTGATATAAGTGTGTGTGTTTTTCAGTGTCGTTTATAACATGTTAATTTCAGCCAGCTTTTTTCTCCTCACGAAGACGATAAGCCACTAAATCTTCAATAGTTAACACAGGCATATTGTGCTTTTTAGCAAAAGTAATTACTTCTGGTGCTCTTGCCATTGTGCCATCGTCATTTGTTAATTCGCATAACACTGCAACAGGTTTAAAACCGGCTAAAGTTGCTAAATCAATCGACGCTTCAGTGTGTCCACCACGCGTTAACACACCGCCAGGTTGAGCACGTAATGGGAATACGTGACCAGGACGATTTAAATCACTTGGTTTTGCATTGTCAGCAGCCGCTGCACGTACTGTGGTTAAACGATCAGATGCTGAAACACCCGTTGTTACACCTTGTGCTGCTTCAATCGTGACCGTAAATGCCGTATGAAAATGACTGGTGTTATTTTCCACCATCATAGGCAAATCAAGTTGTTGACGGCGTTCTTCTGTAATGCATAAACAAACAATGCCACTGCCATGACGAATAGACATCGCCATTTGTTCTGTGGTCATCGTTTCTGCTGCGAAAACCATATCGCCTTCATTTTCGCGGTTCTCGTCATCGAGCACCATTACGCCTTTGCCAGCACGAAGGGCTTCTAGAGCAAGTTCAACACGCTCAAATGGATTACCGAATTCGGAAAGTAGCGTCTGATTCATGGTAAAAAAACCTCAATAATTAATGAAAGTTACCAGAATCAGGGCAGTCTTAGGAGTGGATCTCTGCTTAATAAATACACAAGCAGAAACAACAGGAATGGATACAATGATCCTACTGATGCTATTTTATTCTCTCCCATCCAGACTTTAACTGTCGGCTCCAGAATCACACTGGATCTGCTGACCTTTGCATTACAATGGCAACACAAAGCGCTCGCGGGCTTTACCTAAGTATTCAGGTATCTACCGCCGGTGGGGACTTTCACCCCGCCCTGAGATTAACGGTGAAACTATACGCTTTAAAATTATAAGAGGCAATCATCAATCGGCGACAATCTTTGTTTCATCACATAATCATTTTATGACATACGGTTATTTAACTATTTATAATAAAAAAGTAACAATAATCTTGATATCTGGTTTTATTCCCTCTGTCCTCATATTACACTTAGCCTCAGCTTTCTATTTTATTTGTGAGGACATCCCATGTTGGACCCGAAAAAACTTGAACAAGTCGCGCGCCAAATCCAAAACGTTCTGCCACAGGGCATTAAAGATTTTGGTGATGACATTGATAAAAAAATCCGCACTGTTCTGCAATCTCAATTAAACAAGTTGGATTTAGTCAATCGCGAAGAGTTTGATGTACAAACTCAAGTTTTATTACGTACTCGTGAAAAACTTAATCGTTTAGAACAACGTTTAAATGAGCTAGAAGCTGGTCTACTGGCAAAACCTCAAATTGAAGTTTCCCAAGTTGAAGAAGTTGAAATTGTGGTAGAAACTCAAGCTGAAAATAAGGCTTAATCTATTCACTTTATTGCTTGTTTTAGTAATAAAGAAAAAACCCTGTATCTCACAAAGACACAGGGTTATTTTTTATAACCTTAATAATCCATTAGCAACTATTTTAATTCCGGCCAATAGTCTTTATTTGCTTCAATTAAATCATCTAAAATCGCTTTCGCGACAGTCGCACTTGGTACAGTTTTAGACATCGTAATGGCTTGCCACAGTTTTAAATAGGATTTTTCAATCCACGCTTCTACCACTAATTTTTCAACTGCAACTTGTTGGCTCATCATTCCTTTTTGAAATAATGGAATTTTACCCATTACCAAAGGCTCTGGGCCATGACTTCCGACAATACAAGGGATCTCTACCATCGCCTCAGGATCAAAGTTAATAATTGATCCGTTGTTAGGAACGATCAGTAGCATTCTTTCTTGGGTATTAAACGCAATAGCTGTTGCTAGATCGACAATGTAAGAAGCGTGTTCATCAATCTCAAGATGCCCTGCCGATGATTTACCTGCATTAGTAATGGCACGACAAGCGCTGAACACATTCTTTTCTCTGTGCTCCATCACTTCATTCGCACGAGTATGATGAGGATCAGAATGCTCAACAACATAATCAGGGAATAAATAATACTTCAAGTAAGTGTTTGGCATTGTTGCTGGATCTAATGCCCACACATCTTTTGCTTTACCGAATGTATCATTCCAGCTGGCTTCAACTGGCTCACCAGCCACTTTTGGAATATACCCATGTTCAGCAACATGTTTACGGATCACAGGCAGTAAATCATTCCCCTGTAAATCTTCAACTTGAGTCCACCAGCCAAAATGATTTAAACCGTAGTAACGAACTCGCATCTCTTTACGTGATTTTAATCCTGCAATTTGTGCCATACGTGATTCAATGCCAATTGGCATATCACAAATATTTAAGATCTTCGCATTAGGTTTTAAACGACGAGTAGCTTCAGCGACAATTGCAGCAGGGTTAGAATAATTTAGCATCCATGCATTTGGTGAATATTTTTCCATATATTCAACCAACTCTAAGACTCCCCCAATAGAACGCATACCATAAGCAATACCACCAGGCCCACAAGTTTCTTGTCCTAATACACCATGGCGCAAAGGAATTTTTTCATCTTTTTCACGCATTGGATATTTACCAACACGGATATGCGCCATAACAAAATCAACATCCGTAAAGGCAGTTTTAGGATCTGTGGTATAGCAAAATTCAATTTCAGGTGCCTTTTCAGTAAGAATTATTTCACAAGCTTTAGCAATGGTTTCTTGCCGCTCGGCATCATTGTCATAAAATTTGATGGCTCTTAATGGAAAACGTTTTAAATTTTCCAGTAGCATCAAAATAATACCGGGTGTAAATGTACTACCGCCACCTGCAATTACGACTGAGAACTTCTTCATTATATAGCCTCCGACAAGATGATTTTTTGTGTATCTTCTTTCATAAGTTGTTCAATTTTGTCTCTCACTTGAGAAACATGTAGCCCGATAATGATTTGTAATGCATGGCCTTTACGCACCACACCATGTACACCGAGCCCTTTGAAATAAGCATCCGTTTCAACTATTTCGTTATCTATCACTTCAATACGTAAACGTGTTGCACAATTATTTAAGGATTTGATATTTCTACTTCCCCCTAAGCCTTCAAGAATGCCTTTAGGAAGTGCGAGTTTGCGATCTTCTTTTGCTGTTTTTGAACTATCTGAAACTTGTGACTTTTTATTTTTATAGTCTTGTTTGCTATAAAGTTTTATCTCTTCGTCATCTTCTTCACGACCCGGTGTTTTTAAATTAAGTTTGATAATTAATGTTCTAAACACCACAAACCAAATCATTGTAAAAATGAGCCCTATAACTATTTGCGTGATAATCATTCCGTAATGGTTATGAAACATTGGGATCCAATTCATAGGAAGAAAATTGTCGATGATCCCCCCACCCATATTTCCAACAACCCCAAAGTGATAAAGCGTTGTCGCTAATGTGGCGGCTAACACGGCATGAATGGCAAACAATAACGGTGAGATAAATAAAAATGTGAATTCTAAAGGTTCTGTTATTCCCACAAATACAGCGGTCAATGCAGAAGGTATAAGTAAACCCGCAATCTTGGCTCTATTTTTAGGCGCGGCAGTAAAATAGAGAGCTAGCGCTATACCAATAGAGCCAAAAACTTTGCTATTACCATGTAGCGCAAAGCCACCTTCAGGAAATAACTCTTTTAAAGATTGTGTACTTTGACTGAAATATTGCATATTTTGAGCCCAATCAACTTGAATACCGTGTTCAGTGACTGCTGGGCCAAAAATAAAAGGTCCATAAATAAAATGATGTAAACCAGTAGGAATTAAAATACGCTCAAGAAAGGTATATATCCAAACACCTAAAGAGCCTGATTCAACCATAAACACTTGCAAAGATTGAATACCAACTTGCACTTTAGGCCAGAAAAATAATGTTATCCACGCTAAAGGTAACATCACAAAAAAACTAATTAATACAACATAAGATGTTCCCTGAAATATACCTAGAAATACAGGAAGCTGTTTATCGAAATAACGGTTATGTATACTTGTTACAATACCAGCAATAATAATTGCACCAATAATACTAGTATCTAATGTTTTAATACCGGCAATCATTGTAAGGCCACTATTTCCGCCAACTTCATTTGTAAAGTCCACGCCGAAATAACTTCCCCAAACAATACCCATAGCATTAATAAAATAATTCCAAGTGAGAAAACTCACCATAACGGCAAGGCAAGCTCTTGCTTGTGCTGTTTTGGCTAAACCTATTGGTAAACCAATTGCAAAAATAAGAGGCATATTGCGAAAAACAGTCCATCCACCCTCTTCAATAATATGAACAATTTGAGCAAATAAACTATCAGGTCTTAATAAATCTTCACTAATAAATAATGGATTCTGTAATAGAATTGCAATGCCTACAACAATACCTGCAAAAGGAAATAGCAGGACAGGGGTAAACATGGCTCCACCAAATCTTTGTATTTGACTGAGCATAAAAATATCCTCTTATTTACTGCTACTGGGACGACATACTATTTAATTTATTTTTATTCTGTAAATTCAGATTAGATTCTTTTCTCTTTATTCTCTCACTCGAAATGAGTTATTCGTGATCTAATTCATATTAATCTTTCAAGTAAAGTGATCTACCTTTTTGTAAAAAAGCAGATCACTTTTTATTTTTTGATAACGTTCACATTTTCAAACTACAAATCATTTTGCTATATATCAAAACATTAGACTCAGATATTCTAAATATAGAAAACTATTTTTTAGAATAAAAAGAGGTATAAAAGTGATCTATAAAGACATTGCAAAAAGCCTAAGAATTCAAATAAATTCGGCAGGATATCAAATTGGTGACACATTACCGGCTGAAAAAACATTAGCAGAGCAATACGATGTTTCAAGGATGACTATCCGTAAAGCTATAGATTTACTGGTTATCGCAGGTTTATTAGAACGGAAGCAAGGTTCAGGGACTTATATTAAAGAGAAAGATGTTCATCATGAAAATGCAAGCTTAAAAGGCTTTGTCGAATTAATGGCAAATACAGGCCACAATGTAAGAAGTGAAGTTATAGAATTTAGTGTTATTCCCTGTCCTTTATCTATTGCTAGCAAATTACGAATTAATTCAAATGAACGTATTTTTTATTCAAGGCGAATACGTTACGTTGATAATAAACCGCTTATTGTTGAAGATAGTTATATGCCTGTTAAATATTTTACTAATTTAACATTAACCCATTTAGAAGGCTCTAAGTTTGACTTTATTGAGAATGTTTGCCAAATAAAAATAGCGGGAAGTTACGAAACATTTCATCCTATAATGCCAGACAACAATATTTGTCAATTATTAAAAATAGAAAATAACATTCCAATATTAAGACTCAGCACATTATCATACAGTATCCATGGTGATTATATTAACTATTCAATCATGTATAGAAACACTCAAGATTATATTGTTGAGTATCATTTAAAACGAGAACAATAATTATTGATAATATTAGAACATAATAATTAGTCACCATAACAAAAAAAGCACCCCGTAGAGTGCTTTCTTTTAAGCTTAATAAAAGAGCTTAATTATTTCTTTTTAATTGCGTTAATGATATTTGTTGTAGAAATACCATCTTCAAAATTCAGCACTTTTACTTCACCACCTGCTGCCCAAACTTCTTTACTACCTGCGATATCTTCAGGCTTATAATCGCCACCTTTAACTAAGATATCCGGTAATACAGAGGCAATTAAGCGCTGTGGTGTATCTTCTTCAAATGCAACAACCCAATCGACTGCACCTAAAGCACCTAAAACTGTCATGCGCTGCTCTAATGGGTTAACAGGACGACTTTCACCTTTTAATCGCTTAGTAGACGCATCACTATTTACAGCAACAATAAGGCGATCACCTAATTTACGTGCGTTCGCTAAATAGCTAACGTGACCTGCATGAAGAATATCAAAACAACCATTCGTCATAACGATACGCTCACCACGTTGACGCGCTAATTCGACAGCTTGTTTTAGTTGCTCTTCTTCCATCATGCCGAAACCGTTGTCAGAACGACCACGGATTGCATTTTCAAGCTCGATAGGTGACACCGTTGATGTCCCTAATTTACCGACAACAACACCCGCAGCTGCGTTAGCAAGGAAACAGGCTTCACCTAAAGGTTTACCAGCAGCTAAAGAGGTTGCTAATACGCCAATTACCGTATCACCAGCACCAGTAACATCATAAACTTCTTGTGCTTGAGTTGGTAAATGCAGTGGGGCTTCATTAGCACGAAGTAAGCTCATTCCGCGCTCTGAGCGAGTGATAAGCAGCGCTTCAAGATCTAAATCTCTAACTAATTTTGTGCCTTTTTCCACCAGCTCTTCATCGGTTTTACAAACACCAACGACTTGTTCAAATTCAGACATATTTGGCGTTAATAACGTTGCACCGCGATAACGTTCAAAATCAGATCCCTTAGGATCGATTAATACAGGTACACCCGCTTTTTTTGCCAGTTTGATCATCTCTTGAACATGAGAAAGCGCCCCTTTGGCATAGTCTGATAAAACCAATGCACCAATAGAAGGCAATGCTTGCTGAATACGTTCATAAATAGGTTGAGGATCAACATTGCTAAATCCTTCTTCAAAATCAAGACGGATTAATTGCTGATTACGAGAAAGAACACGTAATTTTGTGATCGTTGGATGTGTCGCAACAGAGACAAAATCACAACGCACATTGACCTGATTTAATGTATTGCTCAATGCTTTTGCGGCTTCATCAATACCGGTTAAACCCACTAAACGCGAATTAGCACCAAGAGACGCGATATTCATTGCAACGTTTGCAGCCCCGCCTGGTCGCTCTTCTGTGGTATCTACTTTGACCACTGGCACTGGGGCTTCTGGTGAAATTCGACTTGTTGGGCCATACCAATAGCGGTCTAACATGACGTCACCGACAACCAACACATTGGCCTTATTAAAATCCGGCAGCGTTACTTTCATCCCATACTCCACATTTATTTTCAAAATAAGCCGAAATAATACCATAACTTGTTAGGCAAAAAGAGATACACATAAGACTTCATGCCAACAAACCATTACTCTTGTTCACCGAGCCACTTCAGTTTGCTTTTTAATACGCACTCTCGCTCTGCGATAAAACAATGATTATCCACAATGGCAGGTAATGCTTGTAGCGCCAGATGATGCAATTCATTACGTAATGTGACATAAGCATGTGTTAAAGCGAGAGCTTCATCTTCATCCATTACTTGATGTTTTGCCATTAACTCAAAAATACGCACATTATCAGACCAACGAGTTAAAGCTGGATATTGGTGAGAAAAACGCAATACTAAATATTGTGCGATAAATTCAATATCGGTAATGCCGCCAGATGAAGTTTTTAAATCAAACTTATCTGTTTGTGTTGGTGCAAGATGCTGCACCATTTTTTTACGCATATCGCGCACTTCATTTTGTAACACATCAGCATCACGAGAAAGACATAACGTTTCATGACGAATACGTGAAAACATCTGTTGTAATTCATCATCGCCGTAAATCATTCTGGCACGAATTAGCGCTTGATGCTCCCAAGTCCAAGCTTCATTTTTCTGATATTCATCAAAAGCTTGAATAGTACTAACCAACATACCGGATTCACCTGAAGGGCGTAAACGCGCATCGACTTCGTACAACACACCAGAAGATGTTCTGGTACTAAATAAATGGATAATACGCTGTGCTAAACGCAGATAAAATTGGCGGGCATCAATCTGTTTAGCCCCTGTTGTCACCGTATTTATTGGACAATCTAATAAAAAGACCAAATCCAAATCAGAGCTATATCCTAGCTCCCATCCCCCCAATTTACCGTACCCAATGACTGCAAAACCCAATCCATCACGATGAGCTAAATGTTCAGGCTCACCATAACGTTTCACCATATATGACCAAGCTTGATGAACAACAGCATGAATAATAGCTTCAGCTAAATAGGTTAAGTGGTCGCTAACCTTCATGACTGGTAATACACCTGTAATATCTTCAGCAGCGATACGTAGTAATTGGGCTTGCTTAAACTGGCGCAATGCTTCTAATCGTTGCTCTTCATCTTCTTCCGGTACACGTAATAAATATTGGCGTAATTCATCACGATACGCATCTAAAGGCAGGGGTTGATAAAGAGAGTTAGGATCAAGTAATTCATCTAGCAATAAAGGGTGAAGCGCTAATTGTTCAGCGATCATCGGTGATGCCGCACAGAGTCGTATAACATGTGTTAAAACTTCATCCGACTCTTGCATCAGCTCTAAATACGTTGTACGACTCACAATGCTTAATAGCAGAGGCGTCACACGTTGTAGTGTCACTAGAGTTTGAGGTTGCTGGCAAATTTTAGCTAATAGTTTGGGCATTAAGGCATCAAGAACATCACGTCCTCTCGGTCCAATCGTTCGCTTGCCAATATCTTGTCGAAAATTCTGTAACGTCTGATTTATCGCCCCAAGAGCTTCGATGGTTAATGTTTCATGAAATAATGGCGACGTTTCAGGCAAACGCCCAAGTAACCAAAGACGCTTAAATTCAGAGATATCATCTTCATCATCATTCTCGTCTTCTTCACCAATCAATTGCGTGAATATCACGGAAACCGCCTGCATCTTATGGTTAATTTCTTGATAAAGCGTTTCCCAATCATCAAATCCCATTGCAAAAGTTAACCGTGCTTTATCTTCTTCACTTTCAGGTAGGGTTTGGGTTTGTTGATCGCCAATAGATTGTAGTAAATTTTCTAATCGACGAAGAAAAAGATAACTTTCAGTGAGTTGAGCGGTTTCTTGTGACGTTAACAGCTCAAGTTTAGTGATAACATTAAGCACTGTTAATAATGAATTACTTTGTAACTCAGGCTCTCTTCCCCCGCGAATTAGCTGGAAAACCTGAGTAATAAATTCGATTTCACGAATACCACCAGAGCCTAATTTTATATTATCAATCATACCACGACGG